>NZ_JBIVUT010000023.1:0-158304 GCF_044757365.1 Streptomyces sp. NPDC091289
GGGGGGCCGGTGGGGGGGGGGGGGGGGGGGGGCGGGGGGGGGGGGGGGGGGGGGGGGGGGGGGGCGCGGGGGGGGGGGGCGCGGGGGGGCCCGGGGGGGGGGGGGGGGGGGGGGGGGCCCTTTCGGGGCGCTGCCCCGGGCCCCGCTCCTCAAGCGCCGGAGGGGCTTGAAAGACGTCCTCAAGCGCCGGACGGGCTGGGTTTGTCCCCGGACGGCTCAGGCCCAGAGTTGGCCCTGCAGGGTTTCGATGGCTGCTTCTGTCGTCTCCGCCGTGTAGACGCCCGTCGACAGGTACTTCCAGCCGCCGTCCGCGACGACGAAGACGATGTCGGCGCTCTCCCCCGCCTTGACCGCCTTGTTGCCCACGCCGATCGCCGCGTGGAGCGCGGCGCCGGTGGAGACGCCCGCGAAGATGCCCTCCTGCTGGAGGAGTTCGCGGGTGCGGGTGACCGCGTCGGCGGAGCCCACGGAGAAGCGGGTGGTGAGGACCGAGGCGTCGTAGAGCTCGGGGACGAAGCCCTCGTCGAGGTTGCGGAGGCCGTAGACGAGGTCGTCGTAGCGCGGTTCGGCGGCGACGATCTGGATGTCCGGGCGGTTCTCGCGGAGGTAGCGGCCGACGCCCATGAGGGTGCCGGTGGTGCCGAGGCCCGCGACGAAGTGGGTGATGGACGGGAGGTCGGTGAGGATCTCCGGTCCGGTGGTGGCGTAGTGGGCGCCCGCGTTGTCCGGGTTGCCGTACTGGTAGAGCATCACCCAGTCCGGGTGCTCGGCCGACAGTTCCTTCGCGACGCGTACGGCGGTGTTGGAGCCGCCCGCGGCCGGGGAGGAGATGATCTCGGCGCCCCACATGGCGAGCAGGTCGCGCCGTTCCTGGGAGGTGTTCTCCGGCATGACGCAGACGATGCGGTAGCCCTTGAGCTTGGCCGCCATGGCGAGCGAGATGCCGGTGTTGCCGCTGGTGGGCTCCAGGATGGTGCAGCCGGGGGTGAGCCGGCCGTCCTTCTCGGCCTGTTCGACCATGTGGAGCGCCGGGCGGTCCTTGATCGAGCCGGTGGGGTTGCGGTCCTCCAGCTTGGCCCAGATACGGACGTCCTCGGACGGGGACAGCCGCGGGAGGCGGACGAGGGGAGTGTTCCCCACGGCCGCCAGCGGGGAGTCGTACCGCATCAGCGCATGCCGCCGGCGACGGCCGGGAGGATCGTGACGTTGTCGCCGTCGCTGAGCTTCGTGCTGATGCCGTCGAGGAAGCGGACGTCCTCGTCGTTGAGGTAGACGTTCACGAAGCGGCGGAGCTGCTCGCCGTCGACGATGCGCTCACGGATGCCGGTGTGGCGGCTCTCCAGGTCGGCGAAGAGGTCGGCGAGGGTGTCCCCGTTGCCTTCGACGGCCTTCGCGCCGTCGGTGTAGGTGCGGAGGATGGTCGGGATGCGGACCTCGATGGCCATGGCGTGGGCTCCTGTCGAATGCGGAGAGGTGGCGTGGGGCGCGCGTTTCTGCCCCCGCGCAGGGGGTGGTGCGTGTGGGTGGGCGCGCGGACCGCGGCTCAGGCCGGGCGGCTCACGGGCAGGCTGCGGGTGGGACAGATCGCGCTGGCGAGCCTGCACAGGTCGACGTGCAGCCGCGCGACGAGCAGCGTGCCCGGCGTCTTGTTGCTCACGTCATGGGGAACCATGCGGGCATCGTATCGATTCCCTGTGCGGAAACCCGAGTGCCATCCCGCATGGTGGATGGTGAGCGACCGCTATGTGGACATCGCGGGGCGGGCGCGTCCTTCCGGGAGGTAGACGACGGTGGGTGCGCCGGTCTTCGGATGGGTGCTGACCTCGGCGGCGACGCCGTACACCTCGCCCAGCAGTTCGGCCGTGAGGACCTTCTCCGGGGTGCCGGAGGCGACGACGCGGCCGTCCTTGAGGACGTAGAGGCGGTCGCAGTAGTAGGCGGCGAGGTTGAGGTCGTGCAGGGCGAGGAGGTTGGTGGTGCCGAGGTCGCGGACCAGGGAGAGGATCTCCAGCTGGTAGCGGATGTCCAGGTGGTTGGTCGGTTCGTCCAGGACGACGAGCGAGGGCTGCTGGACCAGGGCGCGGGCGACCAGGGCGCGCTGGCGTTCGCCGCCGGAGAGGGAGGCGAACGTACGGGGTTCGAGTGCGGCGATGCCGACCCGGGCGAGGGCCTCGGTGACGAGGGTGGTGTCGGCGGCGGTGTCCGCCTCCCAGAACCGCTTGTGCGGGGCGCGGCCCATCGCGACGACCTGGCCGACGGTGAGCTCGAATCCGGCGTGGCCGTCCTGCGGGACGGTGGCGATGCGCTGGGCGCGGGCCTTCACGGGGAGGGTGGCGAGGTCGTCGCCGTCGAGGAGGACGCGGCCGTGGGTGGGGCGCAGGGTGCCGTAGACGCAGCGCAGGAGGGTGGTCTTGCCGCTGCCGTTGGGGCCTACGAGGCCGACGGTCTCGCCGTCGGCGGCGGTGAGGTCGACGGCGTCGACGAGGTGGCGGCCCTCGCCGATGCCGTACGAGAGGCCTTCGGTGCGCAGGGTGGTCACGGGCGGGCTCCCTCGGCAGAAAGTGCGTGCATCATCGTCATGCTGGCGCCCCCTCCGGCTGTGCTCACGGTCGTCATGCGGGCGCCCCCTCCGGTCTGCGGCGGAGCATCCACAGGAAGAACGGGCCGCCCGTCAGCGCCGTGAGGACGCCGACCGGGATGTCCTGCGGGGCGGCGAGCGTCCGGGCGGCCAGGTCGGCGAGGACCAGGAACACCGCCCCGCCGAGGGCGACGACCGGGAGCAGCGCGCGGTGTGCGGCGCCCACCGCCATCCGGGCCATGTGCGGGACCATCAGGCCGACGAAGCCGATCGCCCCGCTGTACGCGACGAGCGCCCCGGTCATGAGGGAGGCGAGGACGAAGACGGCGGCCCGGAAGCGGGCGGTGTCGAGGCCGAGGACGGTGGCGCCCTCCTCCCCCACCAGGAGCAGGTCGAGCGGGCGGGCCAGGGTGAGGAGTACGGCGGTGCCGACGACCAGGGTGACCGTGGGGAGCGCGAGCATGTCCCAGCGGGCCGCGCCGAGGCCGCCGAGGGTCCAGTAGAGGACTTCCTGGAGGTGGTCGGCGCGGGCGGAGGTGACCAGGATCAGGCTGGTGAGGGCGGAGAGGATGTAGGAGACGGCGACCCCGGCGAGGACGAGCCGGTTGGTGGTGAGGCCGCCTCCGCCGCGCGCCAGGGTGTAGACGAGCAGCAGCGAGAGCAGTGCGCCGGCGAAGGCGGCGGCGGGGATCGTGACGGTGGTGGCGAGCGACGCGCCGATGCCGAGGACGATCACCAGGACCGCGCCGGTGGAGGCTCCGGAGGAGACGCCGAGGAGGAACGGGTCGGCGAGCTGGTTGCGTACGAGGGCCTGGAGGACGGTGCCGATGACGGCGAGTCCGGCGCCGACGACGATGCCGAGCAGCACCCGGGGCAGCCGGACGTCCAGGACGATCGTGCGGAAGGGGCTCGCCTCCGCCCGCCCGGTCAGGATGTCGAGGACCTGACCGGGCGGGATGCGGACGGAGCCGAGGGCGAGGGCGGCGAGCACGGCGGCGGCGAGGAGCGCGGCGAGCACGCCGAGCACCAGGGTGTAGCGGAGCAGCCGCCGCGGTGCGGGGGTGCGGCAGGTCACGGGGTGGTGGCCGCCGGGTGGAGCTGGGCCGCGAGCTTGTCGACGGCGGCGGGGACGCGGACGCCGAGGACCGCGTCGGAGAGCGGCATGACCGCGAAGCGCTTGTTCTTGATGGCGGGGACGTCGGCGAGGGCCGGGTCGGTCAGGAGGCGCTTCTTCTTCTGTTCGACGGTGGTGGAGCCGTAGTCGTAGATCACGATGACCTCGGGCTTGCGGGCGACGACGTTCTCCCAGGAGGCGTCGCCGAAGGCCTTGTCGAGGTCGGCGAAGATGTTCGTGCCGCCGGCCCGCTCGATCAGCTCGTTGCCGATGCCCTCGCCGCCGGCGGTGAAGGCGGTCTTGTCGCCGCTGTCGTAGACGAAGACGGGGAGGGCCTTGAGGTCCTTGAGCTTCTCGGCCGTCGCCGCGTTGTCGGCCTTGGCCTGCTTGATCCAGGCCTCGGCGCGGTCGGGGACGCCGAAGGTGCGGCCGACCTCGCGGATCTCCTCGTAGAGGGTGTCCATGGGCCGGTCGCCCTTGGTGCAGCTCTCGGCGTTGAGGCGGGTCTCGATGCCGGACTTCTTCAGCGCCTCGCGGCTGCGGCCGTCGCCGGCGGTGAAGGCGCTGCTGTAGCCGCCGTAGACGAAGTCGGGGTTGGTGGCGAGGACCTGCTCGTAGGAGGGGTACTCCTTGGCGATGACCGGGACGGCGGCGTAGTCCTTCGCGTACTTCGGCAGGACCTGATCGTCGAGGTAGGCGGTGCCGACGAGGGAGCTCTTCAGGCCCAGTTCCAGCATGATCTCGGTGACGTGCTGGTTCATGGTGACGACGCGCTTCGGCGGGGCCTTGTACGTGGTGGTGACGCCGCAGTTCTTGACGGTGTACGGGAAGCCGTCGCTCTTGGCCGCGGCCTTGTCCCCGGTGGCGGTGTCGCCGTCGGAGGAGCTGGAGCAGGCGGTGAGGGCGAGCGGGAGCAGCACGGCGGCGGCTATGAGCGCGGGGGTGCGCCGGGACATGGCGGGGCCTCTCCGGGGGATTTCCGCGTCCCCTGGTCGATGCGAGAAGGCAGCGGGCCAGTTCCTGGCTTCCGGGCCGCCCTCCGGTGCGGAGTCGTCCGTGGGGAGTCGTCCGTACGGGAGGGGGCCCGGTCACAGTGGCGGGACCGTGCCGGATTCGCACCGGCTTCCTGGTTCCTGCTGCCTTGTGGTCGGGTCTGGGGTGCAGTGTGCCAGACCCGGGCGGCGGCCCCGCGCGGTGCCCGGCTGTCTCAGTACGCCTCGACGACCTGCACGTCTTCCTCGGTGATCTCGCCGTCCACGATGCGGTACGAGCGGAACTGGAAGGGTCCGGAGCCGTCGGTGTCGGCGGTGGAGACGAGGACGTAGTGGGCGCCGGGTTCGTTGGCGTACGTGACGTCGGTGCGGGAGGGGTAGGCCTCGGTCGCCGTGTGCGAGTGGTAGACGATCACCGGCTCCTCGTCGCGGTCGTCCATGTCGCGGTAGAGCTTGAGGAGGTCAGCGGAGTCGAACTCGTAGAACGTGGGCGAGCGGGCGGCGTTGAGCATCGGGATGAAGCGCTCGGGGCGGTCCGTCCCGGCCGGGCCCGCGACCACTCCGCACGCCTCGTCGGGGTGGTCGGCGCGGGAGTGGGCGACGATCTGGTCGTAGAGCGTCTGGGTGATGGTCAGCATGGCGCCAGGATAAGACCGACCGGCAATTGGGGGGTGGGAGAAGGAGCGGGGCTGGGTGCGTGCAGCTGCAAGGCGGAGGATTGAGTCAACGCGGAGCGTTGGTGATTGACGACAACGCCGCAGATGCGCGTGCCCAGCCCCGCGACGCCGCCCCCCAATTGCCGGTCGGTCTGCGGCAGGTGGCCCCTCGCGTACCGGTGGGTGGTACGCGAGGGGCCGCATGCTGGACGCCGTCGGCCGTTGGGGCGGCCGGGGAGGGCAGTCCGGGAGGAGGGGCGGTCGTGGGGCCCGCCCTCGGGGTCAGTGGGTGTCGGAGGCGGCCTTCTCGGTCTTCTCCGGGGTGCGCGCCTGGAGCACCCGGTAGGAGACGAAGAGGATGAGCGCCCACAGCGGTGCGCAGTAGAGCGAGATCCTGGCGTCCTTGTCGATCGCCATCATCATGATGACCAGGCCGATGAAGGCGAGCGCGAACCAGCTGGTGTACGGGGCTCCGGGGGCCTTGAACGAGGACTGCGGCAGCAGGCCCGCGTCGGCCATGCGGCGGTAGCGGATCTGGCTGATCAGGATCATGATCCAGGCCCACATGCCGGAGATGGTCGCGAAGGAGACGACGTAGTTGAACGCCTCGCCCGGCCACTGGTAGTTGATCCACACGCCGACGAGCATCAGGGCGGCGGAGAACGTGGTGCCGACCAGCGGCAGGCCGTTCCTCGTCAGCTTGGTGAAGGCGCGGGGGCCCTGGCCGTTGAGGGCGAGGTCGCGGAGCATGCGGCCGGTGGAGTACATGCCGGAGTTGCAGGAGGAGAGCGCCGCGGTGAGGACGACGAAGTTGACGATGGCGGCGCCGATGCCGAGGCCCATCTCCTCGAAGGCCTTCACGAACG
Organism: Streptomyces sp. NPDC091289; assembly: GCF_044757365.1. Taxonomy (NCBI): domain Bacteria; kingdom Bacillati; phylum Actinomycetota; class Actinomycetes; order Kitasatosporales; family Streptomycetaceae; genus Streptomyces; species Streptomyces sp. NPDC091289. Next base: position 6,207 of record NZ_JBIVUT010000023.1, read on the forward strand.
GCGAGACGCCGGGCTTGAAGGTGGACCACGGCACGACCGAGAGGATCATGATCAGTGCGCCGACGTAGAAGACGGCGATGCGCCACGGCACGGTGTTGATGGCCTTGGGCAGCACGGTCTTGGGGTCCTTGGACTCCCCGGCGGTGACGCCGACGAGTTCCACGGCGAGGAAGGCGAACATGACGATCTGGAGCGTCATGAGCGTGCCGGTGAGGCCGTTGGGGAAGAAGCCGCCGTCGTTCCAGAGGTTGGAGACGGTCGCGGTGTCGCCGGCGTCGGAGAACCCGATGGTGAGGACGCCCGCGCAGATCAGGATCATGCCGATGATGGCGGTGACCTTGACCATGGAGAACCAGAACTCCAGCTCACCGAAGAGCTTCACGGAGATCAGGTTGGCGCCGTACAGAATGACGGTGAACACCAGGGCGGACAGCCACTGCGGAATGTTCCACCAGTACGTCATATAGGTGGCGGCGGCGGTGACTTCGGTGATTCCGGTGACGACCCAGAAGAGCCAGTACGTCCAGCCGGTCACGAATCCGAAGAACGGGCCGAGGAATTCCCGGGCGTACTCCGAGAAGGAGCCGGAGACCGGGCGGTACATGAGGAGTTCGCCCAGGGCCCGCATGATGAAGAAGATGACCAGGCCCGCGATGACGTAGGCCAGGATGAGGCTGGGCCCGGCCCGGTCGATGGCTTTGCCCGCGCCGAGGAAGAGCCCGGTGCCGATGGCTCCGCCGATGGCGATCATCTGGATCTGACGGGCTCCCAGACCGCGCTGGTATCCCTCGCCGCCGGATCCGTCGGCTCCGTCGGTCCCGGCGTCGCCGCCGGGCCGACCCTTGTCGACCTGTCCCTCGTCGACCTGCGCCGATGTCATGGTGGTGCGCCTTTCTCCACGCCGATCCGCGCCGTACAAGGCTGCGGATCAGGTCCTGATCCCCCCGGATATGGATGGAGTGCCACCGGCGTTCGGCCGGTCTGTGGCGCCCCCGGGAACAGGGGTGACGTCCCCGGGCGGTCGTGAAGATTTATCACGGCCGTCACGGGACACGGTGGGACATTCTGTGGCGCACACCACAGCGAAAAGCGGGCAAGGCGGGCCGTCCGGCACGAAAGGGCCGAATCACTTGGGGGGATCGTTATGCGGATCTGAGCGTCCGTTGAGCGAACGGATGACGTTCGCTCCGGCGCGGCGGGAAAGGAGAGCGACGCCCCGCGCCTCTACGGCATCAGGGTCTCGACGAGCGTTTCCTGGAGCGCGCCGAGCCAGAGGTAGGCCATCACCATGGGCTTGCGCGGATCGGAGTCGGGGAGCCGGTAGAGCGAGCCCTCCTCGCCCTCCTCCTCGTCGGAGACCTCCAGCCGGGTGCCGATGGTCAGCCGCAGGTCGTTGAGGGAGCGGAGCCAGCAGCGGCACTCGTCGCCGGTGAGGGTGAGGACGGCGCCGCCGTCCCCGGCGGGCGCGAGGGCGTCCAGGGTGCGGACGACGGTGACGGCGTCCTCGCGCTTGCCGGAGCGCAGGTCGTTCTCGGTGAAGCGGCGGAACTCGGCGGACAGCTCGCGCAGCTCCTCCTCCGGCTTTCCGGACGCGGCGGGCAGGTCGGGGCCGCCGTAGGCGTCGGGGAAGAGCCGGGCGAGCGCCGGGTCGGAGGGCGGCTTGCTGGGGCCCTCGGCGAAGAGGGCGGCGAGCGGGTCCTCGCCGTCGGCGGGCTCGTCGCCGGGGCCGATCAGTTCGAGCAGCTGTACGGCGAGGGAGCGCAGGATGGAGATCTCGACCTCGTCGAGCGCGACGGCCGCGCCGCCGCCTGGGGTGGCCTCGAAATGGCCGGCCATGGGTTCTCCGATGGTGGGTCGAACGGGGCGGGTGGAGGCGGGGCGGTGGAGGCGGGCCGGCAACGGCCTGAAGGGGTTAGTTGCGGTCCTGGGTGAGGGTGGCCCACAGCCCGTAGCCGTGCATGGCCTGGACGTCGCGTTCCATCTCCTCGCGGCTCCCGCTGGAGACGACGGCGCGGCCCTTCTGGTGCACGTCCATCATGAGCCGGTGGGCCTTGTCCTTCGGGTAGCCGAAGTAGGCCTGGAAGACATAGGTCACATAGCTCATGAGATTGACCGGGTCATTGTGGACGAGCGTCACCCACGGGACGTCCGGCTCGGGGACCGCGAAGGTCTCCTCGGCCGAATCGGGACGTTCGATCTCTACGGGGGTAGCAACGCTCACCTGTCCCATGCTGCCACCCGGGCGGGCCCGGCGCACAAACGGACCCCACATCTCGTCACTTTGACGAATAGGGGGTAGCATCCCAGCCATGAACTCAGCGGACCTCGGGCGACGGGTCGGCGTTCCGTCGACGGCGCTCTTCACCGACCAGTACGAGCTGACCATGGTGCAGGCGGCCCTCAAGGCCGGCACCGCCGACCGGCACTCGGTCTTCGAGGCGTTCACCCGCCGGCTGCCCGAGGGGCGGCGCTACGGAGTCGTCGCGGGCACCGGGCGGGTGCTGGACGCGGTGGAGAACTTCCACTTCGACGACGAGATGATCGGCTTCCTGCGCCAGCAGGACATCGTCGACGAGCCCACCCTCGAATGGCTGGCCGGCTACCGCTTCAGCGGCGACATCTGGGGCTACCCGGAGGGCGAGGTCTACTTCCCGGGCTCCCCGATCCTGCGGGTGGAGGGGTCCTTCGCCGAGTGCGTGCTGCTGGAGACGGTGATCCTCTCCATCCTCAACCACGACTCCGCCATCGCCGCCGCCGCCTCGCGCATGTCGGGCGCCGCCGGGGGCCGCCGGCTGATCGAGATGGGCGCGCGGCGCACCCACGAGCTCTCCGCCGTGGCCTCGGCCCGCGCCGCGTACGTCGGCGGCTTCGACGCCACCTCCGACCTCGCGGCGGGCTTCCGCTGGGCGATCCCGACCGTCGGCACGAGCGCGCACGCCTTCACCCTGCTGCACGACACCGAGCGCGACGCGTTCCGGGCGCAGGTGGACTCGCTGGGCCGGGGCACGACGCTGCTGGTCGACACGTACGACGTGACCGAGGCGGTCCGGGCGGCCGTCGAGATCGCGGGTCCCGAGCTCGGCGCCGTACGGATCGACTCCGGGGACCTGCTGCTGGTCGCGCACCGGGTGCGGCAGCAGCTGGACGAGCTGGGGGCGACGGGCACGAAGATCGTGGTGACCTCGGACCTGGACGAATACGCCATCGCCTCGCTGGCCGCCGCACCGGTGGACGCGTACGGGGTCGGCACCCAGCTGGTCACCGGGAGCGGGCACCCCACCTGCTCGATGGTCTACAAGCTGGTGGCCCGCGCCGGCTCGGCGGAGCCGGACGCTCCGCTGGTGCCGGTGGCCAAGAAGTCGCTCGGCGCGAAGTCGTCGAAGGGCGGTCGCAAGTGGGCCGCCCGCCGGACCGATGAGCAGGGCGTCGCCGAGGCCGAGGTGATCGGCACCGGCCCCATGCCCGCGTCGGCCGGCCGGCCGCTGCTGGTGGAGCTGGTGCGGGGCGGCGAGGTGCTCGTGCGCGAGCCCCTGGAGGCCGTCCGGGAGCGGCACGTGGCCGCGCGCGCGGAGCTGCCGATGTCGGCGATCCAGCTGTCGCGCGGCGAGCCGGTGATCCCGACCGAGTACGCCTGAGAGCAGTGCCGGGGCGGCCCGCCGGGGCCGCCCCGGCCGCCCGGACCGGCCGGGTCCACAACCGGGGGTTTGGCCGACGGGCTTGATTGTGACGTTCCAGTGCCTAGGCTCGAACCCTCGGACCCACCCGGGCACCCCCATCCCGGCCCCACCGCTCCCACTTCCGCTCCCGCTTCCGCTCCCGCCCCCATCCGCTCCCGCCCCCACCGAAGGACACCCGCCATGCACCGCGCATTGATCGTCGTGGACGTTCAGAACGACTTCTGCGAGGGCGGCAGCCTCGCGGTGGCGGGCGGTGCCGATGTCGCCGCCGCCATCACCGACCTGATCGGCGACGCCCAGCCCGGCTACCGCCACGTGGTGGCCACCCGCGACCACCACATCGACCCGGGCGACCACTTCTCGCCCAACCCGGACTTCGAGCACTCCTGGCCGGTGCACTGCGTCGCCGGTACGGAGGGCGTCGGCTTCCACCCGAACTTCGCGCCCGCCGTCGCCTCCGGCGCGATCGACACGGTGTTCGACAAGGGGGCGTATTCGGCCGCCTACAGCGGGTTCGAGGGCTCCGACGAGAACGGCACCGGCCTCGCCCGGTGGCTGCGCGACCGCGAGGTCACCGAGGTCGACGTGGTCGGCATCGCCACCGACCACTGCGTACGGGCCACCGCCCTGGACGCGGCCCGTGAGGGCTTCGTCACGCACGTGCTGCTCGACCTGACCGCGGGCGTGTCCGGGGCGACCACGGAACGGGCCCTGGCGGAGCTGCGTACGGCGGGCGTGAAGCTCTCCGGAACGCCCGTCGTCGCGTCGTCGTGACCCCGGTGGCCCCGGACCCCGCCCCGCGGCCCTAAGCGGCCGGGCGGGCCGGTCCGGCGTACCCGGAGGAGCCCAGCAGGGCCCTGATCGGGTGCCACAGCTCCTGGCACGACTGGAGCGACTGATACGACTGCGGCGCCTGGGACGACTCCGGCCCCTGGGATGACAGGGCCGCCTGGGAGGACTGGACCGCCTGGGGCGACTGGGCCGCGAGGCCCGACAGGCCGGCCGGCTCCTCCTGCGGGGCGGCCCGCCACAGCAGCCCGTCCGGATGGTGCAGCACCGCCGTGACCTCGTCCGGCGTCGGCGGCCGGTCGTTGCCGCGCAGATAGACCGCCCGCAGCCCCAGATTGCGCAGCCTGGTCAGGGCGCGCGCCCGGTTCGCCGCGTGCACCAGCACCCGTACCGGGGCTCCGGGCCCGGCTCCCGTACCGCCGCGGGGACCTGATCCGTCGGCCGGTCTGGTCAGGGTCAGGGCGACCACCACCGTGCCGTTCGGCAACCTGCAGAAACCTCCGCCAGCCATGCTCCGCGCTCCCCCGTGAGACGTCGTGTCAATAAGGATGTGAACAAGACGCACCTAAACACGATCGGCCGCCGCCCGCTAGAGGGCGACGGCCGATCATGGTTTGAACTGCGGTTTTACTTGATCAGCGACCCGAGGGGCTGACCAGCACGCTCATGGTCGAGCCGTTGAGGGGCTCGTGCACGATGGAGATGCGGGTGTTCGTGTCAGAAACCTTGACACTGCCCGTGGGGTTCTCCTTGTACCAGTAGGTGCCCTTGCGGTCGTCGAAGACCGGGTTGCCCAGCGCGGGCTGGATCTTCAGCGGGACGTCCGCGTTGTGGAGCGTGAAGCCCTTGTTCGGGTACCAGCTGAACGGCGCGTCGAACGGCTGGATCTTGTTGCGCAGGAGCGAGCCGTCCTTCCACTTGAGCGGCTTGGCGTGCGCGTCGATCGGCAGGATCAGACCCTGGCCCGGGTGGACGGAGGTGTTGTTGTCCTTCTGGGAGGTGTCCCAGAGCCAGACCAGCAGACCCGTCTGGTACGCGTAGTGCTCGACCCAGTCCGGACGGGTGCCGGAGAAGCCGAAGTTGTACGGGCCGACCTTCAGGGTCTCGTCGTACGAGACGTACTGGCGGTTCTCCGCGATGTAGTACTGCGGGTAGTCCTGGGTGAAGGACTCGCCGATGCGCGAGAAGCCCTTCGTGGTCCAGCCGTTGTCGTCGCCCTCGGCGTTGTCCGAGAAGAGCTCGGCGCCGTCGGCCGTGACGGTGATCTCGTCGGCCGCGAAGCCCTTGCCGCCCGCGCCGCCGTCCGTCTGGTAGCGGAAGCGGAGGTCGACCTTCTTGCCCGCGTAGGCGTCCAGCGGGAAGGAGAGCTTCGTGTAGTCGCCCGAGACGTCGGTCAGGGCCGGCTTGTCACTGGCGTCGCGCGGGATGGCCTTGCCGTCGGCGGTGCCGTCGAGCGCGGTCCAGCTGGTGCCGCCGTTGTCGGACACCTCGGTGTAGAGGTAGTCGTAGTCGGCCTCGATGTCGTACCAGCCCGAAAGGTCCAGCGTGGCCTTGGACTTGCCGGTCAGGTCGACCGAGCGGGTCAGGGTGTTCGACAGGTCGTCGCCCATGTCGCTCCACCACTGCTTCGCGCCCTCGGCGGGCTTGACGACGGTGGTGGTGACGGCCTTCTCGGGCAGCTCGACGACGAGCGCCTGCGGGTCCTTGGTGTTGTACTCCGAGACGCCCAGCTTGTGCAGCGAGGTCTTGCCGGCCTTGGCCTTGTCGTAGTCGAGCCAGCCCAGCTGGAGCTTGTCCCACGAGGTCATGTCGCCCGGCAGGTTGCCGATCTCGCCCTTGCCGGTGCCGAGCCAGGAGCCCGCCGACATCAGGGACCAGAAGCCGACGGAGTTCTCGCCGCCGCCGGAGGTGTCGTACAGGTCCGGGAGGCCGAGGTCGTGGGCGTACTCGTGGGCGAAGACGCCCAGTCCGCCGTTCTCGGGCTGGACGGTGTAGTCGCCGACCCAGATGCCCGTGTCGCCGATCTGGGCGCCACCGGCCTTGTTGTCCTCGGGGCCGGTCGCACCGGCGTTGGTGCCGTACGCGTACCAGCGGTGCGCCCAGATGGCGTTCTCGCCCTCGGCGCCGCCGCCGGCCGACTCGTCCTCGCCGGCGTGGACCAGCTGGAAGTGGTCGATGTAGCCGTCGGGCTCGTTGAAGTTGCCGTCGCCGTCGTAGTCGTAGCGGTCCCACTGGTCGTACTCGGCCAGGTTCGCCTTGATCTCGGCGTCGGTACGGCCCTTGGCCTGCTGGTCGGCGACCCAGGCGTTCACACCGTCGCGCACCGCGTCCCACACGTTGGCGCAGTTGGACTGGCCGCAGTAGTTGGAGCCGTAACGGGCCTCGTTGTAGGGGACCTTGACCCAGTCGGAGACCTCGCCCTCGACCGAGTAGCGGCCCGAGGAGGTCTTCTCGTAGTAGGTCTTGAGCGAGTGGACGCCCTTGCCCTCGCCGAAGTAGAGCTCCTGGAAGTGCTCCTGGTTGTAGTCGTCCTTCCAGGCGGTGCTGTTGTCCTTCTTCGGGTCCGGCTTGGCGATCTCGTTGTGCGCCGGGCCCGGGGTGCCGCCGTACTTCTTGACGGGCGGCTTGGGACCGTCGCCGTCCGGGTCGAACATCGTGGTGTCGTCGACCTCGTCGCCGAACTCCAGCAGGATGGTGAAGATCTTGTCGGTCTTCTCCCGGCCGAGCTCCACGTACTTCTTGTCGCCGAGCTTGACGACCTTGGAGCCGCTCCGGTTCGACACCTTCTTGTCCCCGGACAGCACCTGCCCGAGCGCGGCCTCGCGCTGGGCGGCCTGCTGCTCGCTGAAGGGGCCTTCCAGGTTGTGCTCCACATGCCCCTTGGCCGGCGCCGGGTCACGGCGGTCGACGGTGGAGACACCGGAACCTGATGAGCTGTCATGCGCCTGGGCGGTGGCGAAGGTCGACGCCGTCGCAGCGGTCGCAGCCATGGCCACGACAACGGCGGCGGTGCGAAGCGCCCGTCTCTGATTGGTCACTTGATGCAGTCCTCCCCGGGCGTCCGCGCAGCGGCCAGGGGGGTATCTAGCGGGCCGCGCGCGTAAACGCGTCACAAGTGACGACATTCGATCGGAGTTATGAGAGAAAAGACAGACCTTGACTTGAACAGACCAAGTGCACTATGCGGAGTGCCCTTCCGGTATGCGGACGGTATGAGGAGGGCATGGGAACGGTAAAAGAACGGTGACCGTCCGGACCTGGCCGTCGGCGCTTTCCAACAGGCGCGCCCCACTGTCCGGTTGGTGAGAGGCGTGACTCCGTGCGCCCCCTGTGCACCGGTACCGTGTGTTAGGTCACGCTTACTACCGGTCCGGCTCGGGCATCCACCGTCGTAGGGTCGTTCGGCGCCATCAACCGTGCCGACCGCCCGCCCATCCGACGTCCCGAGGACGGAAATCGCCATGCCGCGTCCGACTGCCGCACAGTTCGCCTACGGTTCGGCCACCGTCGTCGTCACGACGCTGGCCCTGCTGCTGCTGTTCCGCACGGAGTCCGGCGCCGGGGTGGCCGCCGTCGGCGTGGCCGCGCTGGCCCTCGGCCTCCTGGTGGCCGTACGCCTGCCGCTCCCCCGCCACCGGGTGGCGCAGGGGGCCGGGCGGACGGCGACCGCGCAGGCCGCTGCCGCCGCCGCCCGAACTCACCACGCGCTGGAGGGCATCGGGACCCGCGAGCGGGTTCCGGCGGGCCGTTCCCGGGTCCGCTAGCGGGCGGCCACCACGACCGTCTTCGCCGCCTTGTCCTGGAGCCCCTGCCGGTAGGGCTTGTCGGTGAACATCAGCACGATGTTGATCAGCCACCACAGGCACGGGCAGCACAGCAGCGCCGGGGCCCACAGCACGACGGCCCGCATCAGTGCGGCCCCGGTGTCGGGCACCCGCCCGTCGTTGAGCATCGCGACGCGCAGCTTCAGCAGCCGCTTGCCCACCGTACGGCCGTCCTTGTGGGTGAAGTACGTGTCGTAGGCGACGTACACCACCAGACCGATGAGCGACCACACCAGCTGGCTTCCGCCGTACCCGTTGGCGACCGCGTCGCCGAACCCGTCGTCGCCGTCCCCGTTGACGTCGACCGCGCCGCCCCAGGGCAGCGAGATCAGATACAGCGGGATCGAGATGATCAGGAAGTCGATGAGCCGCGCCAGGATCCGCTTCCCCGGCTCGGCGAGCGGCGGCATCCCGGCCAGCGGATCGGGCGCCCCGAAACCGCCGCCGCTGCCGTACGGATCGTTCGGCGGGGGCGGAGGCGGCGGCGGGGGCGGCGCACTGCCGTACGGCTGACCCTCGGACGGCGGCGAGGGCTCCTGCGGCTTCTTGAGGAACGGATCGTCGTCCTCGGGCGGCTGGCCGGGCGTCGGCTGGTCGTTGCTCATGGGGGCAGTGCATCCCGCACCACCGGGGCCCGCAACGGCTCAGGTGCGTTCGGGGGACGCAGGGTGGCATACGAGTCTAAACGGGCATGTCGCCGCCCGCTCGGCCAGCCGACGCTCGGCCAGCCGACGCCCGGTCAGCCTGTGCCCGCTCAGCCGGCGCCCGCTCAGCCGGCGCCCGCTCAGCCGGCGCCCGCTCAGCCGGCGACGAAGGTGCGGGCGGCCTTGTCGTGCCAGCACTGGCGCCAGGGGCGGTCGAACAGGCACCAGAGGACGTTGACCACGCCGATGGCGAGCAGCCCCAGCACGCCGTAGACGAGCCAGCGGCGCAGGGCCGCGCCCAGGGTGGGCGCGTCGTGGGACTCGATGTCCCGTACGTCGAGGCCGCAGAGCTTCTTGCCCAGCGTCCGGCCCCACTTGGCCGTCGGCAGCGCCTCCAGGAGGAAGCCGATGAGGAGGAAGGCGGCGAGCAGCGCCCCCAGCAGCGCCCCGGTGGTGGAGTCCAGCAGCCAGACGGTGACCGTCTCCCCCGTCTCCTTCGCCGCGGTGATCTTCCGGTCGATGTGGTCGAGCGCCCGGGTGGCCAGCGGGACCGCCGCCGCCCCGACCACCGCGCCGAGCACGAGGCTGTCGACCAGCCGGGCGGCGAACCGCTTGCCGAGCCCGGCGGGCCGGGCCGAGGCCTGGTTGCGGGCGAGTTGCTGGAAGGGGTCGTCGACCGGCGGCTTCCAGGGCACGACGGGCTGATCCGCCCCCGGGCCGGGCCCCTGTCGCTGCTGCTGGAGCGACGGCTGTTGCTGCTGCAGTTGTTGCTGCTGCTGCTGCAGTTGTGGTTGCTGCTGCTGCGGTTCGGGCTGGGCCAGTTGGTGGACCTGCTGCGCCCAGGAGGCGGAGCCGCCGCCGGGGCCGGGCGTCAGGGGCGTGTGCAGGGCCGCCGGAGGTACGGGGGCGGGGGCGGCGGGGGACGGCGTGGGCACGGGGGCGGCGGCGGGGGCCTGGACCGGCCCCTGACGTACTTCCTGCGGTGCGGGGACGGGGGCGGGAGCGGGACCCCGGACCGGCGCGGGAGCCAACGGCTGCGCCTGCTGTGGCGGCTGGGCCTGCGGGGTCTGCTGGACCTGCCGTGACGACTGGGCCTGCTGTCCCTGTTGGACCTGCTGCGGCTGCGGCTGGGGCTGCGCCTGTGCCGGGAGGGCACGGGGCTCCGGGGCGTTCCCCCGTACCGCCTTCGGCTGCGGCCCCACCGCGCGGATCGTGACCGTCCCGTCGGTCGGCGGACGTGCCCCGGCCTCCTCGGCGGACCGGTCGCCGCTCTCCCGCATCCCCGGCAGCGCGCCGCCGGTCGGGTCCTGGGCCAGCGGCGTCCTCGGGTCGGCCGGCGGCGACGGGCGGGCGGCGGGCTCCTGCGCCGGCCCGCCCCAGTCGACGCGGCGGTCCCCTTCGCCGCCGAAACCGTTCTGGCGTGCGGTGTCCGCCTGCCAGACCGACCCGGCGTCCGCGGCGGGTTCGCCCGGGGCGCCCCCGTCCGCCTGGAGTCCGTCCTCCTCGTCGAAGAAGATCGGCCCGGTCTCCTCCACCGGTGCGGTCTGCGCACCGGCGACGGGAGCGGCGGGGCCGGAGGGGGCAGCGGCGGCGGAGGCAGCGGCCGGGCCCGACTGCCGGGGCGCGGGACGGCTCGTACCGGGGACCCAGGACGCGCCGTTCCAGTACCGGACGTAGCCGGGGATGGAGGGGTCGGGGTAGTAGCCCTCGCGGGGGCTTTCGTCACCGGGTGCCGGAGTTGGCGCGCTCATCAGCGGGTCCCGTATCTCTTCGAGGCCTCAGGCCGTCCCCGCGGTGCGGGCGGACGGCCTCAATACAAGGGTCCACATCTATCAGACAGCCGCCCGCCCCCGGGCCGGTCCACCTGTTTGGGACCACTTTCGGGACGGCCCGAAGTTTTTTTTGAGAAGTCGCGTAATAGGTGGCGGGGAGGGCGCTCTCTCCTTGTGCGGGACGGTCACGGGACCGGCCCATGAGCACCGGAAGGTTGTGCATTCTCATGATGAGCATCGTGGAACGTGAGCTGGAGCTGCGTCTCGTCCTGTCCCCCGAGCGGTCCATTCCGGTACCCGCCCGGCTGACGTACCGCACGGACGACCCGTACGCCGTGCACATCGCCTTCCACATCGGCTCCGAGTCGCCCGTGCACTGGACGTTCGCCCGGGAGCTGCTGGTGGAGGGCGTGTTCCGGCCGTGCGGGCACGGGGACGTACGGATCTGGCCGACGAAGGTCGCGGGCCGCAGCGTGATCTGCGTGGCCCTCACCTCCCCCGACGGCAACGCCCTGCTGGAGGTGCCTTCGGCCGCCGTGGCCGCCTGGGTGGAGCGGACCCTGCGGGTGGTGCCGCCGGGCTCGGAGACCGAGCGGCTCGGCATCGACGAGGCGCTGGCGGAGCTGCTGGCCCCGCTGCCGGCGGACGACCTGTGGCTGAGCGACCCGTGGTCGGCGGACGAGTCGCCGTCCCAGGACGGTGAGGTGTGAGAGCGGCCGAACAGGAGGGCTGTCAGAAGAGCTTGCCGGGGTTGAGGAGACCGAGCGGGTCGAAGGCGGCCTTGATGCCGCGTTGCAGTTCGACGCCGGTCTCGCCCAGTTCGCGGGCGAGCCACTCCTTCTTGAGGACGCCGACGCCGTGCTCGCCGGTGATGGTTCCGCCGAGCTCCAGACCGAGCGCCATGATGGCGTCGAAGGACTCGCGGGCCCGGCGGGACTCGTCGGGGTCGTGGTGGTCGAAGCAGACGACGGGGTGGGTGTTGCCGTCGCCCGCGTGGGCGCAGACGCCGATGGTGAGGTCGTACTCCTCGGCGATGGCCGCCGTGCCCGCGAGCATCGCGCCGAGCTGCGAGCGCGGTACGCAGACGTCGTCGATCATCGTGGCGGACTTGACGGTCTCCAGTGCGGTGAGCGACATCCGGCGGGCCTGGAGGAGCAGTTCGGACTCGGCCGGGTTGTCGGCGGGGACCACTTCGGTGGCCCCGGCGGCGGTGCAGAGCGCTCCGACGGCGGCGAGGTCGGCGAGCGGGTCGGGGGTGTCGAAGGCGCAGAGGAGCAGGGCCTCGGTGGTCTCGGGGAGGCCCATGGAGGCCAGCGCGTTGACGGCACGCACGGTCGTACGGTCCATCAGTTCGAGGAGTGACGGGGTGTGACCGCGCTCCATGATCCGGCACACAGCGTCACAGGCGGCGGCCGCCGAGGGGAACTCGGCGGCGAGGACGAGCTGCTGGGGCGGCTGTGGTTTGAGTGCGAGGACGGCCTTGACGACGATGCCGAGGCTGCCCTCGGAGCCGACGAAGAGCCGGGTGAGGTCGTATCCGGCGACGCCCTTGGCGGTGCGGCGGCCGGTGGTCAGGAGCCGCCCGTCGGCGAGGACGACGTCCAGACCGAGGACGTACTCGGCGGTGACCCCGTATTTCACGCAGCACAGGCCGCCGGACGCGGTGCCGATGTTGCCGCCGATGGTGCACGTCTCCCAGCTGGAGGGGTCCGGCGGGTAGTACAGACCGTGTTCGTTCACCGCGCGTGAGAGCACCGCGTTGACGACGCCCGGTTCGACGACGGCGATCCGGTCGACCGGGCTGATCTCCAGGATCCGGTCCATCTTCACCAGGGACAGCACGATGCAGCCGTCCGAGGCGTTGGCCGCGCCGGACAGGCCGGTACGGGCGCCCTGCGGGACGACCGGGACGCGCAGCGCGGTGGCGGTGCGCATGACGTGCTGGACCTGCTCGACCGTGCGCGGGAGCACGACGACGGCCGGGGTGCCGGCCTCGCAGAAGCTCGCCATGTCGTGGGCGTAGGACGCGGTGACGTCCGGATCGGTGATCAGCGCCTCGGGAGGCAGTCCCGCGCGCAGCCGTTCGAGGAGATCGCTCATGATCCAAGCGTGACACCCGGGGCCAAAGGTGTGAACCCGTGGGCGGCAACGATCCCAAGGCGCGGTGTGCTCGTATGACTGACGCACAGTGATGGCCATGGATGTCATGCCCCAGCAGGATCCGGAATCCCGCCGGCCGCCCGAGCCGTCCCCGCAGAATCCGCAGGACCCGCTGAACCTGCAGGACCCATACGCGCTGCCCGCCGAAGGCGCCACCGCCGTACCTCCGCCGCCGCCCACCCTGCGGACGACGTTGCGCCGGGCCGCGGTCGGCGCGGTGGCGGCCGGGGTGCTGCTGGCCGGGGCGCTGGTGGCGGTGGACGACGGGGAGGGCGACGGGCCGAAGGAGCCCGGTCCGGTCGAGCGGGCCGAGGCGGCGACGACCGCGGGCTCCCCCGCCTCGCTGTCGGACCTCACCGCGCTGATCGGGGACCGGCAGAAGTGGGTGGAGTCCCACCCGAAGGACGCCCCGTCCCTGGCGACGCTCGGCACGGCGTACGTGGAGTGGGCGCGGCGTTCGGCGGACACGGCGTACTACGCCCGCGCGGAACAGGCCCTGAAGCGTTCGCTGGAGGCACAGCCGGGCGAGCGCGGGAACGGGGAGGCGTGGGTGGGTCTGGCGGCCCTGGCCAACGCCCGGCACGATTTCCTCGCGGCGAAGCGGTGGGGCGAGACGGTGAAGAAGCAGCAGCCGAAGGCCTGGAGCGTGTATCCGGTCCTCATCGACGCGTACACCGGGCTCGGCGATCAGAAGGCGGCGACCGCGGCGACGGAGAAGTTCGGCGAGCTGCGCAAGGGCGTCCCGGCGCTGGCCCGCACCGCCGACCTCTACCGGGGCCAGGGCTGGCGCGAGGACGCGCTGGCCACCGCCCGGGAGGCGGCCGACCGGGCGACGCAGCCCGCCGAGAAGGCCGAGGCGCTGCACCGGCTCGGCGAGCTGGCCTGGGAGCGGGGCGAACCGGAGGAGGCGGTGGCGCAGTTCGACGCGGCGCTGCGCACGGACGCCGGTCAGCTCGCCTCGCTGGCGGGCCGGGCCCGGGCCCTGGTGGCGCTGGACCGCACGGATGAGGCGCTGGCCGCGTACCAGAGCGCGCTGGAGAAGCTCCCGCGCCCGGAGTACGCGCTGGAACTGGGCGAGCTGTACGCGTCGCTGGGGCTGGACGGGGACGCCCGCACCCAGTACGCGAAGCTGCGGGAGATGGTGGCCGCGGCGAAGAAGGACGGGGTCGACGAGTCCCTGGTGCTGGCCCGCTTCGAGGCCGACCACGGGGACCCGGACACGGCGGTGGAGCTGCTGCGCGGGCAGTGGGCGAAGCAGCACCGAGGTGCGGCGGTGGCGGACGCGCTGGGCTGGGCGCTGCACCGGGCGGGCAAGTCGCGGGAGGGCCTGGAGTACGCGGAGCGGGCCGTCGACACGGGCGTACGGAATGCCTCGTACGCGTACCACCTGGGCGTGATCCAGCGGGAGCTGGAGGACTACGGTCCGGCCCGCCGCCATCTGGAGGAGGCCGTGCGCACCAACCCGGCCTTCTCACCGCTGGCCGCGCCGCTGGCCCAGGAGGCGTTGGACGCGCTGGGCGAGCTGCCGCCGGGCGGGCCGGGCGACATGCAGCCGCCTCCGCCCCCGCCGCCGGCCCCCGAGCCGAAGCCAGAGCCGAAGAAGGAGCCGAAGAAGGAGGCCGGGCCGGAGACGAAGCCCGAGGCTCCGGCCCCGGCTCCCTCGAAGTCGGCCGCGGCTCCGTCCCCGTCCCCGTCGAAGCCCGCGGCGAGCAGCCCGGCGGCCGAGAAGCCGGCGGAGGCGGACGCCTCGAAGAGCCCGTGAAGCGGGTGCCGTAACGGTGAACGCCGCCGCGGTCCGGAGTACTGCTCCGGGCCGCGGCGGCCTTCTGTGCGGAAGAGCGGCGGCCTTCTGTGCGGAAGAGCGACGCAGGTCAGAGGTTGCCGCGCTTCTCCTGCTCGCGCTCGATCGCCTCGAACAGGGCCTTGAAGTTGCCCTTGCCGAAGCCCATGGAGCCGTGGCGCTCGATCATCTCGAAGAAGACGGTCGGCCGGTCCTGGACCGGCTTGGTGAAGATCTGCAGCAGGTAGCCGTCCTCGTCGCGGTCGACGAGGATCTTCAGCTCGCGCAGGGTCTCGACCGGCACGCGGGTCTCGCCGGCCCACTCGCCGAGCGTGTCGTAGTACGAGTCGGGGGTGTTCAGGAACTGGACGCCGGCGGCGCGCATCGTGCGGACCGTGGCGACGATGTCGTTCGTGGCGAGCGCGATGTGCTGGACGCCGGCGCCGCCGTAGAACTCCAGGTACTCGTCGATCTGCGACTTCTTCTTCGCGATGGCCGGCTCGTTGATCGGGAACTTGACCTTGAGCGTGCCGTCGGCGACGACCTTCGACATCAGGGCGGAGTACTCGGTGGCGATGTCGTCGCCCACGAACTCCTTCATGTTGGTGAAGCCCATGACCTGGTTGTAGAAGCCGACCCACTCGTTCATCCGGCCGAGCTCGACGTTGCCGACGCAGTGGTCGATCGCCTGGAAGGTGCGCTTGGCGGGCGGCTCGACGATCGGGGAGGCGGACTCGAAGCCGGGGAGGTAGGGGCCCTCGTAGCCGGAGCGCTCCACCAGGGTGTGGCGGGTCTTGCCGTACGTGGCGATGGCGGCGAGGACCACGGTGCCGTGCTCGTCCTTGACCTCGTGCGGCTCGGTGATGCCGCGGGCGCCGTGCTCGACGGCGTACGCGTACGCGGCCCGGGCGTCCGGGACCTCGATGGCGAGGTCGACGACGCCGTCGCCGTGCGCGGCGACGTGGTCGGAGAGGAAGGTGCCCCACTCGGTGGACGGTTTGATCACGGAGGTGAACACGAAGCGGGCCGCGCCGTTGGTCAGGACGTAACTCGCGGTCTCGCGGCTGCCGTTCTCCGGTCCGGAGTAGGCCACGAGCTTCATGCCGAAGGCGGTCGAGTAGTAGTGCGCGGCCTGCTTGGCGTTGCCCACGGCGAAGACGACCGCGTCCATTCCCTTGACCGGGAAGGGGTCGGCCTGCCGGGCGGTTTCGGGGCTGGTGTGCAGGGTCTCAGTCATATTCGAAGGTTCTCCCCACATCGCAAGGTGCGCAATAGTTCGCGCATTCGCTGGTCAATGTGACCAGCGAATCGCCATGATGGCCGCACTATCTGTACAGGATGCCTACGGAAGGCCTGCTCATGGCGATCGATCATCTGGACGGGCGGCTCATCGTGCTCCTGGCGCGCGAACCGCGGATCGGCGTCCTCGAAGCATCGCGGCGGCTCGGGGTGGCGCGCGGGACCGTGCAGGCGCGGCTGGACCGCCTTCAGTCGAATGGCGTCATCCGGGGGTTCGGCCCGGACGTGGACCCGGCGGCGCTCGGCTATCCGGTCACCGCGTTCGCCACGCTGGAGATCAAGCAGGGCCAAGGGGCCGACGTACGGGCCCACTTGGGCGGCGTACCGGAAGTGCTGGAGCTGCACACCACCACCGGGCACGGCGACATGCAGTGCCGGCTCGTCGCCCGTTCCAACGCCGATCTTCAGCGGGTGATCGACCGGGTTGTCGGATTTGATGGCATTGTCCGGGCCTCCACGGCGATCGTCATGGAGAACCCGGTTCCGCTGCGGATCATCCCGCTGGTGGAACAGGCGGCCGAGGACACCGACTGAGCGAAGGGCCCGGGAGGCCGGCCGAGCCGAAGGAGTGCGTGTGAGCTTCTGGGAGTATCTGAACACCCGCCACCAGCAGCTCCTCACGGACGCGTTCCAGCACGTCAGCGCGGTCTTCCAGTGCATGGTCATCGCCACCGTGCTGGGCGTGGTCATCGGGGTGGTGAGCTACCGCAGCGGCTGGGGCGGCTCGCTGGCCATCACCTCCACGGCGACGATCCTCACCATTCCGTCCCTCGCCGCGATCGGTCTGCTGATCCCGCTGGTCGGCCTGGGCGTCGCACCGACCGTGATCACGCTGACGCTGTACGGGCTGCTGCCGATCGTCCGGAACTCCATCGTGGGGCTGCGGGGCGTCGATCCGTCGCTGGTCGACGCGGCGACGGGCATCGGGATGTCGCGGCTGGCGCGGCTGTGCCGGGTGGAGCTGCCGCTCGCCTGGCCGCCGATCCTGACCGGGATCCGGGTCTCCACCCAGATGCTGATGGGGATCGCCGCGATCGCCGCATACGCCTCCGGGCCCGGCCTCGGCAACGAGATCTTCAGGGGCATCGCCTCGCTGGGCAGCGCCAACGCGATCAACCAGGTCCTCGCGGGCACGCTCGGCATCGTCGTCCTCGCCCTGCTCTTCGACGCCGCGTACGTCCTGCTGGGACGGCTGACCATCCCGAGGGGGATCCGTGCCTGAGACCGAGACCGAGACCGGTGCTGTCGCTGCGGAGGAGGGGGCCGCGGCCACCTCGGGGGCCACGATCCAGCTGGAGAACCTCACCAAGAGCTACCCGGGCAACCCCAACCCTGCGGTGGAGAACGTCTCGATGGAGATCCGGGCGGGCGAGACGGTGATCTTCGTCGGCCCGTCCGGCTGCGGGAAGTCCACCACGCTGAAGATGATCAACCGGCTGATCGAGCCCACCTCGGGCCGGATCAGGATCGGCGACGAGGACGTCACCGACATCGACCCGGTGAAGCTGCGCCGCAAGATCGGGTACGCGATCCAGTCCTCCGGCCTCTTCCCGCACATGACGGTCGCGGACAACATCGCCCTGGTCCCGAAGATGGTCGGCTGGTCCAAGTCCCGGGTGAAGGACCGGGTGGAGGAGATGCTCGACCTGGTGGGCCTGGACCCGCGCGAGTTCCACGGCCGCTATCCGCGCCAGCTCTCCGGCGGGCAGCAGCAGCGCGTGGGCGTGGCGCGGGCGCTGGCCGCCGACCCTCCCGTACTGCTGATGGACGAGCCGTTCGGGGCGGTCGACCCGATCACCCGCGACCACCTCCAGGACGAGCTGATCCGGCTCCAGCACGAGCTGCACAAGACGATCGTGTTCGTCACCCACGACTTCGACGAGGCGATCAAGCTGGGCGACCGGATCGCGGTGCTGCGGGAGCGCTCGCACATCGCGCAGTTCGACACCCCGGAGGCGATCCTCACCAACCCGACGGACGACTTCGTCTCCGGTTTCGTCGGCGCGGGCGCGGCCCTCAAGCGCCTCAACCTGACCCGCGTACGGGATGTGGGCATCGCGGACTTCCCGACGGTCACGGTCGAGGACCCGCTCCAGACGATCTTCAACAAGCTGCGCAACGGCCCGCACAACGAGCTGCTGATGCTGGACCGCAGGAACCGCCCGTACAAGTGGCTGCGGCGCGGCGACCTGATGCGGGCGCGCGGTTCCCTGGCGCGGGCCGGGCAGCTGGTGCACGACACGGTGACCCGGGACGCCACGCTGCACGACGCGCTGGAGGCGGTGCTGACCGACAGCGGCGGCCGGGTCGCGGTGACCGGGCGGCGCGGCGAGTTCATCGGGGTCGTCGACATGAAGACGCTGATGGACAACGTGCAGGAGCTGCTGGAGGCCGACCGGCTGACCGCGATGGAGCACCAGCACGAGCTGGAGGAGCAGCGCGGCCGGCAGACGGAACAGGAGCTGGAGGGGGGTGGCGGCGGAGTATGAGCCCCAGCCACCCGTCCGGCTCCGGCAAGGGCCCGGCCACCCCCACCCGCCCGCCGGGCGAGCACGACGTCAAGGGCCACGCCTTCCACGACGAGGAGAGCGACCCCTCCCCCGCCCCGGCCACCCCGGAACGCCGGTTCACCTGGCGGAAGCTGGTGGTCCTGCCGGCGGTCCTCGCGGTGATCCTGGTCGTCACCTACGTATGGATCACCAACATCCACCTGGACTCGATCGCGGAGAACTCGCTCTCCGGCGGCAATGTGCAGCTGCGCTGGTGGCAGCATGTGCGGCTGACGGCGATCTCCACGTTCTGGGTGCTGATCATCGCGATCCCGCTCGGCATCGCGCTGACCCGGCGGCGGCTGCGCAAGGCGGCCCCGGCGTTCACGGCGCTGGCCAACATCGGGCAGGCGACCCCGGCGATCGGTCTGCTGGCGCTGCTGGTGATCTGGCTGGGCATCGGCCCCCGGACCGCGATCATCGGCATCGTGATCTACGCGGTGCTGCCGGTGCTCTCCAACACGGTGGCGGGTCTGCGGGCGATCGAGCCGAACATGATCGAGGCGGCGCGCGGGATGGGGATGTCCGGCCGGGGCGTCCTGATGAAGGTGGAGCTGCCGCTCGCGGTGCCGCTGATCCTGGCGGGCGTGCGTACGGCCCTGGTCCTGAACGTCGGCACGGCGACGCTGGCGACGTTCGGCGGGGGCGGCGGCCTCGGCGACCTGATCACCTCGGGGATCCAGACGCAGCGGATGCCGGTGCTGATCATCGGCTCGGTGCTGACGGTGGTGCTGGCGCTGCTGGTGGACTGGCTGGCGTCGCTGGCCGAACTGGCGCTGACGCCGCGCGGGCTGGAGGAACGATGAGGAGGACGGCGTACGGCATCCGGGTGCTGGCGGCCGCGTCCTTGATGCTGCTGGTGGGCGGCTGCGGGCTGAAGAGCGGTTCGCCGATGGTGGACGACGTGTCGCCGGGGTCGGTCGGGCAGGGCGAGCCGCTCAAGGGCGCGACGCTGACGGTGACCTCGAAGAACTTCAGCGAGAACATCATCCTGGGCCAGATGACCGGCCTCGTCTTCAAGGCGGCCGGGGCGGAGGTCCTGGACCGGACGAACCTGCCGGGTTCGATCAGTGCGCGCGAGGCCATCATCAACGGCGACGCCGACGCGCAGTGGGACTACACCGGCACCGGCTGGATCACCTTCCTGGGCCACGCGGACCCGATCGTCGACCCGAGGAAGCAGTACGAGGCGGTACGGGACGAGGACCGGGGCAACGGGGTGGTCTGGCTGCCGCCGGCCCCGCTCGACAACACGTACGCGCTGGCCATCAGCAAGAAGAACAACGCCAGGTACAAGCTCAAGACCCTCTCGGACGTGGCGGCCCTCGCGAAGAAGGACCCGGGCGCGGTGACGATCTGCGTGGAGAACGAGTTCGCCTCGCGCGACGACGGGCTGCCCGGCATGGAGAAGAAGTACGGGATGAAGATCCCGGCGGGCAACATCCAGAAGATGGATGCCGGAATCATCTACACCCAGGTCTCCGAGTCCAACTCCTGCCTGCTGGGAGAGGTGTTCACCACCGACGGGCGGATCAAGGCGATGAACCTGGACGTCCTGGAGGACAACAAGAACTTCTTCCCCAACTACAACGCCTCCCCCGTCATCCATGAGGCCACCTTCGAGAAGTACCCGGTGATCGCGGAGCTGCTGGACCCGCTCGCGAAGAAGCTGACGACCGAGGTCGCGCAGACGCTGAACGCCAAGGTGGACGTGGACGGCGAGGACCCGCACGAGGTGGCGAAGGAGTGGCTGGTGGCGGAGGGGTTCATCGAGGAGGGGTGAGTCACAAAGAACCGTTGCAAACAGTTCATTGCAAAAAAGGCTTGCAAAGCACTCTTTGCATCTCTACCTTCGAGTCATGGCAGAGAACGAGGACGTCCGCCCCCACCGCTACGACGGCACCGACCGGAAGATCCACAACGTCGACGCCCGCACCTTGCGGGCCATCGCGCACCCCCTCCGGCTGCGACTGCTGAAAGCGCTGCGCGATTTCGGCCCCGCCACCGCCTCCAAGCTCGGCGAGCGACTGGGCGAGTCCAGCGGCGCGACCAGCTACCACCTGCGCCAGTTGGCCGAGTCCGGCATGGTCGAGGACGCCCCGGAGCTGGGCAAGGGTCGCGAACGCTGGTGGCGGGCAGCCCACGACGGCTCGACCGTCGAGAGCTCCGAATTCCGGACGCACGCCGACCCGGAAGTGCGCGGAGCCATCGACTTCCTCCTCCACGAGACGGCCACGAGCCACGCCCAGGAGCTGAACACCTGGCTGGGCACGATGGACGACTGGTCGCAGGAGTGGCAGCGCAGTTGGGACCTGAGCGACTTCACGATCCGCCTCACCCCGGAGCTGGCTCTGGAGCTGGCCCGGAAGGCCCAGGAGCTCGTGGAGAGCTATCGGGGCCGCGTCCCCGACGACGCCGAGGGCTCGGCCGTCGTACGGACCCACCTGCACACCTTCCCGCGCACCTCCGAATGAGCGTCGCACCGCCGCCAACAGCCCGCCACCCGAAGGGAATCGTCTTATGCACGCCGACGTCCACCACCTCCTGCACACCGCCCGCGCCACCGAACTCCACGGCGAGGCAACGGCGTTCCGCCTCCCCCGTACCAGCCTGCGCACCCGGGTCGGCTGGACCCTGGTCGAGGTGGGCCTGCGCCTGACGACCCAGAGCCGGGAAGCGAGCACGACCGTGAACGCGCCCCGCGCCACCGCCTTCCGTACCGCGTAACGGCCCTACGACCATCTCGGGGGAGACAGAACCATGGGGCACCGCACCCCGCTCGCCGCCACGCTCGCCGCCAACTCCATCTCCACAGCAGGCACTTCACTGACCCTGATCGGCGTCCCCTGGTTCGTCCTGGAGACCACCGGCAGCGCGGGCCGGGCCGGGTTCGTCGCGTTCTGCGCGACCCTGCCGATCGTCGTCGCCGCCCTGATCGGCGGACCGGTCATCGACCGGATCGGCCGCCGCCGGGTCGCCATCGCGTCCGACGCCGTGTGCGCGTCGGCCATCGCCGCGATCCCGCTGCTGCACGCCGCCGGCGCCCTCGACTTCTGGATGCTGTGCGCGCTGATGGCGCTCAACGGGTTCGCCCACACCCCGGGCAACACCGCGCGCTACGTCCTGATCCCGGACCTGGCCGAGCACGCCGGCACCACGCTCGCCCGGGCCGCCAGCCTCTTCGACGCGGTATCACGCGGGGCCCGGATGCTCGGCGCGGCACTCGCCGGGGTCCTCATCGCCTTCGTCGGCGCGGAGACGGTCCTGCTGCTGGACGCGGCGACGTTCGGGCTGTCCGCCCTGCTGGTCGCCGTGGGGGTACGGGGAGTGCGCGCGGCCGAACCGCGGAAGGCCGAGGCCCCGGTCTCGCTGCGCGCCTACGGCTCCGAACTCCGCGAGGGATACGCCCACTTGCTGGGAAACCCGCTGCTGCTGTCGGTCGTGATCATGGTGATGTTCATGAACGGCACCGACCAGGGCTGGAACGCGGTGCTGCTCCCCGTGCACGCCGAGGCCGAACTGGGCGGCGCGACCGCCATCGGGCTGCTCACCGCGATGTTCGGGGCGGGCGGTCTGGTGGGGGCCCTGCTGTACGGGGCGGTGGGGCACCGCTTCTCGCGGCGTGCGGTGTTCACGGTGTGCGTGATCCTGTGCGGTGCGCCGAGGTTCCTGGTCGCCGCGGTGACCGGGACGACGCTTCCGCTCGCGGTGACGATGCTGCTGAGCGGGATCGCGGGCGGCGTGCTGAACCCGATCCTGACAACCGTGATCTACGAGCGCGTGCCGGACCGGCTGCGCAGCCGGGTGTCGGGAGCGCTGACGGCGGGCTGCGAGTTCGCGATGCCGCTGGGCGGGCTGGCGGCCGGGCTGCTGGTGGAGGCCGCGGGGGCGACGGGGGCACTGCTGCTGATGGGCGGGGTCTACTTCCTGGCCACGCTGAGCCCGCTGGTGTTCCCGGCATGGCGGACGCTGGACGACGCGCCGGAGGCGGAGACGGAGGAGTCCGGGGGGTCCCAGAACACTGAGAAGGCTGGGACCGCTGGGACCGCTGGGACCGCTGCGAACACTGGGGACACTGGGGACACGGGGAATCCGTCCTCCGTACCGCCGCAGGTCAGCAGCTCGGCACCTTCCCGCCCGTCTCCAGGGCCTTGAGCGAGCCGACCGCGTCCTTCAGCGTGGAGACGGGCACGATCCGCAGCCCGTCGGGCCGCTCGGCCTCGGCCTGAGCGCACTCGGCCTTCGGGACGAGGAAGACGGTCGCCCCGTCGCGGTGGGCGGCCTGGGTCTTCATCGACACCCCGCCGACCGCGCCGACCTTGCCGTCCGCGCTGATCGTTCCCGTACCGGCGATGGTGCGGCCGCCGGTGAGACCGCCGCCGGAACCGTTGCCGTCGAGCTTGTCGATGATGCCGAGGGAGAGGAAGAGCCCGGCGCTCGGGCCGCCGATGTCACCGAGGTCCACCTCGACCCGCATCGAACCGGCCTCGCGGTCCAGGTAGTTCAGCGCGGCGTCGACGGCGACGTTCTGCGACTCCTTCATGTCGTCGAGGTTGTGCTTCTCGATCTCCTTCTCGGAGCCGCCGGTGGGGTAGACGGAATCGCGCGGCATGACCGCACGGTCGTCACGGAACCAGCCGTCGACCACATCGCCGATCCGGACGTCCGCCTTCGGCCCGGTGGCCAGGATCGTCGTCATCCGCAGCTGCCCGTCGGTGGACCGGGTCTCGGCGCCGGTGATGGTGATCACCGGCCGCCCGTCGTCCTTGCCGAGCACGTCCGCGGTCACCCCCGGCCGCGCCAGGGTGAACGGCAGCGGCGCGAGGGCCGCCGTACCGAACAGGGCGAGGACGGGCAGCGCGCAGAGGGCGAGGACGCGGGGGCGAGAGAGACGAGAGAGACGAGAGAGCACGCACCCAATCTAACCGGCGCGCCGGACCGGGAACGCGCCAGGCGTACGCCGTGCTCTCCCGCCCTCGCCACCTCCGCGAGGGCGGGCCCGGGGGGCCCGGGCGCACTCCCCGGCCGGTACGCGCCTACCCGCGGCACGCATCGGCTCCTTCCCGGCACGCACCGGCTGCGGCACGCACCGGAACCTTCCCGGTACGGCCTACCGCGGCACGCACCGGAACCTTCCCGGTACGGCCTACCGCAGCGCGTCGGCCACTTCCCGGGCGGCGTCGAGCACGCGGGGCCCGACCCGTTCCGGTACGGCGTCGGCGAGCATGACGACACCGACGCTGCCCTCCACGCCCGAGACCCCGACCAGCGGGGCGGCCGCCCCGCTGGCCCCGGCTTCGAGTTCGCCGTGGGTGAGGGTGTAGCCGGGGTGTCCGGACTCCGTCGTCTGGCGGGCGGACAGGATGGCCCGGCCCGCCGCGCCCCGGTCCAGCGGGTGGCGGAAGCCGGCCCGGTAGGCGACGTGGTAGTCGGTCCAGGTGGGCTCGACGACGGCGACCGCGAGGGCGTCGCTGCCGTCGACGAGCGTGAGGTGGGCGGTGGCCCCTATGTCCTCGGCCAGGGAGCGCAGCGCGGGCAGCGCGGCTTCCCGGACGAGCGGGTGCACCTGTCGGCCGAGCCGCAGCACACCGAGGCCGACGCGGGCGCGGCCGCCCAGGTCACGGCGGACCAGGGCGTGCTGCTCCAGGGTGGCGAGCAGTCGGTAGACGACGGTCCGGTTGACACCGAGTTTGTTGGACAACTCGGTGACGGTCAGGCCGTGATCGGTGTCGGCGAGCAGTTTGAGGACACGCAGTCCTCGGTCGAGCGTCTGGGAAGTCTCCGCTGTCACGACGCCCTCTCCTCTTCGGGGTGAGCGACGACGGTCCTGCTCCGGCGGTTGCGACGCCGGTCCCAGCGGCGACGCACGGAGAGGCCGCCGGTCTGGCAAGGCACCGGCTGCGCTCCGCGGCGGCGTTGCCACGGGGCGTTCATATGGCGGGGACAGTAGCGATCCAGTCCGCTCAGCGGAAGTACTCGTCCAGAATCCGGTCTCCGGACACGGAGCCACGGCACGGCCCGCACATAACGGCCGGTCAGCGGGACGGCGTCCGGAAAGCGAACATCTACGCGCGTTCACGTGTCACGACGCGGCCGGGGCGACCCGTCCACGGATGTGAACCAACGTTAACGATGTGTGAACGGCCACCGGAGAAATTTCCCGGAACCGCTCCCCGGAAACGTCGCCGAGCCGCCCGGAAAGCGGTCGGCCCGTACGGAGAGGACACCTCCGTACGGGCCGCCGAAGCCGAACGCCACCGGGCTACCGGGCTACCGAGATCTCGTCACCCGGGATCACGTCATCCGGGTGGCCCACTCCTGAACCTTCACGATGCGCTGCTGGATCTGGTGGGCCGTCGCCTCGGCGCTCGGAGGACCGCCGCAGACCCGGCGGAGCTCGGTGTGGATGACACCGTGGGGCTTGCCGCTCTGGTGGGTGTAGGCGGAGACCATCGTGTTGAGCTGCTTGCGCAGGCTCAGCAGCTGCTTGTGGGTGACCACGGGCCGGGCGTCGGCGGGCTTCTCCAGGAGGTCGGCCTCCTCGGCCGGCTTCTGGCGGCTGTGCGCGATCTGCCGACTCTGCCGCTTCTGGAGGAGCAGCTGGACCTGGTCCGGCTCCAGGAGCCCCGGGATGCCGAGGTAGTCCTGTTCCTCCTCGGAACCGGGGTGGGCCTGCATGCCGAACTCGGCGCCGTCGTACAGCACCCGGTCGAAGACGGCGTCGGACTCCAGCGCCTCGAAGGGCAGCTGCTCCTCGGTCTCCTCGTCCTCCAGCTTCTCCGCGTCGGCGAGGAGCTTGTCCTCCTCGGAGAACGGGTTCTCCTCGTCGCTGCCCTTCTTCGGCTTGTCGAGCACGTGGTCGCGCTCGACCTCCATCTCGTTGGCGAAGTCGAGGAGCATCGGGATCGTCGGTACGAAGACCGAAGCGGTCTCGCCGCGCCTGCGCGAGCGCACGAAGCGCCCGACGGCCTGGGCGAAGAAGAGCGGGGTGGAGATGGTGGTCGCGTACACACCGACGGCGAGCCGCGGCACGTCGACACCTTCCGACACCATCCTGACCGCGACCATCCAGCGCGACTCGTCCGCACTGAACTTGTCGATCTTCTTGGAGGCGGCCTTCTCGTCGGAGAGGACGACGGTCGGCGTCTCGCCGGTGACCTTCTTGAGGATCTTGGCGTACGCGCGTGCCGAGTCCTGGTCGGTCGCGATGACGAGGCCGCCCGCGTCGGGGATGCCCTTGCGGACCTCGGTGAGCCGCTTGTCGGCGGCGGAGAGCACGTTGGGGATCCACTCGCCGGTGGGCGCCAGCGCGGTGCGCCAGGCCTGCCCGATGGCGTCCTTGGTCATCGGCTCGCCGAGCCGGGCGGCGATCTCGTCGCCGGCCTTGGTGCGCCAGCGCATGTTGCCGCTGTAGCTGAGGAAGATGACCGGGCGGACGACGCCGTCGGCGAGCGCGTTGCCGTAGCCGTAGGTGTAGTCGGCGGAGGAGCGGCGGATGCCGTCGTTGCCCTCCTCGTACGCGACGAAGGGGATCGGGTTGGTGTCCGACCGGAACGGCGTACCGGTCAGCGCGAGCCGCCGGGTCGCCGGGTCGAACGCCTCCTGGCAGGCCTCGCCCCAGGACTTCGAGTCACCGGCGTGGTGGATCTCGTCGAGGATCACGAGCGTCTTGCGCTGCTCGCAGCGGTTGCGGTGCAGCATCGGGCGGACGCCGACACCGGCGTACGTGACGGCGACCCCGTGGTAGTCCTTGCTCAGCGGTCCTGCGCTGTAGTCGGGATCGAGCTTGATCCCTATCCGCGCGGCCGCCTCCGCCCACTGCTTCTTGAGGTGCTCGGTCGGGGCGACGACGGTGATCTGCTGCACGACATGGTGGTGCAGCAGCCACGACGCGAGGGTCAGCGCGAACGTGGTCTTGCCGGCGCCGGGCGTCGCGACGGCGAGGAAGTCGCGCGGCTGCTCCTGGACGTACCTCTCCATGGCGCCCTGCTGCCAGGCTCGCAGCTTCCCGGCGGTGCCCCAGGGGGCGCGGCCGGGAAAGGCGGGTGAGAGGTGGTGGGAGGCGGTGGTAGTAGTCACGGTCTCCGGTTCGGGGCTCTCGGGTACGTGGATCGCTGTCGGCACCGGACCGGGCCGGTACGTCCCGGCCCGCGATACGACAACCGGGCCACCTTACCGGGGGCCCGGTTGAAACCCGGTACGAACGAGCCGCGCCGATGCCCGACGAGACCGTGCTCACATCGCGTCACGCAGCGCTCTCAGCCGCCCTGCGATCTGGTCCACATCCTCAAGGCTGCCCATGGCCACCTCGGTGACGAGTTTGTAGGCCTCGTCCTGGTCGACCTCGACCATGTCGGTCCCGTTGATGTCCAGGAAGACGACCGTGGACATCCACGCCATGCGCTTGTTGCCATCGACGAGAGGGCGGTTCACGGCCAGCGACTGCAACAGCCCGGCGGCCTTCTGGAAGAGGTCGGCGTACGCCTCGACACCGAACATCCGCGACTGGGGCCGGTGGACCGCCGAGCTGAGCAGCCCCAGGTCACGCACCGCGACCTGCTGCCCCCCACAGGCGAGCTCCGCCAGGTCCAGGACTTCCTGGGCCGTCAGGTACTTCACTACTCCCCCAGCCTCCGCAGCAGATCGGCATGGCGCACCGCGTACTTCGCACCGAGTCGGCGAACCGACTCCCGGTCAGCCTCGACCTCCAGATAGCGGTCGATCGCCTGAAGCACTATGGCGTGCATGCTGCGGCCCTCCTGCTCGGCACGGAGCTTCAGCGCCTCTTGCTGGTCCTCGCGTATACGCAGGTTCATAGCCATACCAAAAAGGTACCACCCATGGGGCCAAAGCAGTACCGTTACTGCTCCCGCACCCGAGTCGCCACCCAGGCCCCCACCACCGCCACCCCCGCCATCGGCAGGAACACGGCGGCGAACGCGCCCGGGTGCGAGCTGGAGGCCCCCGCCTCCACCGCCCCGTGCGCGGCCGCGCCCAGGGCCTTGCCGCCGAGGGCCGCGAAGGCGGCACCGCCCATGGCCAGCAGCAGTACGTTGGAGAGGCCGTCGGAGATCTGGAGCGCGGCGGAGTTGGAGCCCGCCTCCTCCGGGGCCGACAGCTTCAGCAGCAGCACGCTGGTGGAGGCGATCACCATGCCCATGCCGAAGCAGCCGAAGGCCCAGGCGACGGCGACGGTCCAGACCGGCACCCCTTCGATCAGTACGGAGGGCGCGACGGCGATCGAGGCGGCGACGAGGATCATGCCGCTGACCATCAGCCGCTCCCGGTGGGCTTCCATGCGCGGCCGGGACTGGACGAACGAACCGAGCGCCCAGGTCGCCCCGCCCACGGCCAGCGAGAGCCCGGCCATCGTCGGGGACAGCCCGCGCTGGGTGACCAGCATCAGCGGTACGAAGGACTCGGCGGCGATGAACGACCCGGCGGCGACCCCGCGCAGCAGGACGACCGAGGGCAGCCCGCGCCCCGCCCGTACGGTCCCGGTGGGCAGCAGTCCGCGGACGGCGGGCACCAGCAGGGCGACGCCGAGGGCGGCCGGGAGGAGGGCGAGCCAGTTCAGCTCCTGCCCCGCGTACTGGAGCAGCCCCGCCCCGGCCGAGATCCCCAGCGCCAGCCGGATCCGGCGGCGGTCGTACGGCTCGGTGGCGGCGGCCGGATCCGCGGGCCCGGAGGCGGTCCGCCGGATGGCCGGGAGGGCCAGGGCAAGCGGAACCACGATAAGGACAGGTATACCGACGAAGACCCAACGCCAGCCGAGATGCTCGGTCACCGTCCCGGAGGCGAGCGGCCCGACGACGGAGGGGATCACCCAGCTCGCGGCGAAGGCCGCCAGGATCGCGGGCCGGATGCGCTCGGGGTAGGCCCGCCCGATGACCACGTACAGGGCGACGATCACCAGCCCGCCACCGAGCCCCTGGACCGCCCGCCCGGCGATGAAGATCCACATACTGGAGGCCGCCCCGGAGAGCAGCAGGCCGGCCCCGAACGCGGTGATCCCGGTGGCGAGCGGCTGGAGCGGCCCGCGCCGGTCGGCCCACTGCCCGGAGAGGACCATGGCGAAGAGGCTGGTGGTGAAGTACGCGGAGAAGGCGAACGCGTAGAGCGGGATCCCGTTCAGCTCGCGTGCCGCCACCGGCATGGCCGTGCCGACCGCCGTGGCCTCGAACGCGATGAGGAACACCACGGAGACGATGCCGATGCTCAGCGCCCGGTAGGTGCGCCCGAGGACCCCTTCGACGGCCGCGAGGGGAAGGTCGGACAGGGGGTCCGGGGAGGGGGCGTCGGTCGCGGTCGGCGCAAGGCGCGCGGCATCGGTGCCGTCACGCGGTTCGAGGGCGGTCATGGCCTCAGCGTAAGGGGCGTGGTGCGGTTTGAACCCTGTCGATGTACGGTCCCGGGCTCGGCCCTTGGTCGTAGGTCCGGAGCCCCGGGTGTGAACGGCGTATGGCAGTCGCATTGCGGCCCGGCCGCATCCCTTGAGGCGGCGACCGGGGACCCGTAGCGTCATGGACAGCAAAGAAACACAGCGAAGAATAGGAAGAAGCAGAGCACCACACCCCGACCGTGTGCCCGAGAGGCTCAGGGGCTCGACTGCAACTCGAGTTACACCGGTTCGATTCCGGTCACGGTCTCCACAGCACGGAAGTGGGCGCCCCCGATATACCAGGGGGCGGCCACTTCCGCACGTACGGCGACCGGCCGACGACCGGCACTCAGTCCGCCTTCAGCGCCTTCATCACATCGCGCATATCGGTGACCAGGTCAGCCCGGTACGCGAGCAGCTCGGGATCCGGCGGCGCGTCCGGCGTCTCCTCCGCGCCCTCGTCCCCGTTGTAGCCCATCCAGGAGGACAGAGTGAGCGTCACGACGGCACCGCCCTCCACGACCTTCAGGTGCATGGTGTTGTCGTCCATGACCAGCAGGTGAGCCAGGTCCCCGAGGTCCGGCACCTGCTCCACCTGCGTCACCGTCACGCCATCGATCTCCGTCAGCGTGCTGCTCGCCTCGAATTCGGGGCGCGGGTCGGTCTCCTTGTGCAGCTCGGCCGTGACGGACGCCTCGTAGCCCGTCGTCCAGCCCTCCCCTGCCTCGCCGTCCTGCGCCGCGTCCGCGGCGTCCTGCGGGGTAAAGGTGACGGTGCACCTGATGCGATGGAGGGCAGGATGCTCGATCCCGTCCAGTTCGGTCGTCGCCGGCTCAGGGTCCGTCGCTGCCACCACCTCTGCGAGGGCCTTCAGCTCCACCGCGGCGCAGGAGTCGGACTCCACGCGGTAGCCGTGCAGATCCGGCTTCCGGTCGCCACCGATCCCGTACGCGAACACCGCCGTAGCCCACACCGCCGACGCCACCAGCGCTCCGGCCACACCCCAGAGCAGCCCTTGCCGCCGGCGCCGCCCGGTCACGGGATCCCGCTCGAACCCGCTCACCACCTCCGGGAGCGCGCCCGGCACGTCCTCCCCCACCAACTCCGGCTCGGAAATCACACCGGCACCTCCCCCTGGTCAACGGCTACGGTACCGGCCCCCGCCCCCGCCCCCGCCGCCCCACCGCCCCGTCGCGCGTCACGCGGGGTCGAGTACCGGCCGGGCCTCCAGCCCTCCGTCGCCCTCGCAGCGCAGTTCCTTCGCCATGGCCAGGGCAACGGAATGGGCCACTGTCGCGTAGGCGTCCTTCAACTTCTCCGAATCGCCCTCGGGCTCCGTGGGCGACCAGCGCTCCACGCCGATGTCAATGTGAGCCGGCAGGGAGCCGGGCAACTCCTCGCTCCGGCAGGCGAACTGGACAACGCCGGCGTCCACAGCGGCCAGGGCACGCTCCCCCATCCGAAGCACCGTGAACTTCGAGGCAGGGTCGCCCTTCGGTGGGCCGCCGGTCAGCTCGCAGGTGACCTCGATGTAGTCCCACGGTGCTGCGCTCATCCCGTAGACACGGCAGATGTCCCCGTCACCGACGACGGCAAACGCGAGGCGCTCCCTCAGCGCCCGCGCGGCCTCCACGACGGTGGCCTCCGCTGCCGCCCCTGGAACCGCGCCGATGCCGTGATGACCGTGCCGACAAGACCGACGCAGCCCCGGCCGGAAATCCCACTCACGTGGATGAGGGAAGTGCTGTGGGAATGACGGGAGGCTTCGCGCACCCCATCTTTTCTGTAACCGATTGGGCGAACGCCCTCAGCAACTCCCACCGGAGCTCCGTTCCAAGGCTCTCCCCCACCACCTCGAACTGGAGCGGAAGATCGGACGGCTGGGAGGCAATGGCTCCAGGTACCGCGCATACCGCGATCAACTGCGTTCGCGCCCGGGCATGTTCCAGTGCCACGTATACCGATGCGTTCACCTGACGCCACGTCCGACTGATCTCAGGGCCCTCCATCATCCCCAGTGAGAGGACGGACCACTTCACCGTCGCATCGACGGTGCCGCTGATCCGGTCCCCCTCGAACGTGTCCATTCGACAACCGGTGTAGCGGGTATGCAGCAGATCCGACTCCTGCCACCGCTTCGCCTCCCGTACGAGACGATCCGCCAGCACATCGGCCCGAGGCGTCCCGCTCACCTCAACGTCGCTTCCTCCCGCCGCCTTGACGGCCGCCTCCACATTTTCGGCGCCGAGCAAGGACTTACACCAATCCAGTTCCGGTGATCCCGCACGGTCCTCGCCCCCGGAACACCCCGAGAGAAGACCGCCGATGGCCAGACCCGCAATGGCCGTCATCCGGACCCCGTAGCGGTGCAGCATCACTTGACCCGCCCTTGATCACTGACCGCGGTCTTACCGTTCCCATAATAGGTCTCGATATCCAAGCCAAGCTTCCGCTTCTCGTCAGCCGACAGCCCGATCTCGTCCGCATAGTTGAGCAGGGGCGTAACAGCTCCGCGCTCCCCCTCAGCCTTGAACTTGTCAATCCCGGTCAGCGCTTCGTCATTATTGTCGTACTCGCGCTGCTTCAGGTAATCCATCGTCTCACCGGCATATCCGGTGTCAATTGCCGCGGTTGCGGTATCCATGACAAGGGGAACTGTTGTAGCGGCCACGACTCCCGCAGCGGGACCCAGGACCACTGCAGTGCCGACCCCCACCACAGCACCTACGCCGGAACTGACGCCGAATTTCCTCCACTCGGCTTCCTTCTCCATCTCCAGTATCTTCCCTTCTTCTTCTCCCTTGAACTGCTGATGGATGCCCTCGATGCGCGCCTCGTCGATGATTCCATGCACCTTTGCCCCGCCGTATCCGAAGTGCAATCCGAGTTCCTGGCGCTCGGCTCCGAATGCCTTCATTCCACTTGCCTCGTACACCTGCTGCGCCGACGACAACGTCCGCCAGCCATCTTCGTCGGCTGCCACCACACCCATGAACCGACGCGTCGCAGTTTCGCCGAAGTCGGTCCGCTCGGAACCATCGCTGCTGTTCGCGAACAGCTCGTCACGCCCGAGTTCGTCACCCGCCGACCCGAAGTTATACGTGGAATAGTTGAGGTCGTCGATGTACGCGGCCCCCATACGCCCCAAGTTGTCCTTCAGCGCTTCATGCCGACTCAGCAGTCCCGAATCCGAGCCATAACTATCGATCACGTTCTTCATGATGCCCGCCGTCACGTCGTCGCGCTTAAGCGTGGGCGAGGGGTCGTCCCAGGCGTGCCCAGTAGTCGCCGCCTCCAGGGCCTTCCCGAGCGAATCAGGCATATACTCCATGGACCTTTTCATGTCGTCACGATCGTGACCTGTGATGTCGTAGAACGGGTCGTAATCTTCGTTCTGGAAGAAGTCCAGGTAACTGGTGATCTTCTGCCCGTCCTTGCTCTCTCCGAGATCAGCGTCACTCTTCTTCGGGGTGCCGTCCTCGTTGTACGCGGTGGGTTCGGCGGAGAAGAAGTGTTTCGCGGCCTCCGGGCTGTGCCCCAAGGCTTCCATCATGCTGTTCACCGGGTCGTAGCCGGAGCCGTTGACACCTGAGGGGTTCAACGGATTCTCCGGCCCGCCGGGCAAGCCCTTCGATCCGTAGAAGAAATCGTGGTCCTTCTGCCTCAACTGGACCACATGCTCGGCAATGGGGTTGAGGAACTTGGGGTCGTAGTTCCCGTACCGCATGATGCCGCCGAGCAGCTGGTACCCGTACGGCCCGCTGTTGTCGTACTTGGCCAGCGGGATGCGTTCCGTGCCCATTTTTCGGAGCTCCGGACCCCACTCCGCGGAGAACGCCTTGTCGTGGGAGGCGGTGGCCAGATTGAGGCCCAGGTTCTTCTGGAGCGCCTGGACGTCCTTGAGCCGCACCTCGTCAACCTTCATACCCTCGTGCGTATCCGTGGCAAGCTGCCCGAAGAAGGCGAGCGAGTTCTCCGGGCCGAGCTTCTCGTAGAAGCCCTTGGCGAACTCCGGCGACTTGGCATTGTCACGCAACAGCTCGTTGAGTGCCAGGAGTTGGGCGTGCGTGAGGTCACGCCCCTTGCGCGCGAGGTCGGCGGCACGGGTGGCTTCCTCCTGGTCCAGGTTCTTGTACTTCGGACTGCTGAAATCCTTGCCTTCGGTGACGTTGGCCTCGAGCGCGTTCTTGAAGGCGACGTCAGTGTCGTTGCAGTTGTCGACGATCAGGTCGATCTTCTTCTGCCAGCTCTCGACGGCTTCCTTCTGCTTGCGCAGCGCCTCGGGGTAGTCGGGATCGTGCCGCGCAGCCACGTCTTCCTCCAGCGGCCTCCGCGGCGTGACCTTGCCCTTGGCGTCCACATGGATGCCCGCCTCGCGCCCTTCGACGTCGCGGATGTTCACCAGGTCGCCCTTGGCCTTCTTGAAGGCCGTGTGAGCGTCTTCCAGAACGAGCTTGACACCTTTGGCCTCGGCTACCGCGTCCTTGAACTCCTTGGCAGTCTTGCCGATGAACCCTTTGGTGACGCCGGCGTTCGCGCCCTCCCACTCGGCCTTGACCGCCTTGACCTTCATACCGTCATTGGCCAGCTCGGCCAGGCGTTGCAACTTGGTGACCATCTCCGACCAGTCGTCGGCAGCCTCCTTCAGCTTGCCGAGCGGTGCGTCGATGATGTCCTCGTACTTCAGCACGCCGACTCTCCCATTACTTACTTCAGATACTCGTTGAGCTTCGACACACTGAGCAGATCGCCGACGATCTGGACGTCGTCCTTGTGGTGAGATGCCGTGGAGTAGTTGAGGTGGTTCGAGATCTGCGCGCAGGCGTCGAGAAGCGTCTTGAGGTGCGTCTGCCAGCGGTCGTGGACCTTCAGCAGACCGGATCCGCTCTCGAAGTTGCCGTTGGTGAGCGCGATGGCCGCGTCGAAGGTCGCGGGCCGGGCATGATCGCCGTCCTTCGACAGCCGCGTGCGCAGCTCGTACGCGTCATGCCCGATCGCGCCCAGGTCGTCATCGTTGACGGCAAGGTCAGCCTGGGACGGGCCCTTCGGGCTTCCTGGTTCGGCAGGGATGCCATTGAGGCGCATATCAACCCTTTGGGTCGATTCAGCACGAAGCGCTGACCATTCCGCATCGAACGTCATGAATTCCCCTGTGGTCACTCGTGAAACCCCCCGAAACCTCGGCGACTTCACCCAACGAGGACACTCATGCTAGCCACCTGGCATCGATCGGATTACTCCGAACCATGCGGTCTTCGCAACTCCATCACACGGCGAAAGACCGCCCTTGCTCGCGACTTCCCTACCTCCCTGCGAGCATCACGATTCCCCGCCGACTACCACCCGCAAGGCATTCCTGCCCTGGACCCCAGGAAGATCGGGCACTACTTGCAGAAGCTGCACTCATGCAGCCAAAAGGCTTTTTTTCAGCCAAATAGATAGGTTCGAATTCCGCCATCGCGCGGCCCGCCGCGGAACAGCTCAACTTACGGCTTGCCACACACTCAGCCGGTAGAGCCGGATCCTTGCCCCGGTGGAGCTTCGTAGAGCGCACCGGAGCGGGACACTCGGCGGTGACGGCCCGTAGCTGCCCTGAGGCACCGGTGCAGACGAGACTGCAGGACTGGGACGTGAGGTGCCGTGGAGCCTCCCGTCGAGGAGACGGCCAACCGGGCGCTGACCGCAGCGCCGACACAGGTAGAGCACAGCGTCTCGCACCTGAATCACTTGGCATCGCGCCGCGCCCAGGCCTGGTGCACTCTTCAGCCGATGGAGCCGGGACCTTGGCCGGGAGGGGCTCCGTAGGGAGCGTCGGGGTAGGAGCTGATCGGCGGTGGACCGTAAGGAGAGTACGGCGGCTGGTTCGGATACGGCTGCTGCGCACCCACCGGTGGAGCCTGTCCGGCAACAACCTCTCGCCGACGAGAACGGAGCACTACCGCAGTCGCGACGCCACCAACCAGAACTGCCCCGCCGATTCCCAGGCCGAGCCAGAGAACGGTGTTGCTACCTTCGTCCGCCGCCGCTACGGCAGGCTTCTCACTCTGATCAGAACCGCCCCCAGCCTTGGACGGCTGCGGCGAAGGCGCCTCGGACGCCGCAGCAGCAAGATCCGGAAGCGGATACACATCGGCCGGCCCGGGATCCCCCGGCGTCTTCAGCGCAATACGCGGACGAACGATCCCGTAACCAATCCCGTCGGACCGATCCTTGCCACTGACAGGACTGCCCGCAGTATTCAGCATGACCCGCAAGACCTGATGGTTCGCCCAGTTCGGATACTTGGACCAGATCAAGGCTGCGGAAGCGGAGGCGAGAGCTGTCGCGTCGCTAGTACCGCTGCTCTTACACAACTGGGTTCCTTCAGAACACGCGTGGATGGTGTCCACGCCCGGCGCTGCGAGATCAACCTGCGGTCCGTACTGAGAGGACTTGGCCCTTCGAAGGTCCTTTCCGACGGACCCCACTCCGACAACACCCGGCGTCCCGGCAGGATACTCGATCGAGTTTTCCTCATCTCCACTGTTTCCCGCAGCCGCGAAGATCAGCGACCCTTTATCCAGGGCGTAACTAACAGAATCTGTCAACCGTTGCGATCCAATGTTATTACCGAGAGAAATATTGATGACCTTGGTGCCCTGATCGACAGAAAAGCGAATTGCCGCCGACACGTCATCGTTGAAATATCTATCCCCTGTCGCCCCATTGACTTTACCCTCGCTATCCTTGACGCGGATCGGGAGAATTTTAGATCCCGGAGCCAGACCGAAGGCACCACCCCTGCCGCCGGCATTACCGGTTCCAGCAATGAGACCAGCGATCCCGGTCCCATGATTGTCGTAGTCTGTAAGCTCGTCCCCCGGAGAATCTGTCGCCAGATCTTTCCCCTTGAGGACGCGACCCTGAAGATCAGGTAATGATGTATCCATGCCTGAATCGATCACCGCAACAGTGACGTTCGCGCCTGTGCTGATCTCCGACATCTGCCCGGCGCGCATCACATCCAGATGCCACTGACGGGAACGAACAGAATCAGCTTGTGCAGGGATAGCGCCCACCAAGAGCAGTGCTACTGCAGCGGACAGAATAGCCCCACGCCGGGCAACGACTGCACTACTGGAACGCATTCCAGTCCCTTTTCTGGATTCTTGCTGCTCAGACAATCACCGGTGGCACGACACGTCAGGCGGTCTGCTGCAGAATCTCTTCGTCCTCAGCTGTACGTGATCAGGCCTCGCATTTCACCCCTGTACGAAACACGAGCGCGTTGCGGAACCCGTAGCCTCCTACCGCGCCCCCGCGCGAAGACCGGTGCGCCCTTTCAGCCGACGGGCCCCGGACCTTGGCCGGGCGGAGGTCCGTAGGGCGCATCGGAGTACGGGTTGTTCGGCGGTGAGCCGTAGAGAGAATGCAGCGGTTGAGGGTGCTGCTGGTGTGGATACGGCTGTTGATAGGCCTGAGGGACGGTCGCGGCAGCGGTCGCAGCGCGCCGGCGCCGGGTGACCACCAGTGCACACGCGACACCCGCCAAGGCCACTGCCCCGGCACCGAGACCGACCCAAAGACCTGTGTCACCACCGTCGTCGTCACCCGAGGCGGCCGTCGCAGGGTCTAGAGGCCTTGCCGGGCCATCAGCAGCCTTGGACGGCTCTGCGGAGGGCTTCTCCTTCGCTGCGGCCTCCGCCTCGGCCAGGTCCGGGAGAGGATACTCATCGGCCGGACCGGGATCGCCGGGCTTCGTCAACGCCGCCCCCGGACGCACTGCACCGTAGCCGACGTAGTCGTTGCGCTTGGCGCCGCTGGTCGGGCCACCAGCCGTATCGAGCATGACCCGAAGGACCTGGTTGTTCGTCCAGTTCGGGTACTTGGACCAGATCAGGGCGGCAGAGGCGGAAGCGATGGCGGTGGAGGCACTGGTGCCGTAAGACTTGCAGAAACCGGTCTCACCAGTACAGGCCTGAATCATGTCTTCGCCCGGAGCGGACAGATCCACCTGAGGTCCGTAGTGAGAGAAATCGGCCTTCTTGAGGTCTCTACCAATCGCGCCGACGCCCACCACACCTGGAGTGGATGCCGGGTACATGGTCTTGTTTCCCTTTTCCGCATCGTTCCCGACGCCAGCAAAGATAAGAGACCCCTTACCCAGGGCGTACTTCACGGCCTCGTCGAGGTTCCGCGAACCCTCCTCAACAGCCTGAGAGATATTGATAACCTTCGCGCCAGAATCGGCAGCGTACCGAATTCCTTCCGGCACAGACCTATTGAATTCTCTCAGTCCGTCTGCCTGGGTATTCAGCTTCTCTCCAGGGGTCATTCGAATCGGTAGGATCTTCGCGCCCGGCGCCAGCCCGAATGCCCCACCTCCCCCGTCCCCCTTGCCTGTTCCAGCGATCAATGCGGCCATCCGGGTACCGTGACCGTCCGGATCGGTGTGCTCGTCTCCCGAGGCACTCAAGGCTAGGTCCTTGCCCCTGAGGACACGGCCTTGCAGGTCAGGGACAGAGTCATCGACGCCGGTATCAATCACCGCGACCGTGACACCCACCCCGGTACTCATGGCCCACATCTCTTCTGCCTTCATGGCATCGAGGTGCCACTGCATCGACCTCATGGAATCCGCATGAGCCGGTGTGGCGGTACCCACCAGCAGTCCGAAAACCGATACGAGAACGGCGTGGGTATGCACTTTTCGCTGACTGCCGATGGGCATGCGTTTCCCTTACCAGGTGTTGGTCAGTCGATAACTGGTGGCACTACGCGCCTGGATCCCTGTCATCAGTCGTCGAAGACCGGGGCGCCGGCGGCATCATTTTGCCGACAGCGCTTCTCCACACTTTTCTTCGTCCTGACAGGAAACGGCGGCTCGTTGCAGCCCCCTAGCACCTGCGCTTCCCGCCAGCACTGCTCATCCCAACACTTGACTTAACGCCGCCGCGCACAGGCCTGGTGCACCCTTCAGCCGACCGAGCCGGGACCTTGGCCGGGAGGGGCTCCGTAGGGAGCGTCTGGGTAAGAGCTGTTTGGCGGTGGACCGTAGGGAGAGTACGGCGGCTGGGGATGCTGTTGGTGCGGATACGGCAGCTGCTGGCTTGTCGGCGGAGCCTGTGCGGCAACAGCCTCTCGCCGACGAGAACGCAGCACCGCTGCTGTCACGACGCCGCCCACTATGACGGCCGCGCCGACACTAAGACCGAGCCAGAGAACGGTGTTGCCGCCCTCGTCCGCCGCCGCGACAGGCGGCTCCTCGCTCTGACCAGAACCGCCCCCAGCCTTGGACGGCTGCGGGGACGGCGTTTCTGACGCCGCTGCGGCGAGATCCGGAAGCGGGTACACATCGGCCGGCCCGGGATCCCCCGGCGTCTTAAGCGCAATACGCGGACGAACGATCCCGTAGCCAATCCCGTCGGACCGATCCTTGCCGCTGACGGGACCGCCCGCAGTATTCAGCATGACCCGCAGGACCTGATGGTTCGTCCAGCCCGGATGCTTGGACCAGATCAGGGCGGCGGAAGCAGATGCGAGAGCTGTGGCGTCACTGGTGCCGTGCGACTCACACAGGCCGGTGCCCCCTCCACACGCATGAATGATCTTTTCCCCCGGCGCCGCCAAGTCCACTTGTGGACCATATTGCGACTCCTTGGTCCGCCGTAGATTCTCGTCGACAGCCCCTACTCCCACGACTCCAGGGGTGCCGGCCGGATATTCAACTCGATTGGCGCCATCTCCACTGTTCCCCGCCGAAGCGAAAATCAGCGCACCTTCATCGAGAGCATATTTTACGGCATCATCCAATCCCCGGGACCCCGTAGAAACGCCCAGAGAAATATTGATGACCTTGGCCCCATTCTTGACCGCGTAGCGAATAGCGGAAGGAACTTCCTTATGGAAATCGCTTTCGGAGGATGCTTGATTCGCCGCACCCATGGAATCTGGCACACGGACGGGCAGGATCTTAACGCCGGGAGCGAGACCAAACGCCCCGTTCCCACCTCTGGCCTTTCCCGTTCCCGCAATAATTCCGGCCATCCCGGTGCCGTGACCATTGTAGTCGGCGTGCTCATTCCCCTTGGCATCAGCCTCTAGGTTCAATCCGTCAAGGACTCGCCCATCCAGGTCTGGGTGCGAAGAATCCACTCCTGAGTCGATCACCGCGACCGTTACGCCAGCACCAGTGCTCACCTTCCACATCGATTCCGCTCTCATCACGTCAAGGTGCCACTGCTCAGAGCGCGCGGAGTCCGCAAAGGCAGGTGCGATCGAAATTCCGAAGACCAGGAGAGTGAGCGCGACGGCCTGCACAATCGTGTGACTGACCATACGTACCCTGCTGTCGCTACTCACGCCCATCTGCTTCCTCTGCCGTTGCGAACTAATCAGTCGATGACCGGGGGAACAATCCGTCGGCTTCCCTGCTGCCAGGTTCTCTCGTCCTCAGTAAGGTAGTCCGGCCTCGTTCCGCCCTCTTCGCGACGCCGCTCCCCAGCCCTAGGGGCGGTACCAGAGCTTCCACGCCCCAGTGCTCCAGCGCTTCGGGCCCCTTCGGGCGCGCCTCGCACAAGCCCCGTACCGCCAGGTGTAAACGGGCGTGCGCCACCGGTTTGACTGGCCTGCTGAGGGCGTCCACCCACCACCCCACCGCTTTCGCTCGCCAATCGCCGACCACCGACGATCCCGCTCTGGCCGGCACCGCCTCCCGCGCCTGACCCGTGCATCATCGGTGCGCGACCGGCATGGTTGCCCTCGCCGCCGATCACAGTCCCCTGCGGCAGTCCGACCGCCGGCCGACCCGCGGACTGTGGAACGGGCTTGCCTCCAACCACCCCACCAGGGCCTGTTGGTCGGCCAACTGCCGTCGATCCGTTCGTCGACCCGACTGGTCCGACGCCAGGTACACCGGGGCGCAGCGCGCCTGTTGTTCTCCCTGCCGCTGTCGTCGGCAGCTGCGCAAGCGACTTGCTTCCTCCGACCGGAGGGAAGCCACCCGCCATTGAGGGCGGTAGCCCAT
Organism: Streptomyces sp. NPDC091289; assembly: GCF_044757365.1. NCBI lineage: Bacteria > Bacillati > Actinomycetota > Actinomycetes > Kitasatosporales > Streptomycetaceae > Streptomyces > Streptomyces sp. NPDC091289. Next base: position 46,087 of record NZ_JBIVUT010000023.1, read on the forward strand.
CCGGCCTCCCCGCATGGGACGGACCAGGTGCGGAATTGGAAGGAGGCGCCACAGCGGTTTCGGGAAGGGTTGCAACGCTGTCGATCTCCATGTCAACAGGCCGAGCGACTGGGGTAGTCGGCGGCGGCACAGTCGTAGCGGCTGAGACCGAGCGCGCGGAAGGCTGCTCCAGGCGAGTCGTATCGCTCTGCACAAACCCGGTTCCGGAAGGGGCAGCTCCCGTCACTCCTCCAATATCCCGGTATCGGCCACCGTCCCTGCTCTGCTCAGAGGGCGGTGCAATGCCCTGCGGCGGAGGCGGAAACGTCGGTCGCTTCAGCCTGTTGAGCTGCGCCACCGAATGGCTGTACGTCTGGGAGAGCTTCCGCATCTCCGCCGCCGCAGCCTCCCGCTCCCCGTTCAGCTTCTGGATCAACCCCGCGGAATCCGGATCATTCCGTGCCGACTCCGCAGCCTTCAGGCTCGCCTCCGGATCCCCCTTAGGACGCGGAATCGCCGCCTTCGCCTGAGCGATCGCCGTAGCCGTTTCACCCAGGCGCTTCGACGCGTCCCGGCTGAACTCGCCCAAACGCAGCGTGGAGTTCGCCAGATCCGCACTCCACGTGCGGAACGACTCCGCCCCGTCGCCCTTCCACTTCACCATCTGCGGGCGAACCTTCAGCTCTTCGCCGATCTTCGCGATCTCACTCGCCGCACTCGACAGACGATCGGCCACACCCTGAACAGCCGCACTGTTGGCCTGATCCAGCCACGCGATCATCTGCTTGTGCGACATGCCCTCGAACGATGTCGAACCCATCTCACTCCCCCGTTCGTCCCACTGATCGCCACACCGTCCCGACCAACATCAGGCGCCCCCGGTGTCATCGGTCGTCGAAGGCTGCGGCGTGGGATGCATGGCACGAAACGGCAGCGCGTTGCAGCCCCGTCCCGCCAGTACCGCTCATCCCATCACTTGGCATCGCGCCGCGCACAGGCCCGGCGCACCTTTCAGCCAACAGAGCCGGGGCCTCGGCCCGGAGGGGCTCCGTAGGGATCGTCGGGGTAGGAGCTGTTCGGCGGTGGACCGTAAGGAGAGTACGGCGGCTGGTTCGGATATGGCTGCTGCGAGCCCACCGGTGGAGCCTGTCCGGCAACAACCTCTCGCCGACGAGAACGGAGCACTGCCGCAGTCGCGACGCCACCGACCAGAACTGCCCCGCCAATCCCCAGGCCGAGCCAGAGAACGGTGTTGCCGCCCTCGTCCGCCGCCGCGACGACCGGCTCCTCGCTCTGGCCAGAACTGCCCCCGGCCTTGGACGGCTGCGGCGACGGCGCCTCGGACGCCGCAGCGGCAAGATCCGGAAGCGGATACACATCAGCCGGCCCGGGATCCCCCGGCGTCTTCAGCGCAATACGCGGACGAACAATCCCGTAACCGATCCCGTCGGACCGCTTCTTCCCACTAACAGGACCGCCCGCCGTATTCAGCATGACCCGCAGGACCTGATTGTTCGTCCAGTCCGGATGCTTGGACCAGATCAGGGCCGCGGAAGCGGAGGCGAGAGCTGTCGCGTCGCTAGTACCGCTGCTCTTACACAACCGGGTTCCTTCAGAACACGCGTGGATGGTGTCCACGCCCGGCGCTGCGAGATCAACCTGCGGTCCATACTGAGATGACTTGGCCCTTCGAAGATCTTTTCCGACGGACCCCACTCCGACAACACCCGGCGTCCCGGCAGGATACTCGACCGAGTTTTCCTCATCTCCGCTGTTTCCCGCAGCCGCGAAGATCAGCGACCCTTTATCCAGGGCGTAATTAACAGAATCTGTCAACCGTTGCGATCCGACGTTCTTACCGAGAGAAATATTGATGACCTTGGCGCCCTGATCGATAGCAAAGCGAATTGCCGCCGACACGTCATCGTTGAAATATCTATCCCCTGTCGCCCCGTTTACTTTACCCTCGCTATCCCTGACTCGGATCGGGAGAATTTTGGATCCCGGAGCCAGCCCAAAGGCACCGCCCCTGCCGCCGACGTTACCGGTTCCAGCAATGAGACCAGCGATCCCGGTCCCATGATTGCCATAGTCCGTACGCTCGTCTCCTGGAGAATCTGTCGCCAGATCTTTCCCCTTGAGGACGCGCCCCTGAAGATCAGGCACTGAAGCGTCCACGCCTGAATCGATCACCGCAACAGTAACGTTCTCACCGGTGCTGGTCTCCCACATCTGCTCGGCACGCATCACATCCAGATGCCACTGGCGGGAACGAACGGAATCAGCGTATGCGGGGGTGACTCCCACCAAGAGCAGTGCCACAACGGCGGACAGGATGGCCCCACGCCGGGCAACAACTGCACTGTTGGCACGCATTCCATTCCCTTTTTCTGGATTCTTGCTGCTCAGTCGATCACCGGCGGGACAACCCGTCGGCTGCCCTGCTGCCAGGTGTCCTCGTCCTCGACGAGATAGTCCGGCCGCTCGCTCGCATCGCGTCGGGGATCCTCAGATCGCTGCGGAGTCGCTCCACGGCCCATCTGGCCAATTCCACCACGGCTGCCGTCGCCCGCTCCGGCCCCTCGTACAAGCCCCGTGCCCCCAGGTGTGAACGGGCGGCCGGTTGCGCTTCCCAGCGGCTGCGGCGGACGACCGCCCACCATGCCGCCGGATTCCCTCGCCAGTTGGCGGCCGCCGATGATCCCGCTCCGGCTACCGCCCCCGGCGCCTCCCGTGCCAGCACCGGCACCGTGCCCCATCATTCCGCGGCCGGCGTGAGTGCCTTCCCCTCCGATCACTGTGCCGCGTGGCAAACCTCCTGGTGAACGCCCTGGAGTCTGTGCCACAGAGCGACCCCCGGTGATTCCACTGTCTCGGGCCGGTGGAGCGAGTGGACCTGTGCCCAAAGCCATGGGAGGACGGGGCACGCCCGTCGTCCTGCCCCCGGCATTCGTCGGCGGCCGCAAGGTAGGCCCGCCCCCGACAGCAGGTGGCGGAACAGTAGGCGTCGTGAGAAACCCATCGGGCTTGCTGGCGCCGGAATTCACGGCCGGGCCCACAACCGGATTCGACGGTGGTGGCGGCAGCGTCGCAACGCTATCGATCTCCATGTCCACTGGCGCCTGTACCGCACCTACTACCGGTGCAGTAGCGCTCGCGTGCGGGAGTGGGGGCGCATCCGCGCCTGTCGCTTCTCGATAGCCTCCAGGCGTCGATGCGCTGCCGACCGCACTGTGTGCGGAACCTGCAGCACTCCCGGTCGGCGTACCGTCGGAGATATTGCCATTCGCATCTACCCGCCTCGACCTGGCATCCGGCGAAATGCCCTGCGGCGGCGGCGGAAACGTGGGCCGTTTCAGCCTGTTGAGCTGCGCCACCGAATGGCTGTACGCCTGGGAGAGCTTCCGCATCTCCGCCGCCGCAGCCTCCCGCTCCCCGTTCAGCTTCTGGATCAACCCCGCGGAATCCGGATCATTCCGTGCCGACTCCGCAGCCTTCAGGCTCGCCTCCGGATCCCCCGTAGGACGCGGAATCGCCGCCTTCGCCTGAGCGATCGCCGTAGCCGTTTCCCCCAGACGCTTCGACGCGTCCCGGCTGAACTCGCCCAGGCGCAGCGTGGAGTTGGCCAGATCCGCACTCCACGTGCGGAACGACTCCGCTCCGTCGCCCTTCCACTTCACCATCTGCGGGCGAACCTTCAGCTCTTCGCCGATCTTCGCGATCTCACTCGCCGCACTCGACAGACGATCGGCCACACCCTGAACAGCCGCACTGTTGGCCTGATCCAGCCACGCGATCATCTGCTTGTGCGACATGCCCTCGAACGATGTCGAACCCATCTCACTCCCCCGTTCGTCCCGCTGATCGCCACGCCGTCCCGACCAACATCAGGCGCCCCCGGTGTCATCGGTCGTCGAAGGCTGCGGCGTCGGCGGCGTCTTGTCGCCGCTTCCGCTCTGCTTGTCCTCGCCCGGAACCGGGTTGTACTCACCGGGATAGTGCTTCTCCGCGCCCTTCTTGATGGCGAGCATCCGGGCGCGGATGTCCTCGTCCATGTTGTCGTAACCCTGGTGCGACGCCAGGACCGCGATGCTCATGCCCTCGATGGAGTCCGAGAGCAGCTTCGACAAGGTCTCGAGTTCGCCTACGACCTTCTCGTACGAGGCGAACATGCCCTTCGCCTCCGGCCACGCCACGTCGCCGAACTGGCTGTCCTTGATGGAGATCTCGCCCAGCTTCTTGGCGTCCGCCGGCGACTTCTTCAGGTCCACCAGGATCTCGTCGATGCGGTCACGGAACTTGGTGAAGGACTCCAGCTCGGTGTAAAGCTCTGTTACCGCGCTTTGCGCCGCGGCTACGGCACCCCCGATGAATCCCCCGAAGAGCCCCCCGGAGGAGCCGGCCCCTTCAGAGCCTTCTCCCGTTGCCACAACACCCTCCCCGTTGTCCTGCTGGCACAGCTTCGAGGATCACTGTAGCCAGCATCTGTGACAGCTCGCACCCTTTGATTGCACGTGCAATGCGCATCACACCGTCCCGACGGCGGTAACGAGCCAGTCAGGGCTTGGGTGTTGCGACTGCCGCCTGCGGCCTGATGGGGAGTCGGTTCACCGGGCGGCCCGTTGCGGAGCGGACCGCCGAGGCCACCGCCGCGGGGGCCGTGACGACCGGGACCGCCGAGGCCGGTTTCGCGCCGAAGGGGGCCACCACGTCGCGTTCCTCGACCAGTTTCACGATGCGGATGTCGGGGGCGTCCAGGGAGGTCGGGAGGGCGTAGCCGGTCAGGTCGGGGTGGCGGATCAGGCCTCTCGCGGTGCGGAGGTTCTCCGTGAGGGCCGCGCCGATGCCCTGGGTGATGCCTGCCTCGATACGGATGGCCAGTTGGGCGGGGTTGAGGACCCTGCCCACGTCCTGGGCGACCGCCATTTCGACCACGCGGACCGAGCCGAGCTCGATGTCGACGTCCACCACCGCCCGTACCGCGCAGAACGCCAGGCCGACGAACGCATCGCCCTGGCCCGATTCGTCCAGTGGTTCCGTGGGGTGCGGGCGGCACTGGGCGGTGGCCCAGAGTTCCTTGCCGTCCAGGGCCTCCATGACCGTCGTGGAGAGCACGCCGTCGTACGAGGTGATCTTGCCGTCGGCGATCTGGAGCAGCTCCGTGGACATGCCGAACTTGTGCGCCAGCGGCTGGAGGAGTTGGGTGCGGACCATCTTCGCTGCCCGTTCCACCGCCCCGCCCGACACCCAGGTGTGGCGGCCGTGCGTCGCCGGGCCCGCCGGGGGCTGGTCGGTGTCCACCGCCGCTACGTGGACCTCCTCGACGCCCAGGGTCTCCTGGACGATCTGGCGGGCCAGGGTCGTGAAGCCCTGGCCTGTTTCGACCGCCGCGCAAATGACGGTGGCCACGCCGTCGTGGACCCTGACCGTGGCCGTGGAGACCTCGTCCGTGCCCTCGGCGCCCAGCATGTGCACCATGCCCAGGCCGTAGCCCACGCCCCGGCGCACCGCCCCGGGCTCCCCCGCGCCCTCGGGGCCGCCCGGCAGCAGCCAGTCGTCCTCCGGGGCGTCCTTGGGGAGGGCGGGGAGGGGGTAGTCGCGGACCGAGCGGAGCAGTTCGGCCACGGGGGCCGGGCAGGTCACCGTCTGGCCCGTGGGGAGGATGTCGCCCGTCGACAGGGTGTTGCGCAGGCGTAGTTCGGCCGGGTCGATGCCCAGCTTCGCGGCCAGTTTGTCCATCTGGCCCTCGTACGCCGCGCAGACCTGCATCGCGCCCTCGCCGCGTACGTGACCGGAGGGCGGGTTGTTCGTGCGGACCGCCCAGCCCTCGATGAAGGCGTGCGGGACGACGTACGGGCCGCAGGCGAAGGCCACCGCGGCGGCCAGGGATTCGGAGGAGGCGTCCGCATACGCGCCCGCGTCCAGCAGGATCTGGGCCTCCACCTTGACCAGCCGGCCCTCCGCGTCCGCGTGGTGGCGGTAGCGCAGGAGGGTGGGGTGGCGGTGGGTGTGGCCGAGGAAGGACTCCTCGCGGCTCGCGGCCAGCTTCACCGGGCAGCCGGTGCGCAGCGCGAGCAGGCCCAGCGGGATCTGGAAGCCCGGGTCCTCGCGGTCGCCGGTCGCGCCGGGCACCCCGGTCACGACGACCTTGACCCGGTCCGCCTCCAGGCCGAAGCAGGCGGCGATCAGGTCGCGGTCGGTGTGCGGGTCGGTGGAGGCGGTGTAGATCTCGACGCCCCCGTCGGGCCTCGGCACGGCGAGGCCGGCCTCCGCGCCGATCGGGGCCGGGTCCTGGCGGCCGATGCGGTACAGGCCCTCGACGACGACCTCGCCCGTCGCCTCCGCGTCGCCGTAGCGCAGCGGGATGTGCCGGATCAGGTTGCCGTCGGGGTGCAGGGGCTCCGCCGCGAACGCCTTCTCCGGGTCCGTGACCGGCTCCAGCACCTCGTACCGTACGGCGATGGCGGCGGCGGCCAGCCGTGCGGTGTCCGGGTGGTCGGCGGCGACCGCGGCGATCGGCTCGCCGTGGTGGCGGACCAGGTCCGAGGCGAACACCGGGCGGTCCACGACGTGGCGGCCGTAGTTGCTGTCCCCCGGCACGTCCTCGTGCGTGACGACCGCCCGCACCCCGGGCATTTCCTCGGCCCCCGACGTGTCGATCGACAGGATCCGCGCGTGCGGGTGCGGGGAGCGCAGCACGGCCGCCCACAGCAGGCCCTCGGCCCAGAGGTCGGCGGCGTACGGGAAGGTGCCCTCGGTCTTCGCCCGCGCGTCGGCGGCCGGCAGCGAGGCGCCGAGGCCCAGCAGGGGCTGCTCCTCATCCGGGCCGGAACCCGCTCCCGGGCCGCCGCCGACGGTGTCCATCCTGGGCAGGCCGGTGCTGGTCGCGTTGGCCGCGGTGGCTGCGTCGCTGCTCACGCCGCCTCCTTGTTGTTCGCGTGGTGCTGCTGGTGTACGGCGGGGCCGTGGGCGTGCCTCACAGCGCCTCTCCCTCGTGCGGGTGGGGGCCCTGCTGTACGCCGCCGGCGCCCGGCTCGGCCTGGTGCGGGATGCGCGCCTCGTCCTGGACCGCCGTGGCCGCCTCGGCGCTCGCCTCGCGGGCCGCGACGACGTCCGCGACCGCGTCGAGCACGCCCCGGTAACCGGAACAGCGGCAGAGGTTCCCGCAGAGGGCCTGGCGGGTCTCCAACTCGCTGGGGGCGTGGTTGCCCTCCAGCAGGTCGTGGACGGTCATCGCCATGCCGGGGATGCAGAAGCCGCACTGGACGGCTCCGCACGCGGACAGGGCGCGCTGGACGTCGGACGGTTCGCCGTCGACGGCCAGGCCCTCGACCGTACGCACCTCGCTGCCCGCCGCCGTGGCCGCGGGGACCAGGCAGGAGGCAACAAGGCGGCCGTCGACCTGGACGTTGCAGGCGCCGCACTCGCCCTGCGAGCAGCCGTCCTTGGCCCCGGCGAGGCCGAGGCGCTCGCGGAGCACGTAGAGCAGGGACTCGCCGATCCAGGCGTCGCTGACCGGGCGGTCCACGCCGTTCACATGGAGCAGGTAGGACGCGGAGGGGTGCTCGCTCGGGGCGTCGAGGAGGGCGGGGGCGGGGGCCCCGTCAGCGTCGGCGTCGGGGGCGGGAGCCGCGTCGGGGGCGGGGGCCGGGGTGAGGTCGGCTTCCGGGGGTGCTTCGGGGAGTGCGTCCGGGGCTGTGTCCGACGTTGCGTCCGACGTTGCGTCGGCGGCGGCCTCGGCCTCGGCCTCGGCCTCGGCCTCGGGAGCGTGCTCTTGTGCCTCGTCAAGTGCCGTCTCGGGTGCCGTGCCCGGTTCTTCGGTGGGCAAGCCGTCGGTGGACGGGGCGGTGTCGGCCGCTGCACCAGCCGTCTCCGCTGTCTGCTCCGGCTCCGGCTCCGGTGTGGCCCAGGGGGCGGGGGCGCCGCCGGGCAGCGTGGCCGGGCGGGCGCTCTCCGCGTACCACTGCGGGGTGTGCGTCGAGGCCAGGAACTCGCCCGATTCGTCCGGGAGATCCCCGTCCGCCACCGGGATCGTCCACTGGCCGGTGTGGCCCGCGTGACCGGGATGGTCCGTGTGACCAGAGTGGTCCGTGTGACCGGAGTGGTCGGCGGCCCCGGCCGCCTGGAGTGGGTCCGGACCAGCCGCTTCCTGGATGCCCTGCTCCCGAGCCGTCGGCGCATCGCCGAAGGCCTCGGTGAAGTTCCACTGGGCCGTGGAGTGCGACGTGTCCTGGTAGGGGCCCTGGTATCCGGCCTGCCCGCCCTGCCCGCCCTGGCCGCCCTGCTGGTTCGGGTCCGGCCAGTGGACCGCGCCGTTCCCGTGGGCGGCGGACTCCTGCGCGGCGGCGGCCTCCTGGGCGCGCTGCTCCGCCTGTGCCTGCTGGGTCTGCGTCTGGACCACCCAGCTGCCCGTCGCCGCCGGGTCCAGGCCGGCGGCCGGGGTCAGCGGCAGGATCATCGGGGGGACGTACCCCTGGCCGGGCGCGGCCAGTGGGATGTTCGCCAGGTCCTCCGGCGGGAGCTGGACGAACGCGGTGGCGTCGGCGTCGTAGCCGTCGCCCTGCGGCGTCGGCTCCCAGCCGCCGTAACGGGGGTCCGGGCCCCCGGAGTGCTCCTGTCCCTGCTGTCCGTGTCCCTGCTGTCCGTGCTGCCCGTGCTGGTTGGCGGCTTCCTCATTGCTCACGACAGTGCCCTCCCCAGCGCGCGTCGGGCGAGCGCGGCGACGGTGCGCCGCAGGTGCAGGACGGCCGGGGACAGCGGCGGGGTCTCCGAGCCGTCGGCCGGTGGTGCGTGGTCCGGGATACAGGCCGCGGCGACGTACTCGCCGAAGGCGGCCAGCGCGTCGGGGGCCAGGCCCCGCTCGGCGTCCCAGTCGATCAGCGAGGCGATCCAGCGCTCCGCCTCCAGCGGGCGCAGCGGCATCGGGGCGATGGCTCCGACCGCGCAGCGCACGCCGCGCCGGGCCGGGTCCAGGACGATGGCGACCGAGGCGGTGGCGCGGCCCGGGCCGGTGCGTCCGGTGGCCTTCAGGAACACCTGCGGGGCGTGCAGCAGCGGTACGCGGACGAAGCCGATCAGCTCCGCGGGCTCCAGCAGTTCACGGCCGGCCAGCAGGTGGGAAACGGGGATCTCGCGGCGGGAGCCGCCGGGGCCCGCGATGACGAGCTCGGCCTCCAGCGCGGCCAGCACCGGCAAGGCGTCGCCGGTGGGCGCGGACGTGACGATGTTGCCGCCGAGGGTGCCGGCGTTGCGGATCTGGGGCGGTCCCGCGGCGCGGGCGGAGGCGGCGAGGGCGGGGATGAGGGCGGCGAAGTCGGGGCGGCCCATGCGGGCGTGGGTGAGTCCGGCGCCGAGCAGCGCGTGACCGTCCTGGTAGTGCCAGCCGCGCAGCTCGCTGATCCGGCCGAGGCCGACCAGCCCGGAGGGGCGCAGAAGCCCCTTGTTGACGGCTGCCATCAGGTCCGTGCCCCCGGCAACCGGAACGGCTGCGGGCATGGCGCCGAGTGCCGCCACGGCCTCGTCCAACGAGGCCGGCAGCGTCACCGACTGCATCGCCTGCGGTGCGTGCGTGGTCAACCCAGCTGCCCCTTCCCGGTCTCCCGGCTGTCCCGCCTGTTCCGCCGTACGGTACGTGTTCACAGCCCGGACGTGGCAACTCTGGCACATCTTCCGATCGGACCGGCGCGAGGGTCCGCGAAGGGTGGATCCGTCCCTGACCTGCGGGATGTTCCGGTTTCGCACTTCTTCGGCGGGGAGGGTGAATTGCCACTCTTCAGCGAGGCTTGTACGACTTATGCGGTTCGTGCCCTCGCTTCCCGCCGTTCACGTCCTCGCTCCGGCGTACGTCGGCGGGGTTGTTGGCCCCGGACGCGCGTCGGCCGCAGCGGTCCCGGAGGGCTCCCCGGAGGACGGCTGCGGCCGACGGGCCGGTGCGCGGGTCACACCACCGGCGGCACTCCGTCCAGCGGGCGGCCGAGGATGCCGGGGCGCTGCTGCCGGGGGTACGGGCCGGCCGGCGGGCGGTAGTCGACGCCGAGGGCGTCGAGCCGGGCGTAGTGGGCCCTCATCCGGGCGTCGAAGGCGGCGAAGTCCCGGTCCGCCGGGGCGGGCAGGGCGGACCAGGCGACCTCGGCGAAGGCGGCGAGGCGGGGGAAGACCTGGTAGTCGACGCGGGACCGGTTCTGCATGACCTCGGTCCACACGTTGGCCTGGGCGCCCAGGATGTGACGGGCCGCCTCCTCGCTCAGGCCCGGCGGGACGGGCTCGAAGCGGTAGACGTCCTCCAGGGTCCTGACGTATCCGATGGGCATCGGCTCGTCGGGGCCGCCGTCCTGACGGTGGTCCAGATACACCTGCTGCTCGGGGCACATGACCACGTCGTGCCCGGCCTCGGCGGCCGCGATGCCTCCGGCGTAACCGCGCCAGGAGGAGACCGCGGCCCCTTCGGCGAGGCCGCCTTCGAGGATCTCGTCCCAGCCGATGAGGCGGCGGCCGCGGGCGGCGAGCCAGGCGTCGAAGTGCCGGATGAACCAGGACTGGAGCCCGTCCTCGTCCTTCACGCCGAGTTCGGCGATCCGGGCCTGGGCGAGCGGGGACTCCTTCCACTGGTCCTTGGGGCACTCGTCGCCCCCCATGTGGACGAAGGGCGAGGTCGCGGCGGGGAAAAGCTCCAGGACCTCCTCCAGGACGCCTTCGAAGAAGCGCAGGGTGTTGTCAGTGGGGGCGAGTACGTTCGGATTGACGCCCCAGGTGTCCCAGACGGAGAGGGTGGTGGTGTCGATGACGTCGGTGTTGCCCAGTTCGGGGTATGCGCTGATCGCGGCCTGCGAGTGGCCCGGGATGTCGATCTCGGGGACGACCCGGATATGCCGCTCGGCGGCGTAGGCGACGATCTCGCGGATGTCGTCCTGGGTGTAGAAGCCGCCGTACGGCGTCTCGTCCCACAGCTCGGAGGCCCGGTGGCCGTATTTGGTGCGCGAGCGCCAGGAGCCGACCTCGGTCAGGCGCGGGTAGCGCTTGATCTCGATGCGCCAGCCCTGGTCGTCGGTGAGGTGGAAGTGGAAGACGTTCAGCTTGTGGGCGGCGAGCAGGTCCAGGTAGCGCAGGACGTCGTCCTTGGGCAGGAAGTGCCGTGAGACGTCGAGCATCAGGCCGCGCCAGCCGAAGCGGGGTTCGTCCTCGACGACGACCGCCGGGACCTCCCAGGTGCGGCCCGGGGCGAGGGGCGTCCGTCGGAAGGCGTCCGGGCCGAGGAGCTGACGGAGGGTCTGCGCGCCCCGGAAGACACCCGCCGCGCTGCCTCCCGTGAGGCGTACGGCGTCCGCTTCGACGGCCAGGCGGTAGGCCTCGGGGGCGAGCGCGGCGTCGAGGGCCAGGACGATGCCGCGCTTGCCAGCACCCGCGCCTGTGCCTGTGCCCGCGCCTGTGCCTGTGCCCGTGCCCGCGCCTGTGCCCGTGCTGCCGGCCTCCGGCAGGGGCAGTCCGGTGGCCGCGCCGAGCGTGGTGCGCAGCCAGTGGGCGACGCCCTCCGTGCCCGGTGCGGCGCTCAGCGGGGTCGTGCGGTCCAGGGCGTACGGGCCGGAGGGGGCGGGGGTCAGGGTGCGCGGGGCCGGGATCAGGCCGAGAGCCGCGGTGTCCACGGAGTCCGGCGCCGTCGTGTCCTCGGGTGTCATGCCATCAGTCCTTAACCGCTCCGCCCAGTCCGGAGACGAGGCGTCGCTGTACGAGTACGAAGAAGACCAGTACGGGGATGGTCATCACCGTCGAGGCTGCCATGATCCCTCCCCAGTCGTTCTCGTCCGGTTTGAAGAAGACCAGCAGCGCCATCGGCAGCGTCGACTGGGAGGTGTCGCTGATGATGAACGACTTCGCGAACAGGAAGTCGTTCCAGGTGGTGATGAAGGAGAAGACGCTCGTCGCGACCAGGCCGGGGAAGACCAGCGGGAAGAGGATCTGCCACAGGAAGCGGGTGCGGCTCGCTCCGTCGATGTAGGCGGCCTCCTCCAGGGCCTCGGGGACGGCCTTGACGAAGCCGCGCAGCATCCAGATGGCGAACGGCAGCGAGAAGGCGAGGTGCGGCAGGATCAGCGAGCCGAGCGTGTTCAGCTGGCCGAAGTCCCGCATCAGGAAGAACAGCGGGATGGTCAGCGCCTCCACCGGCACCATCTGCGCGACCAGGAACATGATCAGCAGCGTGGTGCGGAACTTGAAGCGGAAGCGGGTCACGGCGGTGGCGGCCAGGAAGGCGACCAGCGCGGAGAGGATGACGACCGTGCCCGCCACCAGCAGGCTGTTGAGGAAGTAGCGGCCGAAGTCCTGCTGTTCGAAGACCCGGCGGAACGAGTCGAGGGAGGGCGCGAGCGTCCAGGGGCGGGCGTCGGTGGACTGGATCTCCCCGGCCGGTTTGAACGCGGAGAGCACCATCCAGTAGAGCGGGAAGGCGACGGCCACGGCGATGAGCAGGGCGGCGGCCTCGGCGGCCAGCCTGCCGGGGCGCTTGACGCGCAGGAGCCCACGTGCGCCGCCTGTGCCCTTGCGTACAGGGCTGTCATGTACGGAGCTGTCGGTCGTCGCGCTCACAGTTCCTCCCCCTGGCGGCGTACGAGACGCAGATAGACGAGCGTGACGGCCAGCAGGATCACCAGCATCACGACGCCGATCGCCGATCCGAGGCTGTACTGCGAGGACGCGAACGCCTTCTGGTACGCGTACACGTTGAGCACCAGGTTCTGGCCGGCGATGCCGCCGCCGTTGGTCATGACGTAGATCTGGGTGAAGACCTTGAAGTCCCAGATGATCGACTGGATGGTGACGACGATCAGGATGGGCTTGAGCATCGGCGCCATGATGGTGCGCCAGATCCGCCACTGGGACGCGCCGTCCAGCGAGGCGGCCTCCAGCACTTCGGTGGGGATGGCCCGGATGCCCGCGTACACGGTGACCATCACGAACGGGAACGAGCACCACAGGACTTCGAGGAGCACGAGCGCGAAGGCGCTGTAGCGGCCGTACGTCCAGGAGAAGTCGCCGAGCCCCAGCACCTTGTTGACCGGTCCGAAGTCGGGGTCGAAGAGGAAGACCCAGACGGTGGAGCCGGTGATCGCGGGGGTGGCCCAGGCGCCGAGCGCGGCCATCATCAGCGCGAGCCGGGGCAGGGCGCGGATGCGGGTGAGCAGGACGGCGAGTGCGCAGCCGACGAACAGGGTGGAGACCACGCAGGCCGCGGCGAACAGGACCGTGGCGAGGAGGACCTGCCAGAACTGGCTGTCGTTGAAGAGGGTCGCGTAGTTGCCGAAGCCCTGGAAGGTGGTGGGTTCGCCGCCGCTGACCTGGGCCTGGGTGTACTCCAGGAACGAGATCAGGCCGAGCTGGTAGATCGGGTAGACCAGCAGCCCGGCGAGCAGGACGAGGGCGGGCAGGAGGTAGAGCCAGGGGGTCCAGCCGGAGTGCCCCTTGGGGGACACGGACCGGCCGCGCCGAGGCGGGCGGCCGGCGGGGGTGCCGGCGCCCGCCCCGGCCGTACCGGTGGCCGGGGCCTTGAGAGCGGTGGTGTGCGTGGTCATCGTCAGCCCGCGTCGGTGAAGGCCGCGTCCATCTTCTTCGCCGCGTCGTCCGAGGCCCGCGCCACGTCCTTACGGCCGGAGACGATCTCCTGGAACATGTTCGGCAGGACCAGCGAGGCGTCGATCTGGCCCCAGGCGGGCGAGGCGGGGACGAACTTGGCGCCCGCGCCCAGGGTCTGGACGAACGGGGCGACGAAGGGCTGCTTCTTCGCGGCGTTGTCCAGGACGTCGGTGTAGGTGGGCAGGAAGCCCATCGCGTCGAACATCTGGGCCTGGGTCTTCTTGCCGCTCAGCGACTTCATCAGGTCGACGGCGAGGGTGCGGTGCGAACTGCTCTTGAGGACACCGAGGTTGTTGCCGCCCGCGAAGGCGGGGGCGATGGAGCCCTCGGCGATGCCGGGCAGCGGAACGACGGCGTACTTGCCCTTGACCGCGCCCGCCTCGACGGCCGCGTGGCTGAAGTCGCCGCCGATGGCCATGGCGGCCTTGCCGGAGGCGAAGGCGGTCACGGTGGCGTTGCCGCCCATGGAGGCGCACTTGGCGGCCGGGCAGTTGTCGTCGCCGAAGAGGGAGGTGTAGGCCTCGATGCCCTTGCGGGCCTTCTCGCTGTTGATGCCGGACTTGTACGCACCCCCGCTCTCGCCCGCGAGTTCGCCGCCGTGGGCCCAGATGAAGGGCATCGCGCCGTAGGTGTACGCGCCGCCGACGGCGAGTCCGTAGAGGTCGGGCTTGGCCTTGCGGACCTTCTTGGCGGTGGAGATCAGCTCGGCCTGGGACTTGGGGGCGTCGATGCCGAGGTCCTTGAAGACGTCGGTGCGGTAGTAGAGGGCCCGGACGCCGACGAAGAAGGGGGCGCCGTAGACCTTGTCGCCGACGGTGACGGACTGCTTGGCGATCGGGTCGGTGTCCTTGGCCTCGTCCCAGGCGCCGAACTCCTCGGTCACGTCCGCGAGTCCGCCGTCCTTGACGTATCCGGCGGTGTCGCTGTTGCCGTACTCGATGAGGTCCGGGGCGCTCTTGGGGTCGTTGAACGCCGCCTTGATGCGCTGGGCGCGGGTGTCGACGGGTATGTACTCGACCTCGACCTTCGCGCCCTTGTGGGCCTTCTCGAAGTCGGCGACGGCCGCGTCGACGACCTTCTCCTTGGGCTTGTTGCCGACCTCCTGGAAGAGCCAGACACGGAGTGTGCCGCTCTTCTCGTCACCCTTCGCACTGGTGTCGGAGGTCTGCGGCGCGCAGGCGGTGGCGGTGAGGCCGGCCAGCACAAGCGCCGCAGCCGGGGCGGCAATTCGGGCAGAAAGCTTCATCCGGAACCCCTACCGGTCATGCGTTGCATCATGTGCAACGTGCGTTTCGTTCTGCACAACTGGCAGGAGAGTAGATCCGCGTTCCGGAGACGACAAGTGGTCTCGACCACTCTGTGACCAGCGGATGCAGCCCGTGCAACGCGACGCCCCGGTCACCCTCCGTGAGCAGGCAGAGGGAGCCGGGCAGTGGGGCCTGGCATGGAGAAGGCCCCCGGGGCGCGCGGTGAACGCGCGCCCCGGGGGCCCGACAGCAAAGTGAGGGAGCGGACCTACTTCTTGTCCTTGCCGCCGCCCTTGCCCTTGTCCTTGTCGCCGCCGGCGCCCATGGACTCGTAGATCTCCTTGCACATGGGACAGACCGGGTACTTCTTGGGGTCGCGCCCCGGTACCCAGACCTTCCCGCACAGCGCGACCACGGGAGTGCCCTCCAGGGCGCTCGCCATGATCTTGTCCTTCTGGACGTAATGGGCGTAGCGCTCGTGGTCGCCGTCGCCCCTCGACACCTGCGGCGTCGGTTCGACGAGGGTCCCCGTACCTGCCCCGCGATCGGGCTCAAGAGTGCTCATAACCGCCAAGGGTACTGAAAGAGACGGGCATCAGTTGAGCGAAGGGTCGTCCGGATACGTGGCGATCATCGCGAGCTCGCTGCGCTGGCGGCGGAGCACCGCCCGCCAGAGCTGCTCGGGGCGCGGGGACGAGACGTCGCCGGGCTCCGACTCGACCACGAACCACGCGCCCTCGTTCAGCTCGCCCTCCAGTTGACCGGGGCCCCAGCCCGCGTATCCGGCGAAGATCCGCAGCGAGCCGAGGGCAGGGCCGAGCAGCTCCGGCGGGGTCTCCAGGTCGACCAGGCCGATCGCCCCGTGCACCCGCCGCCAGCCGAGCGGGCCCTCGTCGCCGGGGATCACCGCCACGCCGAGCGCGGAGTCCAGCGAGACCGGGCCGCCCTGGAAGACGACGTCCGGCTCACCGGTCAGGCCGGCCCAGGACGCGAGGATGTCACCGACGCCGACCGGGGTCGGGCGGTTGAGGACCACGCCGAGGGAGCCCTCCTCGTCGTGGTCGAGGAGCAGCACCACCGCGCGGTCGAAATTCGGGTCCGTGAGGGCGGGTGCGGCCACGAGCAGTCGCCCTGTGAGCGAGGACACCTCGGTCATGGCAGGAATGATCCCGCATCTTCGCCCTTCGCGGGGGCCGAGTGACCGTGATGCCGCCCTCAGGAGAGCGAGCGCAGCTCAGGGCGCACGGAGGCACGGGGAGCGCACCGGACGACGGGGGCGCGGTGGGCCATCCGGACGGTAACCCTCCGCAAGATCGGATGCGCGGAGGGTGTTGTGGCGGATTCATGACGTTCGTACACCCCCCTTCGCCTTACGGAAGGGGGGTAGGAGGCCATTACCCTTTTCGTTGGCCCCCTGCCCGACCACTCCGGAACGCGAGATACATGACCGGCACAGACGATGTCCTGCTTGTCCACGGCGGCACCCCGCTGGAGGGCGAGATCCGCGTCCGAGGCGCCAAGAACCTGGTGCCGAAGGCAATGGTCGCCGCGCTGCTCGGCAGCGGGCCCAGCCGTCTCCGCAATGTTCCCGACATCCGTGACGTACGGGTCGTCCGGGGACTGCTGCAGCTGCACGGCGTCACCGTCCGCCCCGGCGACGAGCCGGGCGAACTGATCCTCGACCCCTCGCACGTCGAGTCGGCGAACGTCGCCGACATCGACGCCCACGCGGGTTCGTCGCGCATCCCGATCCTTTTCTGCGGCCCGCTGCTGCACCGCCTCGGCCACGCCTTCATCCCGGGCCTGGGCGGCTGCGACATCGGCGGCCGGCCGATCGACTTCCACTTCGAGGTGCTGCGCCAGTTCGGCGCGACCATCGAGAAGCGGGCCGACGGCCAGTATCTGGAGGCCCCGCAGCGACTGCGCGGCACCAAGATCCGGCTGCCGTACCCCTCGGTGGGCTCCACCGAGCAGGTGCTGCTCACCGCGGTGCTCGCCGAGGGCGTCACCGAGCTGTCCAACGCGGCCGTCGAGCCGGAGATCGAGGACCTCATCTGCGTACTGCAGAAGATGGGCGCGATCATCTCCATGGACACCGACCGGACCATCCGGATCACCGGTGTCGACCAGCTCGACGGGTACACCCACCGGGCGATCCCGGACCGCCTGGAGGCGGCCTCCTGGGCGTCGGCGGCGCTGGCGACCGAGGGCAACATCTATGTGCGCGGCGCCCAGCAGCGCTCGATGATGACCTTCCTGAACACCTTCCGCCGGGTCGGCGGCGCCTTCGAGATCGACGACGAGGGCATCCGCTTCTGGCACCCGGGCGGCGCGCTCAACGCCATCGCGCTGGAGACGGACGTGCACCCCGGCTTCCAGACCGACTGGCAGCAGCCGCTGGTCGTGGCGCTGACGCAGGCCGCCGGCCTGTCGATCGTCCACGAGACGGTGTACGAGTCGCGGCTCGGCTTCACCTCCGCGCTCAACCAGATGGGTGCGCACATCCAGCTGTACCGCGAGTGCCTGGGCGGCTCCGACTGCCGCTTCGGCCAGCGCAACTTCCTGCACTCGGCGGTCGTCTCCGGACCGACCAAGCTGCAGGGCGCGGACCTGGTCATCCCGGACCTCCGGGGCGGCTTCTCGTATCTGATCGCGGCGCTGGCGGCGCAGGGCACCTCCCGGGTGCACGGCATCGACCTGATCAACCGCGGTTACGAGAACTTCATGGAGAAGCTGGAGAAGCTCGGCGCGAAGGTGGAGCTGCCGGGCGGTTCGCTCGTCTGACCCACCCGCGTGCCGCGACGGCCCGCACAGTGCTGCCGCACACAGCGCTGCGTACCCGGTGCCCCGGTCCCCTCACAGGGGGCCGGGGCGCCGTGCTGTTCCGGCGAACCGGCCCGGGGTGGTGCCCGCGATCCGCTTGAAGTGCCGGGTGAGGTGGGACTGGTCGTGGAAGCCCACGGCGGTCGCCGCCTCCCCGGGCGGCACCCCTTCGAGCAGCAGGCGGCGGGCCCGGTCGACCCGGCGGGACGTCAGGTACTGGTGCGGTGCGATGGCGTACGCCGCGCTGAACGCCCGTACGAGATGGGCGGGGTGCGCGTGGACCAGCCGGGCGGCCTCCGCCAGGGTGATGCCCTCGCCCAGCCGCTCGTCCAGGAGCTCGCGCAGGTCCCGGGCGACGCCCGGGGCGAGCGGCGGGCCCGCGGGGGCCCGAGCGGGGCGCAGGTGGCCCCTCAGCCGCTCCCCGATGAACGCCAGGCGGCTCTCGGCCTCCAGGGCGCCGTCCGGGTCCGCCAGGGCCGTGTGGAGCCGGCCGACGCGGGTGCGCAGCAGCGGGTCGGCAGGGCGTGGCCGGCGGGTCAGGACCGGATAGGCCGCGGCGTCTGGTGCGGTGCATCGCAAGGCGCTGGAACGTCCTCATCGCGGAGCGATTCGGGCGTTTCGGCAACGCCGCGAGGTGCCGTGCCAGGCGCCGCGGACCCGGTCCTGATCCGCCGGCCACGCCCTGGGTCGGGGGTGTCCACGGCGGGGCCGATGAGGCCCGCGTCGAGCTGCGTCATGTCCAGGTAGAGCACCCGTTTGCGGAAGCCGTCGGCGGTCGCGGGCGAACCGTTGTGCGGGACCTGCGGCGGCAGCAGGCTCACCGTGCCGTCCGGGGTGCCGCGCTCGTGGCGGTCCAGGTCGTAGCGGACGGCTCCGTCGTCGACGATCAGGAGCGTCCAGGCGTCGTGGACGTGCATGGGGTAGGCGTGCTCGGTGAAGCGGGCGTGGAAGACCTCCACGACGCCCGGGACCGCCGGACGCCAGGCGGCGACATCCTGGATCTCCTGCCGTGCGACCACGTTAAGAACGTACAAGACCCGGCCCGGGGCGACCGGCGAGTCTCGGACCATGAGAAACACGCACGAGACCGGCAGCGACACCACGACGACCGGGAGCGCACCCGTCCGCTTCGACACGAAGGTCGCGGTGCTGCTCCGCGACGACCTGGAGTCCTGGCAACGGCTGAATGTGACCGCCTTCCTGGTCAGCGGTCTGGGAACGGCGGCGCCGGAAGTGATCGGCGAGCCCTACGAGGACGCCGACTCCACCCCGTACCTGCCGATGATCCGGCAGCCGGTGCTGGTCTTCGAGGGATCGAAGGAGACGCTGACCGCGGCGCACGCCAAGGCGCTCTCCAGGTCCCTGACGACGGCCGTGTTCACCTCGGACCTGTTCGGTACGGGGAACGACCGGGACAACCGGGCGGCGGTACGGGCGGTGGGGCGGGACGCGCTCGATCTGGTGGGGCTGCTCGTGTACGGGCCCCGTAACGCCGTGGACAAGGCCCTCAAGGGCGCGCGGATGCATCCCTGACGTTCCTGGGCTGCTCCGGTGTACGGGCGCCCCAGCGGGGCGCATGTGCCCCTGGCATGCGCGAGGGCGGCCACCCCTGGTCGGGGGTGGCCGCCCTCTGTTGCGCCTTTGAGGGTTACTTACCCTTGGCGGCTTCCTTGAGCTTCGAGCCCGCGGAGACCTTCACGCTGTAGCCGGCGGGGATGTTGATCGGGTCGCCGGTCTGCGGGTTGCGAGCGGTGCGAGCGGCACGGTGGGTGCGCTCGAAGGTCAGGAAGCCGGGGATGGTGACCTTCTCGTCGCCCTTGGCGACAATCTCACCGACGGTCTCGGCGAGCGCGGCCAGCACGGCGTCGGCGTCCTTGCGAGTCACCTCGGCGCGGTCGGCCAGGGCGGCCACCAGCTCACTGCGGTTCATGTTGTTACTCCCGTGTTCTTCTTGCCTGTGAGGCGTGAGATCGAAGCCGATGCTGCCAGGGCCCTCTGACAGTCCCCGGACCCGGGTCTGATGTCAGACCCTCTCGCCCGATTACGCATCCTGCCCCCACCAGCGGCGGGAAAGCCAATCCGGAACCCTTCGGGGTCGATGAAAAGCGCCACGGTTTGCTCGTGGTGACGCTCCGTCGACTTGGCCGAGCGGTCCGCAGCGGATGCCGGGCCCCGCAGGGCCCACTGCCCGCCCACCCTAAAGGGGCGTTTGGGGCGCCGCGACCCGCGACGCGCCGTACGGCACGGGCGGGTGCGGCCCGGGGTGTCCCGCGGATACCCCTTGCGGGGCCCCCGAAACGGTGGGGTCAGACGGAGGTGGCGGTGGCCGATCCGGGGCCGGCGGCGGCCTTCGCGGCGGCCCGGACGGCTCCGGCGACCGCGCCCGCCACCTTGTCGTTGAAGACCGAGGGGATGATGTAGTTCGCGTTGATCTCGTCCTCGGCGACCACATCGGCCAGCGCGCCGGCCGCGGCGAGCATCATCTCCGTGTTGACGGTGCGGGACTGAGCGTCCAGCAGACCGCGGAAAACACCCGGGAAGACCAGCACGTTGTTGATCTGGTTGGGGAAGTCGGAGCGGCCGGTGGCGACGACCGCGGCCGTCTGACGGGCGATCGCGGGGTCGACCTCGGGGTCCGGGTTCGCGAGCGCGAACACGATCGCACCGTCCGCCATCGCGGCGACGTCGTCGCCGTTCAGGACGTTCGGGGCGGAGACGCCGATGAAGACGTCGGCGCCGACGACGGCCTGCTTGAGGGTGCCGGTGACGCCCTCGGGGTTGGTGTTGTCGGCGATCCAGCGCAGCGGCGAGTCCGGGTCGGCGGCGACCAGGTCCTCGCGTCCGGCGTGCACGACACCGTGGATGTCGGCGACGACGGCGTGCTTGACGCCCGCGGCGATGAGCAGCTTCAGGATGGCCGTACCGGCCGCTCCCGCACCGGACATGACGACCCGTACGTCCCCGATGCCCTTGCCCACCACGCGCAGCGCGTTGGTGAGGGAGGCCAGGACGACGATCGCGGTGCCGTGCTGGTCGTCGTGGAAGACGGGGATGTCGAGGGCCTCGCGCAGCCGGGCCTCGATCTCGAAGCAGCGCGGCGCGGAGATGTCCTCCAGGTTGATGCCCGCGAAGCCGGGGGCGATGGCCTTGACGATCTCGACGATGGCGTCGGTGTCCTGGGTGTCCAGGCAGATCGGCCAGGCGTCGATGCCCGCGAAGCGCTTGAAGAGGGCCGCCTTGCCCTCCATGACGGGCAGCGCGGCCATCGGGCCGATGTTGCCGAGGCCGAGCACCGCGGAGCCGTCCGTCACAACTGCGACGGAGTTGCGCTTGATGGTGAGGCGGCGCGCGTCCTCGGGGTTCTCGGCGATGGCCATGCAGACCCGGGCGACGCCGGGGGTGTAGATCATCGACAGGTCGTCACGGTTGCGGATGGGGTGCTTGGACGCCATCTCGATCTTGCCGCCGAGGTGCATGAGGAACGTACGGTCGGAGACCTTACCCAGCACGACGCCCTCGATGTCGCGCAGACCTTCGACGATCTCGTCCGCGTGCGAGGTGGAAGTGGCGGCGATGGTGACGTCGATCCGCAGCTTCTCGTGGCCGGAAGCGGTCACGTCGAGGCCGGTGACCGAGCCCCCGGAGGACTCCACGGCCGTGGTGAGCTGGGAGACCGCGGTGCCGCTCGCGGGCACCTCCAGCCTGACCGTCATCGAGTACGAGACGCTGGGCGCCGTTGCCATGGCCGAGTCCTTCGCTTTCCTTAGCTTCATTGCCGCGCAACCGGAACCCTCGTTCCGGTCACGCTTCCCGATCGTCGCACCTACCGACTGGTAGCCGGTAATGACTGCCGCCTTTCGGAAAGTAGTTTCCACCATACGAGAAACTACCCGTTCGGCGGAACCCCCAAGGGGACCCGAACCCGGCCGGGCGACCCGTGAAACAAGAACAGACCCGCGCCACCAGCAGGTGACGCGGGTCTGTCCGGTTCTTCACTTGGGTGGCACCGACCCGCCATGCTCGCCTCGCGGCAAGTGGTCGCTCGAAGCGACGAAGGTTGGGCCCGGGGGCTTGGATCGAGTCGGTGCCAGTACCAAGGTAACAAACACCCCCGAGAAGTGATTCCCGTGCGACAGGTTGACTCGCGGAACCCTCCCCGACCGGCTGTACGTCAGTCCCTCAGCAGGTCCGGCACCCCGTCCTCGTCCGGCAGATCCCGCTCCCCCGAGACCACCGTGAGCTGCTGCGTCGCCCGGGTGAGCGCCACGTACAGCACCCGCAGACCGGCCGGGGACTCGTCCGCGATCTCCGCGGGCGAGACGACCACCGTGGCGTCGTACTCCAGCCCCTTGGCCTCCAGGCTGCCCAGCGCCACGACCCGCTCCCCCAGCTCCGCGAGCCATGCGCGGGCCTGGGCGCGCCGGTTCATCGCCACGACCACACCGACCGTGCCGTCCACCTCCGCGAGCAGCCTGGCGGCCTCCTCGCGGACCGTGGCGGCCAGGTCCTCGTCGCGCACCGGCTCGAAGCGGGGCACCACCCCGGTCGAGCGGACCGCCGCCGGGGACTCCATGCCGGGCATCGCCAGCGCCAGCACCTTCGCGGCCAGCTCCGCGATCTCCGCCGGGTTGCGGTAGTTGACGGTGAGGGTGAAGCGGCGGCGCGGCCGGGAGCCGAGCGCCTCGTCCCGGGCGGCGCCCGCCTCGTCCGGGTCGGACCAGGAGGACTGGGCCGGGTCGCCGACGATCGTCCAGGTGGCGTGCCGGCCCCGGCGGCCGACCATGCGCCACTGCATCGGGGTGAGGTCCTGCGCCTCGTCGACGATGACGTGGGCGTATTCGGTGCGCTCCGCCGCGAGCCGCTCGGCCCGCTCCCACTGGGTCTCCTCGCGCTGCGGCATCAGCTCCTCCAGACCCGAGAGCTGGTCCAGCGGGTCCGCCTCACGCCGGCGCTTCGGCCGGTTCGGGGTGCCCAGCAGCGCCTGGAGCTCGTCCAGGAGCGCCACGTCGTGGACGGAGAGCGGACCGTTGCCGTCCGCGTCCAGACGCTTCAGGGAGCGGGCCAGCCGGCGCACCTCGCCCTGGTTGAGGATGCGCCGGGACCAGCGGCCCAGACGCCGTTCGTCGGCCATCGCGGCCAGCACCCGGCGCGGCGTCAGTTCGGGCCACCAGGCGTCGAGGAACTCCAGGAACGGGGTCTCGGTGGAGACGTCCTCGTCGAACGACGAGCGCAGCTCCGCCACCAGCTGGGGGTCGGTGTACCGGCCGCGTCCGGAGGACCTGTTCCACAGGGCGTCCAGCAGCAGCTTGCGGGCGCGCGGGCGCAGCAGGTTGACCGGGGCGGTGCCGCCCAGGGCGTTGTGCCGGATACGCCGGAGCTCGTCGGCCTCCAGCTCCACCCGGGCCCCGAAGGCGACGACACGCAGCCGGTCGGGGGGCGTCGCGGCACCGCCCTGTTCCGGCTCGTCGCCGAAGGAGAGCTGGCCGTGCTCCTCACGTGGTGCCGCGGGCCGGCCCTGTTCCAGCGCGCCCCGGGCGGCCTTGCGCAGCACGTGGAGCATCCGGGAGGAGCCCTTGATCCGGGCCACGGCCGGTTCGTCGTACGTCGTCGCGCCCTGGAGGCCCGCCGCGTCGTCGGACAGCGAGCCGACCGCGCGGATCGCGACCTGGCCCTCCTCGCCGAGCGAGGGCAGCACCCCTTCGGTGTACGCGACCAGGAGCGGGGTGGGCGAGACGACCAGGATGCCGCCCGCGTACCGCCGCCGGTCCTGGTAGAGCAGATACGCCGCCCGGTGCAGGGCGACCGCGGTCTTGCCGGTGCCGGGGCCGCCGGTGACCTCGGTGACGGAGGCGGCGGGGGCCCGGATGACCAGGTCCTGTTCGGCCTGGATGGAGGAGACGATGTCCCGCATGGTGTGGCTGCGGGCCTGGCCGAGCGCCGCCATCAGCGCGCCGTCCCCGATCACCGGCAGCTTCTCGCCGTCCAGGAACGCCGTCAGCTCCGGGCGCATCAGGTCGTCCTCGACCCCGAGGACCTTGCGGCCCTTGGAGCGGATGACCCGGCGGCGTACGACGCGGCCGGGCTCCTTCGGGGTCGAGCGGTAGAACGGGGCGGCGGCCGGGGCCCGCCAGTCGATGACCAGCGGGGCGTAGTCGGAGTCCAGGACCCCGATCCGGCCGATGTGGAGCGTTTCGGCGATATCGGCGGTGGCGTCCTCCCGGACGGTGTCGTCGGCCGGTTCGACGGAGGTGTACGCGCCGTCCGGGCCGCGCTCCCCGTCCTTGCCGAGCAGCAGATCGATCCGCCCGAACAGGAAGTCCTCGAACTCGCTGTTCAGCCGATTGAGGTGGATCCCCGCCCGGAACACCTGGGCGTCCCGCTCCGCGAGCGCGCCGGGGGTACCGACCTGGCCGCGCTTCACGGCGTCGTTCATAAGGAATTCCGCCTCGTCGATCTTCTCTTCGAGGCGGTGATAAACACGGTCGAGATGCTCCTGCTCGACACCGATTTCCCGGTCCCGCAGCGATTCGACAGCGGCATCCTGCGCGGCCACCGAGGCCCCCTTCGTCACAGCACTGGGCAGCCGTCAACCCTATGCGAACGGGGGCCCGAGCGCACCTGCCGCCCGGATCCCGATCGCGCGTCGTACCGGGTGGGGCGCAGGGGAGCGCGGTGGGGCGCGGTTCAGGCCCCGATCTCCACCAGCCGCTCCCCGTCGAAGGTCCGCACCTCGAAGCGGTCGATGTCCTTCCGGTCCATCGCCGCGCCGCCGTGCACGTACAGCGGGGCCTTCGCCGTCGGGTTCGTGGCGCCCTCGATGCCGTACCCCCACTGCGGGACGGACCAGGAGGTGACGACCTCCTCCTCACCGGTCTTGGAGACGGCGACCAGATTGCACTTCTGCGGTCCCTTGACGTTCTTCAGCTCCAGGACCGTGTGGGTGCCCCAGGCCTTCTCCTCCATGCCGACGGTCGCGCCGACCCGGGTGGTGGGGTCGGTCGCGGAGACCTTCTCCGTCATGTGCTCGAAGAAGGCGTCCTCGGCCGGGCTGGTGGGATGCGGGTCGTTCGCGGCCACCGAGCCGCCGCCGCGGTCGTCGCCCGCGGTGACCGCGAAGGCGGCGACCGGGCCGCCGATGATCAGGGCGGCGGCCGCGGCGACCAGATACCGGCTGCGCCGGGTGCGGCGGTGCCGCTTGTGCGCGACCTCGTCCATCAGCCCGCCGAGCAGCCGGGGCGCGGGCCGCTCCGGCACGTGCGGCACGGGACGGGCCCCGGGCACGGCGGCGGGCGACTCGGAGAGCATCGCGAGCATGGGCTCCATCGCGGCGAACTCGTCGAGATGCGCGGCGCACCGGGCGCAGCCCGCGAGGTGCGCCTCGAAGGCGCTCGCCTGCGCGTCGTCGAGGATGCCGAGGACGTACGCGGCGGCCGCGTCGTGCTCGGGCCCTTCGGGAGGCACCCCGAACGGCTCGCCCCGGCCGGAGGGACCACCGGGGCCACCAGGACCGGAGGGACCGCCAGGACCGGAGGGGCCACCGGGGCCTGAGGGACCACCGGGGCCGCCGGGGCGTGCGGGGCCCGTGCCGTGGCCGGAGCCGGGGAGGTGCGCGGGCCCTGAGGGGTGTGCAGGACCCGCGGTATACGGGGGACTCGAGGGACCGGACGGCGTGCGGGGGCCGGGAGGCCGGGGCCCGAACGGCTGCCACTGCTGGTCGCTCATGCCGTGATCCCCCTCTCTTCGAGTGCGAGCTTCATCGAACGGAGTGCGTAGAACACCCGGGACCGCACGGTCCCGCTGGGGACGCCGAGCACTTCGGCGGCCTCATTGACCGTACGTCCCTTGAAGTAGGTCTCGACCAATGCTTCCCGGTGCGCGGGGGTCAAATCTTCGAGCGCGTCCGAGAGCGTCATCAGCCACAGCGCCTTGTCGATCTCGTCCTCCGCGGGAATGACCTCCAGCGGCGACGGATCCACCTCGCGCGGCCGGGCCTGCCGGCTGCGGTGGTTGTCGATGACGATGCGCCGGGCGACCGTCACCAGCCAGGGTCGGACGGAGCCGGTGGCCCGGTTGAGCCGGCCGGCGTTCTTCCAGGCACGGATGAGCGTCTCCTGCACCACGTCCTCGGCCCGCTGGCGGTCGCCCGCGACGAGTCGGAGCACGTACGCGAGCAGCGGCCCGGCATGTTCGCGGTACAGCGCCCGCATCAGTTCCTCGTCCGGTATCCCGGAGGGGGACGGGGGCGGCTCACTGCGATGTCGTGCCCTGTGCGGACGGTCATCGGCCACGGCCGCATCCTTGCGCACCCGAACCTCCCGGTCGAGACCTCTGAAACGAGCTCTTCGACCATCGATACGGGGGCAGGGGCCGGTTCATTCAACGCCGGGCGGAATTTCTTTCTCCGGACCGCACGCGTCGGGTGCGCCCAGGGTCCTGCGCCGGTGCCGGGCGACCCGCTCCCGGTTGCCGCAGACCTCGCCGGAGCACCAGCGCCGCCGCCCGCCGCGCGAGGTGTCCAGGTAGAGCCGGTGGCAGGCCTCGCCCTGGCAGCGGCGCAGGGCCGCCCGCGCGACCGGGTCGGTGAGCAGGTCCACCGCGTCCCGGGCGACGACCGCGAGGAGCCCCGCGCAGTCGGGCGCGGTGCTCAGGGCCCGCACCAGGCCGCCGTCGGCTCCGCGCACCGCGCGGGGGCCCGGAGGCGCCCCGGCCGCCAGGGAGTTGAGCCGCTCCAGCGCTCCGTCGGCCTCGGGGCCGCCGAGCTGAGCGATCATCAGGCGACTGACGGAGGAGCGCAGTTCGTGGAAGCGGACCACCCAGGTGTCGTCCAGTGCCGTCAGTTCGGTGCCCGGCGGGACGAGCCGGGCGGCGGTCAGCCACTGGGCCAGGTGCGCGGTCCCGTCGAGCTGTTCGCAGGTCCCGGGCACCCCGCCCGCACGTTCCGTGGCCACCAGGTCGAGACAGATCCGGCCCGCGTCGAACCGCCACATCCGCGCACCCCTGCCCGCTGCCATGCTCACGCTCACCGCCTTGGGTCACCCGGTGGAACGACCCTCCCCAGAGTGCTCCTGTCGAGGCCCGGCCGGAACCCCTGCCGCCGCCCCCGTACCGTGACAGCCATGGGGTACGAGGGGGAGGTACGTATGGACCCGTACGACGGGAGCACCGTGATCGGCTCCGAAGGGTTGCGGCTGCGCCGGTGGCGCGAGGAGGATCTGCCGGCGCTGCTGCGCGCGTACGACGATCCGGCGATGCGGCGCTGGCTGGACACCCAGGTCTCCGGAGCGGAGGGGGCAACCCGCTGGCTGGAGACCCGGCGTACGGAGTGGGCGGCGGGCACCCGCTTCGCCTTCGCCGTGACAGAGAGCGGGCGGGACGGCGAACCGCTCGGCAACATCGTGCTGAAGCGGCCGGATCCGGCGAACGACTGCGCAGAGGTGGGCTATTGGACAACGGCACCGGCGCGCGGCCGGGGCGTGGCGCCACGGGCGCTGGCGGCGCTGACCGACTGGGCGTTCGCGTCGTTCGGCGAACAGGGCCTGAAACGGCTGGAGTTGCTGCATCAGGTGGACAACGAGGCCTCGTGCCGGGTGGCGGAGAAGTGCGGGTACGCGCTGGCGCGGGTGATCCCGGCACTGCCGCCCGCCTATCCGCTGGACGGCCATGTGCATATGCGTGAGGCTCCGGCAGCAGCGGCGCTCAGCCGGCCGGCGGGTCGTCGTGGAGAAGCCGCTGGAACAGGTGGTGGTCGCGCCAGCGGGCGTTGATGTGCAGATAGCCGGGTGCGGTGCCGATCCGCTCGAACCCGGCCTTGGTGAGCACCCGTTGGGACGCGGCGTTCTCGGTGACGGTGGCCGCCTCGACGCGGTGCAGGCCCAGCAGGTCGCGGGCCGCCTCGCCGACCGCGCGGACGGCGGCGGTGGCCAGTCCGCGTCCGGTGTGGCCCTCGTCGACCCAGTAGCCGAGGCGGGCGTTGCGGAAGGGGCCCTTCTCCACGCCGGAGAGCGTGAAGGCGCCGATCACCCGGTCGTCGGCGTCCGCGAGCACCCAGGGCATGGCCCGCCCGGCGTCCCGGTCGGCCAGCAGCGCGGTGAGCCGGGCGGCCTGGCCCTCGACGGTGTAGAAGGTCTCGGGGCGTACGGGTTCCCAGCGGCGCATGTACGCGCGGTTGCGGGTGAGGGTCGCGGCGAAGGAGGGCGCGTCGGTGAGCGCGGCGGGCCGGAAGGCCACGTCCGGGGCGAGTAGATGGAGGTGATCGTTCATCCGGTCACGCTAACCGGGGCGTTCCGGCTCCCGCGTACGGGGCCCCGGGCGGTCAGCGGCCGTACTTCGTGTCCGCCGACGGGTCCAGCGCCAGCCGGTAGCCGCGCTTGACGACCGTCTGGATCAGCCGGGGCACGCCCAGCGCCGTGCGCAGCCGGGCCATCGCCGTCTCCACCGCGTGCTCGTCGGTGCCGCTGCCGGGCAGCGCCCGCAGCAGCTCGGCGCGGGCCACCACCCAGCCGGGGCGGCGGGCCAGCGCGTGCAGGAGGGCCATGCCCGCGGGCGGCACCGCGCGGAGCTCGTCGTCGACGAGGACGGCGTGGCCCCGGATCTCGACCCGGTGGCCGGCGACGGGCAGGACGCGGGCGGCGAGCGGGAGGCGGGCGCACATCAGCTGGACGAGGGGGCCGAGCCGGAAGCGTTCCGGCTGGAGGGTGGTGATGCCCCGGGCCTGGAGCGGGAGGGCGGTGACCGGTCCGACGCAGGCGACCAGCACGTCGTCGCGCAGGGCGCCGAGGATCTCGGGCAGCAGTCCGCGGGTCTCGGCGCGGCCCAGGAACGAGACGGCGGCGGGGGCGCTGGTGAAGGTGATCGCGTCCAGGCCCCGGGCGGCGGTGACGTCGATCATCCGGTCGAGCGGGGCGATGTCCTGCGGCGGCATCCAGCGGTAGACGGGGACGACGACGACGTCGGCGCCCGCGGCCGTCAGGGACTCGACGAAGCCGGGCAGCGGTTCGCCGTGCAGCTGGAGGGCGACGCGCCGTCCTTCGACGCCTTCGGTGAGGAGCCGGTCGAGGACCTCGGCCATCGATTCGGACCCGGGCGACCAGGTCTCGGTCAGCCCGGCGGCCCGGATGGCGCCCTTGACCTTGGGGCCCCTGGCGAGGAGTTCGACCCCGCTCAGCGTCTTCAGGAGGGCATCGCCGATGCCCCAGCCGTCGGCCGCCTCGATCCAGCCGCGGAAGCCGATCGCGGTGGTGGCGACCGCGATGTCGGGGGCGTGGCCGATCAGTTCCTTGGTGGCGGCGAGGAGTTCGCTGTCGTCGGCGAGCTGCACGATCCGCAGGGCGGGGGCGTGCAGCACGGCGGCCCCGCGGCGTTTGAGGAGGGCGCCGAGCTCCTCGGCGCGACGGGCGGCGGTCACCCCGACGGTGAAGCCCGCGAGGGGGCCGTGCGTTGTGTCGTCGTCCTGCATGGCGTGTTCCCCGGCTCCTGTGTTCCCGCTGGTACGCGATGGTTCCCGCTGGTACGCGATGGTTCCCGCTGGTACGCGATGTGCGGAGGCCCGAGCCTGCCAACGGTGCGTGACAGGCTCGGTTCCCCCGTATTTCCCGGCCGTTACGTCACATGACGCCGGGGTGTCGTCCCATGGATCCCTTGGATCCCTCGTGCACCTCTGCTCAAGCCCCGCTCACACCTCCGCATAGCCGAGCCGGGCCCGCGCGGCCACGGGGGCCGGGCGGCGAAGGTATACCGCCCAGGTGAGGGTGAGACACACCCCGTAGAAGGCGAGGAAGGACCAGAAGGCCGCGGTTCCGGTGCCGGAAGTCTGGAAGGACTGGCGGAAGGCGAGGTTGATGGCCAGTCCGCCGAGCGCGCCGACGGCCCCGATGAGGCCCATGGCCGCGCCGGAGAGCCGCCGTCCGTGGGCGGCGGCCGCCTCGCCGTCGAGGCCCCGGGCCAGCGCCTTGGTGTGGAAGATGCCGGGGATCATCTTGTACGTCGATCCGTTGCCGAGGCCCGTCAGGACGAACAGGGCGGTGAAGCCGGTGAGGAAGACGGGCAGCGAGGCGCTCCCCGAGGCCTGGATGACGACACCGGTGGCGGCGGCCATCGCGGCGAAGGTGGCCAGGGTGATCCGCGCGCCGCCGTACCGGTCGGCGAGCCGGCCCCCGACGGGCCGGATCAGGGAGCCCAGCAGCGGGCCGATGAAGGTGAGCGAGGCGGCCTGGAGCGGGGTCCGGCCGAACTGGGTCTGGAGCACCAGGCCGAAGGCGAAGCTGTAGCCGATGAACGAGCCGAAGGTGCCGATGTAGAGGACCGACATGATCCAGGTGTGCGGGTCGCGGACGGCCTCCAGCGCGGCCCCGGTGTCGTTCTTCACCGGCCGGAGGTTGTCCATGTACAGGGCGGCGCACACCGCGGCCACGACGATCAGCGGGATGTACACGCCGAGGACGATCCGGGGGTGCGAGGCGCCCAGCGTGCCGATGACGAGCAGGCCGATGAGCTGGACGACGGGGACGCCGACGTTGCCGCCGCCCGCGTTCAGGCCGAGTGCCCAGCCCTTCCTGCGCAGCGGGAAGAAGGCGTTGATGTTGGTCATCGACGAGGCGAAGTTGCCGCCGCCGATCCCGGTGAGCGCCGCGACCACGACGAAGGTGGCGTACGAGGTGCCGGGCTCCATCACCCAGAACGCGGCCAGGGTCGGGACGAGCAGGCTCACCGCGCTGAAGACCGTCCAGTTGCGGCCGCCGAACCGGGCGACGGCGAAGGTGTACGGCACCCGCACCAGCGCGCCGACGAGGGTGGCGGTCGAGATGAGGAAGAACTTCCCGGCCGGGTCGATGCCGTACTCCGGTCCCATGAACAGGACCATCACCGACCAGAGCGTCCAGACGGAGAATCCGATGTGCTCGGAGAGCACGGAGAACCACAGGTTGCGGCGGGCGACGCGTTCGCCCTTCTCCCGCCAGAACGTCTCGTCCTCCGGCTCCCAGGTCTCGATCCAGCGGCCTGCCATCACGCGCCTCCACAGGGGGTCGGGGTGGTGTCCCCGTCGCTCCGGGGTGTGGTCCCGACGCTAGGGAGCCCGCGTTTCGGCGTGGTGCCGCGAGGTGACCGGTGCGCAACCTTGCTCTCACCGGGCCGTTCCCGGCCCGGTGAGATGCGGTGTCCGCTACCGCCTGCCGTCCGGCCAGAGCTGCGGCCGGCGCTTCGCGGCGACGTCCTCGGCCCAGCCGAAGGCGAGGACGCAGAGCGCGATGAGGGCCCAGGTGATCAGCAGGACGGGCACCCAGCTCTCCAGCAGCCAGGGCACGTTCTCGCTGAGGGCGTCCACCGACCAGAGCCGGTCGTAGAGGGTGGCGGCGGTCAGGATGCAGACGTTGTGCCAGAGGTAGACGGTCACGGCCCGCGAGTTGAGCAGGGTGACCGGCCGGTCGAAGGCCCGCAGCCGCCGGGGCCACTCGGTCCAGGACGGGCTGTAGTGCAGCAGGAGCAGGACGCAGCCGAAGGACCACAGCGCCTGGGCGAGCGGGATGGAGTCCAGGTCGAAACCGGCGCGGAACCCTTCCTGGCTCGCCCACCACAGGCCCGCGCCCGCGAAGAGCGGGGCGATCGACGGGACGACGTAGGCGGGCAGCCGCTTCAGGACGCCCTCCTGGTGGGCCATGCCGAGGACCCAGCAGGCGCCGAAGGTGGAGAAGTCGGTGATCGCGGAGTCGAGCCGGTCGGTGGTGGAGAACAGGTCCAGCCGCATGACGACGGCGAGCGCGAGCGGCGCGAGCAGCGTCGGCCAGGGCAGTCTGCGCAGCCCCCGCAGGATCAGCGGCGAGAACAGCACGAACCACAGGTAGGCCCGGATGTACCAGAGCGGCCCGGCCAGCTCCTCGGGCCAGCTCGCCCCGAGGATTCCGTCGATGCCCGCCACGTCGGTGGCGTACGGCGGATCGCTGAGCGGCAGCACCCAGTACGCCAGGTGCTGCCACCACCAGCCGGGGTGGCCCTCGGCGTCCGGTCCCCAGCCCTGGGCGAGCATGCCGGTGACGCCGATCGCGCCGAGCAGCCACAGCGGCGGCAGGAGCCGGCGGACGCGGCCCCGGATCACCTGGACGGCGGGCCGCTTCAGCGAGCGCGCCATCAGCGTCCCGGCCAGGGCGAACATGACGCCCATGGAGGGGAAGAGGATGGGCAGCCAGGCCCAGCCGGTCAGGTGGTAGAGGACGACCCGGAAGAGGGCGAGGGCCCGCAGCAGGTCGAAGTACCGGTCGCGGGCGGGCTTTACGGGCGCTGCCGGCTGTACGGGGGCGGGCGGCGGCGGGACCGCGCGGTCCGGGCCGTCCGGGCCGTCCGGGGCGTCGGCCCTCGGCAGGAGCGGGGCGGTCATACGAGGGGCCTCCGGTCCGTGCTGTCGCCGCTGACGGGCCCGGCTTCGGGGGCCGGTCGCGGGCGCTGGGCGGACGAGCCGCCCGGGGCCTCCACCGCGCCGGTGCGGCGCAGCTTCTGCCAGCGCAGCCGGCCGCCGGTGAGCGCGGTGATCCAGGACTGGAGCAGCACGACGTACATGAGCTGGCGGTAGAGGATCTGCTGGAGCGGCAGCGAGATCAGATGGACCATGCGCTCCTTGTCCAGCCGGAACGCGTAGGCGGCGCACACCGCCTGGACCACCAGGACGCCGAACCAGGCGGCGACGGTCTTGCCGGTCGGGCCGAAGACCAGCCCGTACAGCAGGAACACGTCGATCAGCGGCGCGAGCAGCGGGGCGACGACCATGAAGAGGGAGACGAACGGCAGTCCGACCCGGCCGAAGCGGCCCGAAGGTCCGCGTTCGATGACCGCGCGGCGGTGCTTCCAGATGGCCTGCATGGTGCCGTACGACCACCGGTAGCGCTGCGACCACAACTGCTGCACGGACTCCGGGGCCTCGGTCCAGGCGCGGGCGTTCTCCGCGTAGACCACGCGCCAGCCGTCCCGGTGCAGGGCCATCGTGACGTCGGTGTCCTCGGCGAGGGTGTCCTCGCTCATCCCGCCGACCCGTTCCAGGGCCTCGCGGCGGAAGGCTCCGACGGCCCCGGGGATGGTGGGCATGCAGCCCAGCACGTCGTACATCCGACGGTCCAGGTTGAAGCCCATCACGTACTCGATGTGCTGCCAGGCGCCGATGAGGGAGTCGCGGTTGCCGACCTTGGCGTTGCCCGCGACGGCTCCGACCCGGGGGTCGCCGAAGGGCTGGACCAGCTCGCGGACGGTGGCCGGTTCGAAGACGGTGTCGCCGTCCATCATCACGACGATGTCGTAACGGGCGTGCCGGATGCCGTTGTTGAGGGCGGCGGGTTTACCCGCGTTCTGCTGGCGCACCACCCGTACGCGGGGCAGCCGCATGGCCTCGACGAGGTCGGCGGTGCCGTCGGTGGAGCCGTCGTCGATGACGATGATCTCGATCGGGTGCTCGCTCGCGACGAGGGAGCGCACGGTGGCCTCGATGCACTCCCGTTCGTTGTACGCGGGGACGAGGACGGAGACCGGGCGGGTGACGGGCGCGCCCCAGCTGAAGTTCCTGCGGCGGACCTTGCGGGCGTGCAGGAAGGAGAGCAGCAGCATCAGCCCGAAGCGGGCCAGGACCAGGACGCCGATCACGGCGAGCCCGACGACCAGGACGCCGGTGATCCGCTCGGACACGGCGACGGCGGAGACGAACGCCTTGCCCTTCCACAGCGCGAACCCGGTGACCGGGGTGTGCGCGCTGGGGGCGTCGAGCGCGGTGGTGAGGCGGGTGAAGGTGTAGCCCTGCTTCTTGAGGTCGGGCAGCAGGGTGTCGAGCGCGGCGACGGTCTGCGAGCGGTCACCGCCGGAGTCGTGCATCAGGACGATGGCGCCCTTGCCGTCCTTCGGCGTGGCCCGCTCGACGATGGCCTGGACCCCGGGGCGCTTCCAGTCCTCGCTGTCGGTGTCGTTGACGACGGTGAGGTAGCCGCGGCTGCCGATGTACTCCGTGACCGGCCAGGACTTGTTGTCCATGGCGTCCGAGAAGGAGGAGTACGGCGGCCGGAAGATCGAGGTGCGGATGCCGGCCGCGCCCGCCAGCGCCAGCTGGTTCTGCGACAGCTCCCAGTCGATGCGGCTGGTGGACTGGTAGGAGAGGTCGGGGTGGTTGAAGGTGTGCAGGCCGATCTCGTGGCCCTCGGCGACCATCCGCCCGACCAGCCCGGGGTAGCGGGCGGCCATGTTGCCGGTGACGAAGAAGACGCCGTGGGCGTCGTACTCCTTCAGCTTGTCGAGCACCTTGGGCGTCCACACCGGGTCCGGGCCGTCGTCGAAGGTGAGGACGATCCGGCGGTCGGGTATGCGCAGGGTCTGGGCGTCACCGGAGCGGGCGTCGATGACGGGCCCGCCGGTGAGGACGTCCTTCGGCACCTGGGTGGTGCGGTCGGCGTCGCGGACCCGGTGGTCGGCGAGGATCTCGCTGTGCACGTATCCGCGCAGCATCAGCATCGCGAGCAGGGCGACGAGAAACGTCGTCGGCAGGAGGTAGCGCATGGGGAGCCTGAGCCGGCTCCGGCCACGTGGCGCTTTCCTCTTTCCGCCGTTCCTGCCCCGCGTGGCGGGGGTGTTCATTTACGGGGCGCTCTCTTCTTGCACCGGCGGGTCGGGATTCTCGGCGGGAGGCGTCGTCGGGTCGGACGGCTCGGGCTCGGGGGACGGCGTGGGGTCGACCGGCGGTTTGGCGGTCGAGGTCGTGGGGGCCGGCTTCGTGGCGCCGCCCCCGCCGCCCGCGCCGCCACCGGTGGTGCTGGGCGGGGCCGCCGACGTGGACGCGGAGGGGCTGCCCGCCGATCCGGCGGGCACGAGCACGGAGGTGGCCGACGGAGTGGCGCCCCCGGGGGTGCCGGACGCGTCGGCCGCCGCGGAACCGGAGGCGCTGGGCCCCGGCTCCGGGGTGTCGTCGGACGGGTCGCCGGCGGCCTCGCCGGGTACGGGGACCTCCTCGACCTGCTCCGCCTGCGCCTCCTCCTTGGGATCGGACAGGGGCAGCCAGGGGGCGCTGGAGTTTCCGCCGAGGACGGCGAAGACCAGCGTCACGGCGTAGGCGGCACAGACCGTGGCCAGGACCCAGCCGAGGCGTCGGAAGGTCTTGCCGCGGCGGCCGCTCTCGTCGACGAAGACGGGGCCGTCGGAGCCGTCCGGCGGGGCGGGTTCGCCGGGCAGTTCGGCGAGTTGACGGCCCAGCCCGTCGAGCTGGATCGTCGCGTCGTTGGGCTCATGCGTATGCCCGGTTCTCTTGCCTTCGCGCCAATTGTCCACAGGTGCGGCCCATCCCCCACTCAAAGAATCAGGCGCATCGAATTTGACTGGTTCTTTACTGTTGGATCGGGTCCCCACCCGTCCACGAACCAGGCGTTCATGCACCCGGACGATGAATGTAGCGCACGACATTGACGCCCAAGTGCCGCTGATCGGAGTTGATCAGGAACGGTTGCGCATCAGTGACAGATCCCCTTCGGGAAGCCAGCATCCGGACGGCGGGACCAACCAGCTCTCGGCAAGGGCCAACTGGTCAGTAGCGTTCCGCAAGGCGTCTACGCCCGGATGGTTCAGACCCGTGCGCCAGACCAGCGCCAGCGGCGAAAGCGGAACGGGATCGACGAGCGGGCGCAGCACCGTCCCGGGCAGCGGCGGGAAGTCGACCACGGCGAGCACAGGGTGTCCCGCCTTCGAGATGACCCGCTGGAATTCGGCCACACCCACGGCGAGCGGAACGGGCGGGGCCATGGTGATGCCCCACTCGGCGAACAGCGACGCGGCGAGATCGGTCCACTCCCGTGTCCGCTCGTTGCCCGCCCCCGCGTAGACGGTCTCTCCGGACAGTTCGGCCAGGGCGACGACCTCCCGCGCGGCGAGAGGATGAGAGACGGGCAGCATCAGGGCCATCGGCTCGTACCGCACGGGGTGCACGGAAAGACCCGCGCGCACCGCGGGGGCCAGCCCGGCGGCCCGGCCGAACGAGGCGTCGAGCCGGCCGGCCAGGATCTCGGCGGCGGCCCAGGTGAGCCCGGACTCGAAGCGGGCCATCAGCTCGCACTCCGGCAGCAGCTCGCGGGCCCGCGCCAGCACCCGGGCGGCGGTCGCCCCGTCGCTGTTCAGGTCGACGAGCAGCGGCCTGGCGGGCGCGCCGCTGAAGGCCCCGGCCAGTTCGGCGTGCGCGTCGAGCACCCGCCGGGCGTACGGCAGCAGCCGTTCGCCGTCCGGGGTGAGCGTGACCTGCCGGGTCGTGCGGACGAACAGCTCCGCGCCGAGCGCCCGCTCCAGCCGCCGGACGTCCCGGCTCAGCGCCTGCTGCGCGACGAAGAGGCGGGCGGCGGCCCGGGTGAAGTGCAGATCCTCGGCGACGGCGAGGAAGGCGCGCAGGAGACGGGGGTCGGTGTCGGCGGGAGGCACGGCGTGAATCTACCGCGCGGGGCACGATTCACAACGCAGTCGCGTGAATCGGTGGGGAAGAAGTGTTGGACCCGGAGGGCGGGGCACGGCCAGCCTGGCCGTATGCCGATATCCCCCGTCGTCCGCCCGGAGACCGCTGCCCGGGCGGTCCCGTCCCGCCCTGCCGTCCCGGCCCGACCGGCCCCGTCCGGCCGCCCGGTCAGGGCCGATCCGCCACCGCACGTCTCCTCTCCCCTGTTCACCGCCGTCGGCGGCCAGTTGGTCGCCGCCCCGCGCTCCGCGCCCGCGAGCACCGGGCGGCGGCGGTCCCGGTCGGCCAACCCGTACGTCCGGCTGCTGTCGACCCCCGGGTCCCGGGCGTTCACGGCGGGCAATCTGATCGCCCGGCTGCCGATGGGGATGCTCGGCGTCAGCGCGATCATCATGATCGCCGGGTCCCGGGGCTCGTACGCCCTGGCCGGGGCCGTCACCGCGACGGGCCTGGCGGCGACGGCGGTCGTCGCGCCCTTCACCGCCCGGCTCGTCGACCGCTTCGGGCAGGCGCGCGTCGCGGTGCCCGCCACCGCGCTCGCCGTGCTGGGCTCGCTGGCCCTGGTGCTCTGCGTACGCTACGACGCCCCGGCCTGGACGCTGTTCGCCGCGTACGCCGCGACCGCGACGACCCCGAACACCGGCGGGATGTCGCGGGCCCGCTGGGCACATCTGCACCGGGGCGATCCGGCGGCCCTGCACACCGCGAACTCCTTCGAGCAGGCCGCCGACGAGCTGTGCTTCATGCTGGGCCCGGTGCTGGCCGCGACGCTCTGCGGGACGCTGTTCCCGGAGGCGGGCACGGTGGTGGGGGCGGCGCTCCTGATGACCGGCGTCCTGATCTTCGCCGCCCAGCGCGCCACGGAGCCGCCCGTCACCCCCCGTACGAAGACCGTGGCCTCGCCCCTGCGCACACCGGGGATGCCCGCGCTGCTGGCGGTCTTCCTCGCCACGGGGGCGGTGTTCGGGGCGCTGGAGGTGGTCTCCATCGCGCATGCCGGGGGCGCGATCCTGGCGCTCCAGGCGGCGGGGTCGGGGGCCGCGGGCCTGGTCTACGGTTCGCTGCGGCCCGCCCGGGACGTCCGCCTCAGGCTGTTGCTGTGCCTGGCCGGGATGACGACCCTGATGTCCCTGCCGCTGCTGGCCGCCGCCGGGTCGGCCTCGCTGCCGGTCCTGGCGCTCTGCCTGCTGCTGGCGGGGGCGGCGACCGCGCCGACCATGGTCACGGGCATGACGCTGGTCCAGCGGGCCACCCGCCCGGAGCAGTTGAACGAGGGCATGACGCTCTCGGTGACCGCGCTGCTGGGCGGGGTCGCGGCCGGGGCGGCGGCCGGCGGCTGGCTGATCGAGCACGCGGGCACGGTCTCCGGCTACGCGGCCCCGATGTCCGCGGCGGCCCTCGCCCTGGTCATCGCGGGAGCGGGGACGTGGACAGGGGCGAGGACAGGGACAGGGACGGGGACGGGGACGGCTCGGCGGCGAGCGAGCCGAGCGGTATGACGAGGGGGCTGTGCGAGACGGGATCCTCGATGACCCGGCAGGGCAGCGCGAAGACGTCCTCGACCAGTTCCTCGGTGATCAGCTCGGCGGGCGGACCCTCCGCGACGACGGCCCCGTCCTTCATCGCGATGACATGGGTGCCGTAGCGGGCGGCCTGGTTCAGGTCGTGCAGGACGGCGACGAGCGTGCGGCCCTCCCGGTTGAGCCGCCGGAACAGCTCCAGCAGCTCGATCTGGTGGGCGATGTCGAGGAAGGTCGTCGGCTCGTCGAGCAGCAGCAGCGGCGTCTCCTGGGCCAGCACCATCGCCACCCAGACCCGCTGGCGCTGCCCGCCGGACAGCTCGTCGACCGGCCGCCCGGAGAGCTCGGCGACGCTGGTCTCCTCCATCGCCCGGACGACCGCCTCCTCGTCCTCCCTCGACCACTGCTTGATCAGCTTCTGGTGCGGGTGGCGGCCGCGCGCGATCAGGTCGGCGACGGTGATGCCGTCGGGGGCGAGCGAGGTCTGCGGCAGCAGGCCCAGCCTGCGGGCCACTTCCTTGGACTTGTACGAGGTGATGGCCCGGCCGTCCAGGATCACCTGCCCGGTGCTGGGGCGCAGCAGTTTCGACAGGCCGCGCAGGAGCGTCGACTTGCCGCAGGCGTTCGGGCCGACGATCACGGTGAAGGATCCGTCGGGGATCTCCACGGAGAGATTCCGCGCGATGGTGCGGCGGTCGTAGCCGATGGTGATGTCGTCGGCCCGCAGCCGGGCGTGGGAAGCGGTCCCGGCCACGGGTGCGTCATGGAGCTGGGTCATGGCAGGCAGGTCTCTCTCGGTGGAAGGGCTCATGTCCGGCGGGCTTCCCGGACGAGCAGCCAGACGAAGTACAGGCCGCCGATCGACACGGTCACGATCCCGACGGGCAGTTGGACGGGGGCGAACAGCCGCTGCCCCACCAGATCGGCGAGCACCAGCAGGAACGCGCCGAGCACCGCGGATGGCCCCAGGGCCACCGAGGAGGAGCGGGTAATCCGGCGGGCGATCTGCGGGGCGACCAGCGCGATGAAGGCGATCGGCCCGGCCGCCGCGGTGACCAGGGCGATCAGCGCGACGCCGAGCACCACGAGGACGAGCCGCACCGCCTCCGTACGGGTGCCCAGCGCGGCGGCCGCGTCGTCGCCGAGCTCCAGCCGGCGCAGGGCCGGACCGCAGGCCAGGGCGGGCGGGATCAGCAGTACGAGGAGGGCGAGGACGGGCCACAGCTGGTCGTGGCCCAGGCTGTTGAGGGTGCCCGCGCCCCAGACGGCGGAGAGCATGGCGTCCTGGATGTCCGCCCGGAGCACCAGCCAGGTGTTGAACGCCCCGAGCATGGCGGAGACCGCGATGCCGACGATGATCAGCCGGAACCCCTGGGCGGCGCCCCGGCGGTAGGCGAGGACGAAGACCACGAACGCCGTGAGGATTCCGCCCGTCAGCGATCCGGCGGCCACCTGGTGGTAGCCGCCGCCGGTCAGCAGCATCACGACGAGCGCCCCGGTGTACGAGCCGGAGGAGAAGCCGATGATGTCGGGCGAGCCCAGCGGGTTACGGGTGACCGACTGGAAGATCGCCCCGGAGACCGCGAGGGCCGCGCCGAGCAGCACCGCGAGCAGGACCCGGGGCAGCCGCCATTCGACGACGACCGTACGGGTGCCCGCCGGTCCCTCGCCGAGCAGCGCCCGTACGACGTCGGGGAGCGGGATCTCGTACGTCCCGTAGGCCAGGGTGACCACCACGACGGCGAGGGTGAGCAGCAGGAACACCGCGCAGGCGACGGCGGTGCGCACGTCCAGGCGCAGCGACCAGCGGGGGCCGCGGGTGACGAGGGTGGGCCGCCCGAAGTCGACCTTGTGGAGCACGGGTGCGGGGGTCGGGCTCACAGGCCGCTCACCTTCTTGCGGCGGACGAGCAGGATCAGGACGGGCGCGCCGACGAACGCGGTGACGATGCCCGCCTGAAGCTCCTGCGGGGACAGCACGACCCGGCCGATGACGTCGGCGACGATCAGCAGCAGGGGCGAGCAGACGGCGGTGTACGGGATGATCCAGCGCTGGTCGGGTCCGATGAACCAGCGGGCCACGTGCGGGACCATCAGCCCGACGAAGCCGATCGGTCCGGCGGCGGCGGTGGCGGCCCCGGCGAGCAGGGTCACGGCGAGGATCACCAGCAGCCGGGTGCGGACGATGTTCGCGCCGAGGGACTGCGCGAGGTCGTCGCCGAGCGCGACCGCGTTGAGCGGGCGGGCCGCGAGCAGGGCGAGCAGCAGCCCCGCCCCGATGAAGGGCAGGACGGTGGACAGAATGTCCCAGTCCCGCCCGGCGAGCGAACCGGCGGACCAGCCCACCAGTTTCACGAAGGCGTCCGGCTTGAGCAGCGTGATCGCCGAGGAGATCCCGGCGAGGACCGCGCCGATCGCGACGCCGACCAGCGTCAGCCGGACCGGGGTGCCGCCGCCCTGCCCGGCCGAGCCGATGACGTACACGAGGGCGGTGACGAGGATCGCCCCGGCGAACGAGAGCCACAGGTAGGCGGTGATCGAGGAGAGGCCGAGGAAGCCGACCCCGATCGTCACGGCGAACCCGGCGCCCGCGTTGACCCCGAGGATCCCGGGGTCGGCCAGCGGGTTGCGGGTCAGCGCCTGGATGATCGCGCCGGAGACTCCGAGGGCCGCCCCCACCGTGAGCGCGAGCAGGGCGCGCGGCACCCGCAGTTCGCGCACGATGAAGGCGTGCTCGGAGCCGTCGGGCGCGGTCAGGGCGTGCCAGACGTCCGGCAGCGGTACGGGCTTGGCGCCGACGGCCAGGCTCGCCGCGAGCACCAGGGCGAGGACGGCCAGCGCGAGGAGCAGCCCGAGGGCCCGCCCGGCGTTGGTGTGGACGAGCCCGGGGCGCGCCTCGCGCCCGGCGGCCCCGGCCCGTACCGCGACCGGGGCGGCGGCGGTGGTCGTCATAGCCCGAGCCGCTCCAGCCCCGCCTCGTACAGGTCGAGGCGGAGTTCCTCGTCCTCGGTGCGGTCCCAGACGCCGTTGAGCTCGGCCATGGTCGCGGCGTCGAGGGCCTGGTACTTCTCCAGCCACTCCTCCTGCTGGTGACGCCAGTAGCCGATGACCTTGTACCAGGCGGCGGGGTGCTTCAGCTCGTGGCGCAGATAGCGGCGGGCGCCGCGCAGTTCGCCGGACTCGCCGGCCACCCAGACGTAGGTACCGGGCGCGAGGTCGAGGCCGCGCAGGATCTCAGTGATGGCGCTGGGGCCGACGCCGTTGCCCCGGCCGGCCACCCAGCGCACGTCCAGGCGGGCGGGGCTGGTGAGTTCGATGCGGTGGGAGGCGTCGGCGATCTCGACGACGGCGACGGCGTGGGTGGCCGGGTCGAGCTGCTCCAGGAGGCGGCCGAGGGCGGGCAGCCCGGTGGCGTCGGTGACGAAGACCTGGCGGGCGGCTTCGCCCGGGGCCTCGTACAGGGAGCGCGGCGGGCCGAAGAGGAGCCGGTCGCCGGGGGCGGCCTTCGCCGCCCAGCTGGTGGCGCGGCCGTGCCCGTGCAGCACGAAGTCGATGTCGACCTCGGCGGCTTCCGGGTCGAAGCGGCGCAGGGTGTAGGGCTGGATGTGCGGGTACTGCCCGTCGGGGTAGTGCCAGTCGCCGTCCGCGTCGACCTCGGGCAGCACCAATGCGCCGTCCTCGGGCGGGAAGTGCAGCCGGACGTACTCGTCGCCGATCCGGGTCGAAGGGTAGGCGCGCAGGCTCTCGCTGTGGAGGGTGAGGCGGACCATGCCGGGCGACAGGGGCGTCACGCGGGTGACTTCGGCGACGACGGGGGCGGTGGTGCTCATGAGCGGGCCTTCTCACTGATCTGGGCGAGGACGCCGTCCAGCGCGTCCAGGCTCTCGGTGCCCCACTCGAAGGAGGAGACGACGGAGGCCGGGATGTTGCGGAAGACCATGCCGTTCTTCACGGCGGGGAGGTTCTTCCACACGGTGTTCTTCGCGAGCGTCTTGTCGACGAAGTCCCCTGCCCCGTACGCGTAGGCGATGATGTCGGCGTTGTCGAGCTTGCCGATCTGCTCCAGCGAGAGCCACTCGCTGACGGAGCCCTCCTCGCCCTTGTGCTCGCCCTCGGTGAAGGGGCGGAACTTCGCTCCCACCGCGTCCCACGCGGGCACGTAGAAGTGCCCGGCGGGGTAGGTGCCCCAGGTCGTCCGGTCCTGGCCGTGGCCGAGGACCGCGAACGTGTTGTCCTTGAGGACGTCCGCGTACTTCGTCTTCAGCTCGTCGGCCCGCTTCTCGAAGACGTCGGCCTGCTTCTTGATCTCGGCGGACTTGCCGATGGCGGCCCCGATCATCAGGGTCCGCTCCTTCCACGCGCCGACGCCCGCCGCGTCGAGCTGGACGACGGGGGCGATGCCCTGGAGCCGCTTCAGCTCGCCCTTCTTCAGGAAGCGCGTCTCGGCGAAGATCAGGTCGGGGTTCTGCTGGGCGACGGCCTCGATGTTGAGCTCGTAGTACAGCCCGATGGTGGGGGTGCCCTTGAGGGCGTCGTGGTAGCGCTTGGGGCGCAGGTCCGGGTCGTCGCTGTCGAACCCTTCGACGACGCCGACGGGCTTGATGCCCAGGTCGACGAGGGTGGCGGGCGAGTAGAAGTCGACGGAGACGATCCGCTTCGGCTCGGCGGGGACCTCGACCTTGCCGGCGATGTCGGTGACCGTGCGGGTGGCGGACCCCTCGTCCGCGCCGGCCCCCTTCGCGTCCGTGCCGCTCGCGGAACAGGAGCTGACGCCCAGCACGGCGACGAGGCTCGCGGCGGCCACGGCGAGCAGGCGTCTGCGGGACGGCGGGGCGGCGGAGGTACGGGGGCGTGTCATCGGACTCCTTCAGGAACCCCTGTCCGACGGCCGGGACATGGCCGGAACGGACTGGTTAGGGCAGGCTTACCTAAGGAAGTTACCTCAGTTCCCATGAGGGTATGACGACACGCTGTTCCGGTTTCACGACACACACCCGTTCACAGCCTCGGCTCGGTCACCCCGTTCACCGAGCGGAAGTACGCGGCGGGCGTATGGCCGGTGACCTGCCGGAAGAGATCGATGAACGTACTGGGATTGGCATAGCCCAGCCGCCGCGAGACGGCCACGACCGGCCTGCCCGCCGCGATGTCGATCAGCGCCGAACGGACACGGACGAGAATGCGCCACTGCGTCAGGCTCACCCCGGTGTCCCGCTGGAACCAGCGCATCAACGTCCGGCCGCTGAGCCCGATCACCCGGGCCCACTCCTCCGTCGTCCGGTCGTCGGCCGGATCCGCGATGATCCGCTCCGCGATCGTGAGCAGCTCCGGCATCTTCGGCAGCGGAATATCGAGCGAGACGGCCCGGACCGGCCGGATCAGATCCACCCCGACCCGCTGGAGCCGCAGCCGGGCATCGGTGGACATCTCCTCGTTCTGGTTGTGCAGCAGCAGCTCCCGCAGCAGCCGGCCCATGGGGATGCCCACGACGGTCGCCCAGTCGACGGTCACCAGCTCAGGGCTGAGGAACGTGGCGTACGTGACGGCTCCCGCGCTCGCCCGGACCCGGTGCGGGGTGCCGGCCGGCAGCCAGATCCCGAGACTCGGCGGCACCAGCCACAGCTGCCCGGCGGCCTCCACGGTGACATTGCCCGTGGTGGACCAGAGCAACTCGTGCTCCCGGTGCGCGGTCGTCGCCCACTCGGTGGGCTCGGCCGTGGGGAAGGTCCCGGTCGTCAGCAGCCAGCGCTCCCCGACCTTGGGCTCATCCGTCTCCACGGACGCGGTCCACTCGTCCCGCTCCAGGGTGGGGGCACCCCAGAGCCGCACGGCGGAGCCCTCCCCGGAGGCCTGTCGTCTTACCGTCATAACGCGTCAAGATACCTGCTTGTGTCCCATGCACCCGCGCGCGACGACAGGCCCGGACACGGAAAAAGCCTCCGCCCCGCGAGTGAACTCGCGGGGCGGAGGCTTACATGGGGTGGTGGAGATGGCGGGAATCGAACCCGCGTCCAACGGTGCGGAACCAGGGCTTCTCCGAGTGCAGTTCGCTGCGCTTTTCTCGGCCCCGGAGGTCACGCGAACAAGCCTCCGACAGGCCCAGCCACTGTTTGATTTCCTTCTCGGCCCCGTGGCCGGGCCGAGAAGTTTAGATCCCTAGTTGATGCCAGGATCCGGGTCGGGATCACCCCCGGGCTGACACTCCGCAGAGTCTTCGCTTAGCTGCTAATTAGGCAGCGAGGGCGAAGGCGGAGGAATCGCGCTTGGAATTGGCGATTATTGTTTGCGACATATGGTTTACGAGATCATTGCCGCTTCCTCGACTCGCTTCCCCTGCTTCGACATCCGCTGTCGAAACCGATCATCCCCATGTTGATTTCTCAAAACGCGCACCTTCGCTGAGGTGCACGGCCCATCGTACGTGACCAACGCCGGACGATGCCACCGTATTCCCCTTGGGCGGCCTCAGGCGCTGCGCTGCCGCCGACGGGCCGCCGAGATGGCGCGGTTCGTCTCCCGCGTGTCCTGCTTCTCGCGGAGCGTCTGGCGCTTGTCGTACTCCTTCTTGCCCTTCGCGAGCGCGATCTCGACCTTGACCCGGCCGTCCTTGAAGTACAGCGCGAGCGGCACGATCGTGTGACCGCTCTCCTGCGACTTGGACTCCAGCTTGTCGATCTCGGCCCGGTGCAGCAGCAGCTTGCGCTTCCGCTTGGCCGCGTGGTTGGTCCAGGTGCCCTGGACGTACTCGGGTACGTGGATGTTGTGGAGCCAGGCCTCGTGGTCGTCGATCTGGATGAAGCCGTCGACCAGGGAGGCCCGTCCCATGCGCAGGGACTTGACCTCCGTGCCCATGAGCACGAGGCCGCACTCGTAGGTGTCGAGGATCGTGTAGTCGTGCCGCGCCTTCTTGTTCTGCGCGATCATCTTGCGCCCGGTGTCTTTTTCCTTCGCCATAGTGCGGTCATTTTCGCACTACGACCCACCCCCGAGGCCACTCAATACTGTCTCGGCCCGCTGCTGGGCCCTCTCCCGCACCACGAGGTCGGGGGTGATGCCCTTGCCGTCGACGGTACGGCCCGCCGGAGTGCGGTAGTGGCCGACGGTCAGCTCGGCCACCGAACCGCCCGGAAGCCTGCTGGGCATCTGCACGGAGCCCTTGCCGAAGGTGGGCGATCCGACGGTGACCGCGCGGCCCCGGTCCTGGAGGGCG
This sequence comes from Streptomyces sp. NPDC091289, assembly GCF_044757365.1. NCBI lineage: Bacteria > Bacillati > Actinomycetota > Actinomycetes > Kitasatosporales > Streptomycetaceae > Streptomyces > Streptomyces sp. NPDC091289. The sequence continues at coordinate 90,936 of NZ_JBIVUT010000023.1, forward strand.
CCGGTCAGCAGCTCGGCGGCGCTCATCGTGCCGCCGTCGACCAGGACGACGACCGGCCGGTCCGTGTCACCACCCGGATCGGCGTACAGGGCCTGCTGCTCCCCGCGTACGTCGTACGTGGCGACCAGCCCGCCGTCCAGGAAGGCGGAGGCGGCGACGACGGCCTCGGTGACGAGCCCGCCGGAGTTGGCGCGCAGGTCGAGGAGCACCCCGGCCCCTTCGGGCGCGGTGCGGACCGCGTCCCGGACGTCGGCACCCGCCCCCTTGGTGAACGCGGTGACCTTGATCAGGACCGCCGACGAGGGCTCGGCCCCCAGCCGCCGTACGGTGACCGCCTCGGTGGTCAGCCGGGCCCGCTCCAGCGTCTCCGTCCAGCTCCGGCCCTCCCGGACCAGACCGAGCTCCACCCGGCTGCCCTCGGCCGCTCCCGTACCGTCGCCGCGCAGTAACGCGACGACCTCCGCGACGGGGCGCTTGCCGACCGCGCGGCCGTCCAGGGTGCGCAGCAGGTCACCGGCGCGGATACCGGCCCGGTCGGCGGGACCGCCGGCCTGCACGCGGGACACGGAGACATCGCCGTGGTCGGTGCGCCGGGCGGAGAGCCCGACGCCGGTGTAGGAGCCGTCCAGTGCCTGCTCGAACTCCTCGTACTCCCGCTCGTCGTACACCGCGCCCCAGCGGTCCCCGCTGCGGCTGACGACCTCCTCGGCGGCGGCCTTCACGGACTTCCCGTCGGCCTCGGCCTGGGCGGCGGCGTCCTCGATCTCCTCGCGGTCCACCGGGGCGACGGTGGAGGAGACGGCACGGGTCCGCGTCCCGGTCCCGGGACCGGGGTCCTGCGGCAGCGAACCGGTCGCGGCGGCGGTGGCGAGAGCACACCCGAAGACCAATGTCAGGGCCGCCCCGCGGCAAGGGCCGCGGAGCCCGAAGCGGTGCGCAGAGCCCGACATGGCGACGAGTCTAGGACAAGCCTCCTGGGGCGCACGGGCACTCGCCCGTGCGCCCCAGGAGGCGTATGTCATACCTTCAGATACTTGCGCAGCGCGAAGAGAGCGGCGATCGCCGGCATCAGCAGACCGATCGCGAGCACCAGCGGAAGTTTGGTGAGGACCGCGTCCCAGCCGATGAAGTTGATCAGGTTCAGCTTCTCCTGGAGCGCGAGGCCGCCGTCGATCAGGAAGTACCGGCCGCCGAGCAGCATCGCGCAGGCCAGCACGCCGCCGATCAGGCCGGCGACGGCCGCCTCCATGATGAAGGGGGCCTGGATGTAGAAGCCGGAGGCCCCCACGAGGCGCATGATGCCCGTTTCACGTCTCCGGCTGAACGCGGAGACGCGCACGGTGTTGACGATCAGGATCAGCGCGATGACCAGCATCAGGATCATCACGTAGACCGCGACGGCGTTCATACCGTTCATCAGCTCGAAGAGCTGGTCCAGGATGGACCGCTGGTCCTGGACGGACTGCACCCCGTCCCGCCCGGCGAAGGCCGTGGCGACGACCTTGTACTTCTGCGGGTCGTCCAGCTTGACCCGGTAGGACTCCTGCATCTGGTCGGGCGTGATGTTGCCCGCCATCGGGGAGTCGCCGAACTGTTCCTGGTAGTGCTTGTACGCCTCGTCGACCGTCTCGAAGTGGACCGTCTCGACGGCGTCCATCTTCTCCAGGTCGACCTTGATCTGTTCCTTCTGCTCCTTGGTGACAGCCCCCTTGGCGCACTTGGGCATGTCCTTGGCGTCGTTCTTGTTGCAGAGGAAGATCGAGACGTTGACCTTGTCGTACCAGTAGTCCTTCATCGTGCTGACCTGCTCGCGCATCAGCAGCGCACCGCCGAACAGGGCGAGCGAGAGGGCGACGGAGACCACGACCGCGAAGGTCATCGTGAGGTTGCGGCGGAGACCGACGCCGATCTCCGACAGGACGAACTGGGCGCGCATGGCGTCCTTTCAGTACTCGATGCTCGAAATGCACGAGGGGCCGGAGCCCCTCGGTCAGTGCTGGTAGCCGTAGACGCCGCGTGCCTGGTCGCGTACGAGACGGCCCTGCTCGAGCTCGATGACGCGCTTGCGCATCTGGTCGACGATGTTCTGGTCGTGGGTCGCCATGATCACGGTGGTGCCGGTCCGGTTGATCCGGTCCAGCAGCTTCATGATGCCGACCGAGGTCTGCGGGTCGAGGTTGCCGGTCGGCTCGTCCGCGATCAGCAGCATGGGGCGGTTCACGAAGGCGCGGGCGATGGCCACACGCTGCTGCTCACCACCGGAGAGCTCACCGGGCATCCGCTCCTCCTTGCCGCCGAGGCCGACGAGGTCGAGGACCTGGGGCACGGCCTTGCGGATCTCGCCGCGGGGCTTGCCGATGACCTCCTGCGCGAAGGCCACGTTCTCCGCGACCGTCTTGTTGGGCAGCAGGCGGAAGTCCTGGAAGACCGTCCCCAACTGGCGGCGCATCTGCGGCACCTTCCAGTTGGACAGCCGCGCGAGGTCCTTGCCGAGCACATGGACCATGCCCGTGCTGGCGCGCTCCTCACGCAGGATCAGTCGCATGAAGGTCGACTTGCCGGAGCCGGAGGACCCCACCAGGAAGACGAACTCACCCTTCTCGATGTCCAGCGAGACATCGCGCAGAGCCGGTCGGGTCTGCTTCGGGTAGGTCTTGGAGACGTTGTCGAATCGGATCACGGATGCACCACGGTCGGCCGGGAGTAGGTGAGCGTGACCATACGCGAACCGGGCTCACGCGTGCAGGCGGCGTCCGGCAATGGGCGTTTTATGGCGGATCAGCCCCCGGAACGAAACGGGGCGTGCCGGACCTTGTCCGGCAGGCCGCGCCGAAATCGCCGCGAGCTGGCACAGTGGTGGGGGGAACGGTTGTGTTTCCGTGAGCGTTGTGCGGAGAGAACGCAAGCAAGCGGCTCCGCCGCGCGGGAGGAGGAATGCGCATGACCTATGACCGACTGGTGTGCGCGAACTGCGCGTCCCCCGTCAGCGAGGGCCGCTGCCGTGTCTGCCGTGCCGTGCGGCAGCAGATGCTGGAGGAGCAGGGCCAGGGCCCGCTGGCCGGGATGAGCCCGGTCATGCTGATCGGCCTGATGGTGGTGCTGCTGACCGCGCTCGCGCTGCTGGCGCACCAAGCGGCCTGATCGGGCCCGCACCGCCCGCACGGCCCCTGGGGCCGCCCCTCATCGCCCCGTCGAGGGCTGACAGACGTATGCGTACGGCCGCCTGAGCGGTTCGGGCGCGCAGAAGGGCCCGGGAGGCGTCGTACGCCCTCCCGGGCCCTTCGTCATGCTGTGCCGTTCCGTGTACGGGGCCGTGTACGGACCTGACCTGCGCCCTCTACGCGCCGGTACGGTCCATCACGGTCCGCTACGGAACTAGGCGACCGTGCGACCGCCGACGAGGCGCGGCAGGATACGGAAGCCGATGCCGCCCGCGATCATCGTCGCGGCACCGATGACCAGGAAGGTCGTCTCGGCCGCACCGGTCTCGGCGAGCTCTTCCTTGCCCTTGCTCTGCTCGACCGGCTTGTTGCCGACGCTGTCGGTGTCGGTGTTGTCGGTGCACTCGGCGCCGTCGAGGTCGACGGTGCAGGTGCCGGCGTCGTCGCCACCGGTGGTGGAGCCACCGGTCGCGGAGCCGCCACCGGTGGTGCCGGTGGAGCCGCCGGAGGTGCTGGTCCCGCCCTGGTCGCCGCCGCCGTTGTTGCCGGAGCCGCCGTTGTTGCCGGAACCGCCGTTGTTGCCCGAGCCACCGTTGTTGCCCGAGCCGCCGTTGTTGCCGGAGCCGCCCTGGTCGCCACCTTCAACGGCGCCTTCGACGCCACCCTGGTCGCCACCTTCAACGGCGCCTTCGACGCCACCCTGGTCGCCACCCTCGACGGCACCTTCAACGCCGCCCTGGTCGCCACCCTCGACAGCACCTTCAACGGCACCCTCGACACCGCCCTGGTCGCCACCCTCGACAGCACCTTCAACGGCACCCTCGACGCCACCCTGGTCGGCACCGTCGACGGCACCTTCAACGGCACCCTCGACGCCACCCTGGTCGGCACCGTCAACGGCGCCCTCGACCGCACCTTCGACGGTGCCGTCGGTGGTGCCCTCGGTGTCGTTCTCGCCCAGCTGCACCTGGACGTCGGCGACGCCGGTGTCGACGCCGATCTCCAGCGCCTGCGCCGCACCGGCCGCAGTCAGCGAGGCACCCGCGGCGATAACCGCACCAGCGGCGATCCGCGCGACGCGAATACGCGTCTTCTTCGTCATGTGTTGCTACCCCCAGTAGCCGATCTCGTCATTGGAGCAGCCATATGCGGGCCGTGGGCCCTGCGGGGAATCGCTCTCGGCAAGGCCACGTCGTGTCGTGGTCACCCCGCCAGCCCCCCGGTTCACACCCGTCCCAGACATACGCATGCTGCTCTAGCACCCTGGCCAGAGTTAAGGATTACGTCAAGGCCGTTCCGTGCACTAGGCACCGATATGGGGGTTCTTGACGGCTAATCGGAAGCGCGACTGTGACGCATCGGGCACAGATCCTCCGCAACACACGCAACGCAGACGGGCCCGGACAGTTGCCTGTCCGGGCCCAACCTCCGTACCGCCGAGGCTACTTCTCGCGCTGCTTGCGCCAGCGGATGCCCGCTTCGACGAAGCCGTCGATCTCGCCGTTGAAGACCGCTTCGGGGTTGCCCATCTCGAACTCCGTACGCAGGTCCTTGACCATCTGGTACGGGTGCAGGACGTACGAACGCATCTGGTTGCCCCAGGAGTTGCCGCCGTCGCCCTTGAGCGCGTTCATCTTGGCCTGCTCCTCCTGGCGGCGGCGCTCGAGGAGCTTCGCCTGGAGGACGTTCATCGCGGACGCCTTGTTCTGGATCTGCGAGCGCTCGTTCTGGCAGGAGACGACGATGCCGGTGGGCAGGTGGGTCAGACGGACCGCGGAGTCCGTGGTGTTGACGCCCTGTCCGCCGGGGCCCGAGGAGCGGTACACGTCCACGCGCAGCTCGGACTCGTCGATCTCGATGTGGTCGGTCTGCTCGACGACCGGGAGCACCTCGACGCCCGCGAAGGACGTCTGGCGGCGGCCCTGGTTGTCGAAGGGCGAGATCCGGACCAGACGGTGGGTGCCCTGCTCGACGGAGAGCGTGCCGTAGGCGTACGGGACCTGGACGGCGAAGGTGGTCGACTTGATGCCGGCCTCTTCGGCGTAGGCGGTCTCGTAGACCTCGGTCTTGTAGTTGTGCCGCTCGGCCCAGCGGATGTACATGCGCTGGAGCTTCTCCGCGAAGTCCGCGGCGTCGACGCCGCCGGCCTCGGCCCGGATGGTCACCAGGGCCTCGCGCGCGTCGTACTCGCCGGAGAGGAGCGTGCGGACCTCCATCTCGTCCAGCGCCTTCTTCACCGACTCCAGCTCGGTCTCGGCCTCCGCCTGGGCGTCGGCGTCGGCCTCGTCGGCGGCGAGCTCGAAGAGGACTTCGAGGTCGTCGATGCGGCCGCGCAGGGTCTCGGCCTTGCGGACCTCGGCCTGGAGGTGGGAAAGCTTGCTGGTGATCTTCTGGGCCGCCTCCGGGTCGTCCCACAGGGACGGCGCCGCTGCCTGCTCCTCGAGCGCGGCGATGTCCGCCCTCAGCGCATCCAGGTCCAGGACGGCCTCGATCGACCCCATGGTCGAGGAGAGGGACTTCAGCTCTTCGGAAATATCGACGACTGCCACGGGTCCAGCGTAACGGCTGGGCGGATGAAGCTTGCCCTCCCCCGGGAACCGGACCGGGGAAAGGGCTCGCTCACGGGGTGGCCGGGGCCGAGTTCTCGCTGTCCTGGGGGGCCTGGTCCCCGTCGCCGCCGCCCGTGGCCAGCCAGCCGCCGACCGCGACGGCCGCGCAGAGGACGAGGGCGGCGGCGCCGAGGGTGATGCGGCGCTTGCGGACGGCGGCCGCCTTGTTGCGGGCGGAGCCGGGCCGGGGCCGGCCCGGGGCGCGGGGGGCGCGGGCCGTCCCGAGCGGGCCGCCCGCCAGCTCGTCCGGGGCCGGGACGCGCATGCTCGTATGCGTGTCCCGGTTGGAGTCGGGGGCGGAGCCGGGCACCAGCGGGACCGCCCCGCGGCGGCGGGGTTCCTCGGTGGCCGGGGTGTACTGCTGCTCGTCGTAGGCGACGGGTGGCTGCGGGTCGCTCTCCTCGGCGTCCGGCTCGTCCACCTCCAGCGGCGGGATGCCCGCCAGCAGGGGCAGCAGGTCGCGCAGCCGTACGGCGAGCTCGGAGGCGCGCAGCCGGGAGGCGGGGGCCTTGGCCAGGCACTGGACCAGGAGCTGCCAGAGCTCCTCGGGGATGCCGGGGAGCGGGACGACGGTCTCGGTGACGTGCCGGCGCAGGACCGCACCGGGATGGCCGCCGCCGAAGGGCGTGAATCCGGCGAGCAGCTCGTAGAGGACGGTCGCCAGGGCGTAGATGTCGACGGCGGCGCGCGGCGGGAGGCCCTCGACGATCTCGGGGGCCAGGTAGTCCGGCGTACCGATGATCTTCGTGGCCTTGGTGCGGCGCGGGGTGTCGATCAGCTTGGCGACGCCGAAGTCGGTGAGCAGGGCGGGGTGGGCGCCGCCGGGGCCGAGCGGGCCCTCCATGTCGAGCAGGATGTTCTCCGGCTTGACGTCCCGGTGGACCACCTGGGCCTTGTGCGCGGCGGCCAGCCCGTCGGCGACGTCCGCGATGATCGCGACGGCGGCCTCGGGGGCGAGGCGGCGCTCGCGGTCCAGGCGGGTGCGCAGGTCGGTGCCGCGTACGAGCGTCATGACCAGGGCCAGGTCGTTGCCGTCCACGACGAGGTCCCGGACGGCGACCACGTGCGGGTGGTCGAGTCCGAGCAGGGCGGTGCGCTCCTGCACGAAGCGGCCCACGAGCTCCTGGTCGGACGCGAGGTCCTCACGGAGCAGCTTGATGGCGACCGGGCCGTCGGGCCCTTCGCCGAGCCATACCGTGCCGGCGCTGCCGCGCCCCAGGATCTGGTGGGCCGTGTACCGGCTGCCGATATTCCGTGCCAAGACTGCTCCCTCAGCGGCTGGCGGTGGACCCCCGGCCGACAAAGTTACGCGGCGTTCGGGGTGTCACGTGCCCTGGATGGCACCGACCTTCACTTCTCCGGGCCAAATAGGCCCGGAGAAGTCGACAAAGGGACAGCGTTACGGGTCGGGCGTCGGCCGGCCGTCGCGGATCAGGCCCCGCCCGAGCCGCCGATGGTGTCGCCGACCTTGGAGATCCAGCCGGAGACCGTGCCGAACGCGTCGCCGATCGCTTCCCAGTAGCCCTTGCCCTCGGCGACCCAGTCCTGGAGCGGGGTCAGTTCCCAGATGAGCCAGCCGGCGATGACCAGGAGCACCACGGTGAACAGGCAGCCCTTGAGGCAGCCGAGTCCGGGGATGCGCATCGGGTTGGCTCCGCGCTGCCTCGGCGGACGCGGCTCGCGCGGCGGGCGCGCGGCCGGCTGCTGGGGCTGCTGCGGCTGCGGCTGCGGGGGCACGTACTGCTGCCGCTGGGGCTGCTGCGGCTGCTGGTAGCGCTGCGGCTGTTGCTGCTGCTGGTGTTGCTGCTGCGGCGGGTACTGCTGGTGCTGCGGGGCCGGCTGGCGGCGCTGGGGCGGCTGCTGCTGGTGCTGCGGCGGCCCCTGGCGCTGCGGGCGGCGGCGCAGCGGGTCCTGGCTCGGGTCGAGGTACTGGACCTGGGTCTGCTCGTTGCGGTCGCGGGCCGCCTGGAGCTGCGACTGCCAGGGGTGCGGGCCGTCCGGCTGCGGCGGCCCGTCGGGGTGCTGCGGAACGGGCGGCATGACGGCGGTCGGGTCGGCGTGACCGCCGCCGGGGCCCTGGCCCGGGCCGCTCTGGCCTCCGGGGCCGGTCTGCGGGAGCACGCTGGTCGCGGCGGCCGGGTCGTAGGAGCCCGCGTTGCTCGGCAGCACCTGCGTGGGGTCGGCCGCGCCCGGGGTCTCCGGGACGGCCGCGGGCGCCGGGTCGGGGGCGAGCAGGGCGCCCACCCCGTCGGCGGCGGCGATCTGGGCGGAGTTCGCGTGGACGCCGATGCCCGAGGCGACCGTACGCAGACCGCGGGCCAGGTTCTCGGCGCTGGGCCGCCGGTCCGGGTCCTTGCTCAGGCAACGCTCTATGACCGTCCACAGCGGGGCCGGGACGGTGGAGGGGCGGCGGGGCTCCTCGCTGAGGTGCCGGTGCAGGACTTCGAGGGCGGTGCCCCCGGCGAACGGCGGGCGGCCGGTGACCAGCTCGTACAGCAGGATGCCCGCGCCGTAGATGTCGACGGCGGAGGTCTGCGGGCGGCCCTCGGCGGACTCCGGCGCCACGTAGGCGGGGGTGCCGACGAACTCGTGGGTCCGGGTCAGGCCCGGGGAGTCGGCCAGCCGCGCGATGCCGAAGTCGGTGAGCATCGGGTGCATCTGGCCGTCGCGCTCGTCGAGCAGCACGTTGGCGGGCTTGAGGTCACGGTGGACGACGCCGTCGGCGTGGCTGGCGGCGAGCGCGTCCGCGATCTGCGCGGTGAGCAGCGCGGCGGCGACCGGGGTGAGCGGGCCGTTCTCGCGGAGGTAGCGGTGCAGGTCGGGGCCGTCGATCAGGTCCATCACCAGGGCGAGGAGATCGCCCTCGACGACGAGGTCCCGGGTGCGCACGATGTTCGGGTGGGTGAGCCGCAGCAGGACGGAGCGCTCCCGCAGGAACCGCATCACGACATCGGCGTCGTTGGCCAGCTCCTCCTTGAGGACCTTGATGGCCACGGTCTCGCCGGGCTGACCCGCGACGGCTGCCTCGGCGCCCGCGGTCTCCCGCTGGCGGGCTCGCCAGACGGTGCCCGTGGCGCCGCGTCCGAGCGGCTCCTCGAGCAGGTACTTGCTGCCTACCGGCCGCACGTCATGCGCTCCCTGCTGATCGTGGTGCTTTGCGGTCCCCCAGAGGGTGCCCGAATGTTCCGGCCCACTGTAATGCCGCCGAACGGGGCACCGGGGGCTCATGTTCCGGGGGAAGACGCGCAGAGCGGGCAGAAGGTTGCCGCACGGCCGCCCAAGGGCCGGTCAGACGTTCGACCATGGGTGCGGGGTTTCCGCCCGGCAGGCGGCGGACAGCCGCCCGGGCGCCCCTCCGAGCGTCGGGATCCGGACGCAAGCAGGCACTTTTGCGCCCACAGCCGACCATTCAAGATCATTTAAAGGTGACCGCCGGGCGTGTTGTCAGTGGCAGGTGCGAGGATGCCTCCAGCACGGATCTGCGGGCTCGGAGTCTCGCGGTGCGTGACGACCTGTACGGACGACGTGTCCGTGCCGGGTGGGGGGAATCACAGGGCGTTTCCCCTGCCGGGCACCCCCCGCGCAGAAGGGACCGCTGACGGCGATGCAGATCCGGCTGACCGTCCTCGCGCCGCGCAGCGGCCAGACCCCGGCGCGCACCTGCGACGTGCTCGTCACCGCCCCCGCCGGGACGGCGCTGGCGGCCGTCGCCTCCCAGCTGGCCTCCGCCGTGGCGGGGCCCGAGAGCTCCCAGGGCGGCGGGGCGGTCGTGCTCTTCGCCGGCCGGGAGCGGCTGGACGGGCACCGCGTCGCGCTGGGCGAGCCGCCCCTGGTGGACGGCGCGGTCCTCTCGCTCCAGGTCCCCGGCGACGACGAGGCGACGGACGACGCCGTGCCGGCCCAGCTCCATGTGGTGGCGGGGCCGGACGCGGGCGGGGTCCATCTGCTGCACGGCGGGCAGATCCGGATCGGCCGCTCCGCCGACGCGGACGTCCCGCTCGACGACCCGGACGTCTCCCGGCTGCACTGCACGGTGACGGTCTCCGACGACGGCCGGGTCTCGGTCGCCGACCTCGGTTCGACGAACGGCACCTCCCTGGACGGCGTCGAGGTGTACGAGCGGCCGGTCCGCCTGGCCCCCGGTTCGCTGCTGCGGCTCGGCGAATCCGCCCTCCGCCTCACGGCGGGCTCCCGTCCGGCGACGCTGCCGACCGCCCCGGACGGCGAGGGGCATCTGCGGGTGACCCGCGCCGAGACGGGGGCCTCCGCCCCGGGCCACGGCACCGGTGCGCCCTTCGGCGCGCGCACCCCCGACCACGGCGGCCGGGGCCCCGGCCACGCATACGGCGCACCGGCCTCCCCGTACGCCTCCTCCCCCTCCTCCCTTTCTCCCTCTCCCTCTCCCTCTTCCACCTCCGCCGGTTCCCCGGCGTCCGCCCGCGACGAGACCTCCTGGCCGGAGCACGCTGAGGCCGGGCCGGGGGCATATCCGGGACACGGCGGCGATACCCGCGGCGAGGGGTTCGCCGACGCCCCGGCGCCCCGGCGCGGCATAGGCGCCTGGGCGAGGCGGCTCAAGGGCGGCGCGAAGGGCGAGCAGGCGGCGGGCCCGGAGACGGGGGCCGGCAGATCCGGACCCTCCGCCGGCCCGGACCCGTACGGCGCCTCCCGCGCCCCGGACGGCCAGGGCGCCCGGGCGGCCCACGGATCGTCGGCGTACGGATCCGGAGCGTACGGCTCAGGGACACGCGGGTCGGAGACGCACGGATCAGAGACGTACGGGTCGGAGACGTACGGGTCGGAGGCTTACGGGTCAGAGGCCTACGGGTCCGAGACGTACGGGTCGGAGGCCTACGGGTCGGAGGCCTACCGGTCCGAGACATACAGGTCAGGGACCTACGGCTCCGCAGCGGGCCCGGGCCCCTACGGCTCTCCCGGCGGCTCCCCGACCGGCTCTCCCGGCCCCTCCGGCGGTCCGTCGGGGGCCGGGCATCTCGCCTCCCCGGCCTCCCCCGGCTCCCCCTTCTCCGCGTTGCCCTCCGCCCCCGAGGGCACCTGGCCCGATCCGGCCGCCGTGCTGCTGACCGCGCTCGGCCCCGGGCCCCGGCTCTGGGAGCGCCACCCGGAGCACCCGGAGGCGCTGGTGGTGCGGCTCGGCACGACCGACCGGGCCGAGGTGCCCGCCGTGCCGGTGACCGTGGGGCTGCGGGAGGCCGGTTCGCTGGGGCTCGCCGGTCCGCGCGCCCGGCTGGCGGGGCTGGCCCGCGCGACGGTGGCACAGCTCGCCGCGCTGCACTCCCCGTTCGACCTGGAGATCGTCCTCATCAGCACGGACCGCTCCCGCCCGCTGGAGGAACGGCGGCGCGAGTGGTCCTGGCTGGGGTGGCTGCCGCATCTGCGCCCGACGCACGGGCAGGACTGCCGGCTGCTCCTCGCGTACGACCGTGAGCAGGCGGCCGCCCGTACGGCCGAGCTGGTGCGCCGCCTCGACGAGGGGCCCCTCGGCCCCGGCTGGCCGCATCTGGACCGGGCCTCGGTGGCCGAGGCCGCCCGTGCCCACACGGGCCCGCACACGGTGGTCGTCCTGGACGGCGACCCCGGTACGGCGATGCTGCGCGAGACCACGGCGCGGCTGGCCGGGGCGGGCGCGGCGGCCGGGATCCATCTGATCTGCCTGGCCGAGACCCCGGCCGCCTCCCCCACCTCCCCGGTGTCCGCGACGTACGAGTCCGCCTGCCGGGCCTCCATCGCCTTCCGGGAGTGCGGGGCGGTCGCGATGCTGAGCGGAGACGTCGCCACGGCGTTGCGCCTGCTGCGTACGGCGGGCGGGCAGGCCGCGGGGCACGGGACGGTGGCCGCGGTGGACGCGGTGTCGGCGGCCTGGGCCGAGCGGTTCGGGCGGGCCCTGGCGCCTCTGCGCGAGGAGGGCTCGGCCGCGCTGGCGGGCCGCCCGACGACCGCGGCGCTGCCGCCGTCCGCCCGGCTGCTGGACGAGCTGGGCCTGGCCCGCGCCACTCCGGCCTCGCTGATGGCCCGCTGGGCGTCCACGGCGGAGGCCCAGCCGGGTGCATCAGCGCCCCGGACCACGGCGGCGGCTTCCGCGCCCCGCGCGGAGGTGGACAGCCCCAACTCCGGTCGCACCCTCAGCGCGGGTCCGCGCGTCGGCCCCCAGCGCACCGGGGCCTCCTCCCCGCACCGTGACTCGGGCCGCACCCCCTACCCGGCGGCGGGCGCCCCCGACCCGGACCGCACCCCGTATCCCCCGCTGGGCACCCGTGACGGCCGTGACGCCCGTGACGCCCGTGACGCCGAGCGCACGCCCTACCTGGGCGCCCAGCGTTCCGGACCGGGTCCGGCCGCCGGGGCCGGCGAGCGGGGCGACGGGGCAGCGGACCGGCCCGCCGTGCAGACCGGCCGGCCGGTCCTCGTGCTCGGGGCGGGCCCCCGGGGCCCCCTCAGTGTCGATCTCGCCGACGAGGGCCCGCACCTGCTGATCGAGGGGCCCCCGGGCAGCGGCCGCACGGAGCTGCTCCGGGCCGTCGCCGCTTCGCTCGCCTCCGCGGCCCGGCCCGACCGGCTCGGCATCCTGCTCGTCGACGGTTCCGGCGGCGAGCACGGGGAGCGCGGCGAGGGCCTGCTCCCCTGTACGGAGCTGCCGCATGTCTTCACGCACCTCGTGGCATCCGACCCGGTCCGGATGCGGGAGTTCGCGCAGGCGCTCGGCGGCGAGCTGAAGCGGCGCGCCGAGCTGCTCGGCGACCTGGACTTCGCCGCCTGGCACGAGCGGTACGCCCAGCAGGAGACCCCCCGCGTCGTGGGCCAGCGGCCGCCGAGCGGCGCCGAGCGGCGGGGCGATCTGGAATCCCCGGCCAGCGGCACCCTGCGGCTGCGCCCCGCCGCCGCCCGGTCCGGGGACCCGGGGCCTTCCCCGCTGCCCCGGCTCGTCGTCCTCGCCGACGACTTCGACGCGCTGGTCGCCCCAGCGCTCGGCAGCCCCGGCCGGCCCGCCGCCGGTTCGGTGGTGCGGGCGCTGGAGGCCGTGGCCCGGGACGGTGGACGGCTCGGGGTGCACCTGGTCGCCACCTCCGCGCGCCCCGACCGTACCGAGGACACCGAGCTGGCCCGCGGCGCCCGGCTGCGCATCGTGCTGGACGCCCCGGTGCTGCCGCCGTCCCCGGACGAACCGGCCCCCGGCCGGGGTCGGTTGGGGCATCCGGACGGCCGGGTGACCCCGTTCCAGGGGGGCCGGGTCACCGGCCGTATCCCGCGTACGGCGACGCTGCGCCCCACGGTCGTTCCGCTGGAGTGGGAGCGGATGGGCGATCCGCCGACCCGGCGCCCGGTCCGGGAGCTGGGCAACGGTCCGACGGACCTGGCGCTGCTCGCCAGTGCGCTGGAGCGCGCGGCCCGTTCGGTGAACGCCGAACGGCTGCCGGCGCTGGTGCCGTTCACAGCCTGACGCGTCCTGACGCGGCTATCCGCCCGACCCGGCTCCGACTCCGGCTCGACCATCCGCCCGACCTGACCCCGGCTCCGACGCGGCCACCGGCCCGACCGGCCCGACCGGCCCCCGAAGCTGTCGGGGCAGGCTCCCGACATGCTCTGACATGACGTCACGAGGCGATCACGATAAGTATGTTGAGCCCTCCGACGGTATTGCGGGGCCCGTGGACCGGGCGTAGGACTGTGCGCACGGACGACGTAGTCCGGGCATGCGCACATGGCCGGGCGCGTAGGGAAGAGACGGGGCAGGAATGCGCACAACCCTTCGGATACGCAGGGCCGCACTGGTTTTCGCGGCGGTCGGCGCTCTGGCGCTCACCGGCTGCGGGGGCGACGGCGACGGCAAGAAGAAGTCGGAGGAGGGCTCCGGCAAGGGCACGGACAGCGCGTCCACGGTCGACCTGCCGAAGCTGGACGGGGAGAACATCTCCGTCGCCGCGGTCTGGACCGGACCCGAGCAGGCCAACTTCACCAAGGTGCTGGACGAGTTCGAGAAGCGTACGGGCGCGGACGTCACGTTCGTCCCGGCGCAGGACCCGATCATCAACTTCCTGGGCACGAAGATCGCGGGCAAGCAGCCGCCGGACGTGGCGATGATCCCGCAGGTCGGCGCCATCCAGCAGGCGGCCGCGAAGAAGTGGGCCAAGCCGGTCGGCCCCGAGGCGCGGGCCCAGCTCGGCCAGAACTACGCCGAGGTCTGGCAGGAGCTCGGTAAGGTGGACGGCACCCAGTACGGCGTCTACTTCAAGGCCGCCAACAAGTCCCTGATCTGGTACAACGCCGCCGCGTTCGACAACGCGGGGGCCGCTGAGCCGAAGACCTGGAAGGACTTCCTGACGACTGCGGAGACCATCTCCGCCTCCGGCGTCACCCCGGTCTCGGTGGGCGGCGCGGACGGCTGGACCCTGACCGACTGGTTCGAGAACGTCTATCTCTCCCAGGCGGGTCCGGAGAAGTACGACCAGTTGGCGAAGCACGAGATCCCGTGGACCGACCCGTCCGTGAAGGACGCGCTGACCACGCTGGCGGAGCTGTTCGGGAAGCCGGAGCTGATCGCGGGCGGGGCGGACGGGGCGCTCCAGACGGAGTTCCCGGCCTCGGTGACCCAGACGTTCACCGGGGGCGACCAGCCCAAGGGCGCGATGGTCTTCGAGGGCGACTTCGTCGCCGTCAACATCGCGCAGACCGAGGCGAAGATCGGCACGGACGCCAAGGTGTTCCCGTTCCCGGCGGTCGGCGCGGACTCCCCCGTGGTGACCGGCGGCGACGCGGCCATCGCGCTGAAGGACACCAAGGGCGCGCAGGCGCTGCTGACCTGGCTGGCCTCGTCCGACGCGGCGAAGATCTGGGCCGAGGCGGGCGGGTTCATCTCCCCGAACAAGGGCCTGGACCTGAAGGCGTACCCGAACGACGTGCAGCGCACGATGGCCCAGGCGCTGATCGACGCCGGTGACGACGTCCGGTTCGACATGTCCGACCAGGCCCCGCAGTCGTTCGGCGGGACGCCCGGGAAGGGCGAGTGGAAGATCCTCCAGGACTTCCTGAAGAACCCGAAGGACATCGCGGGGACCCAGAAACAGCTGGAGTCCGAAGCGGTCAAGGCGTACAAGAGCTGACGCCGTGACGACAACGACAGCGGGGGGCGCCGGTGCGGCGCCCCCCGCCGACGACACGAGTCCGCGCCCGTCCCCGCCGCCGGATCCGGGGAAGTCCCGCCGGAGCGTGACCGGCACCCGCAGGGTCATCGCGGCGGCGTTCCTGCTGCCCGCGCTGGTGCTGCTCGGTGCGCTGGTGCTCTATCCGATCGGGTATTCGGTCTACCGGTCGTTCTTCGACCAGGCCGGTACGGGCTTCGCCGGGATCGACAACTACACGGCCCTGTTCACCGACGCCACGATCCTCACGGCGGTGAAGAACAACGCGATCTGGGTGGTCTTCGCCCCGACGGTCGCCACCGCGCTCGGGCTGATCTTCGCGGTGCTGACCGAACGGATCCGCTGGGGCACCGCGTTCAAGCTGATCGTCTTCATGCCGATGGCGATCTCGATGCTGGCCGCGGGCATCATCTTCCGGCTGGTGTACGACCAGGCTCCCGAGCGCGGTGTCGCCAACGCGGTGGCGGTGGGCGTGCACGACACGTTCAACCAGTCCTCCGGCTTCCCGAAGGCCCGCCCGCTGCCCGTGCACCCGCTGGAGAAGGGTGACGGCGGGGCGTTCGTGTCCAAGGAGCCGATCCGGGCGGGCCAACCGCTGCTGGTGCCGCTGGTCGGCGTGGCGCCGGCGAAGATGCCGGGCGACGCGCGGCCCGCCGAGGGGTCTCCGACGACCTCCGGCGGCGGGATCAGCGGGACGGCCTGGCTGGACTTCACCCGGGGCGGCGGCGGAAAGCCGAATGTCGTCGACCCGAAGGAGCTGGGCCTGAAGGGCCTCACGGTCGAGGCGGTGAAGGACGGCAGGGTCATCGCGACGGCCACGGCCGGAGCGGACGGCGTGTTCGCCCTGCCCGCCTCGGCGGACGGGGCCCAACTGCGCCTGCCCGCCGACAACTTCCGCGAGCCGTACAACGGTGTCGACTGGCTCGGGCCGTCCCTGGTGACGCCCGGGATCATCGGCAGTTACGTGTGGATGTGGGCCGGGTTCGCGATGGTGCTGATCGCCGCCGGACTGGCCGGTCTGCCGCGTGAGCTGCTGGAGGCGGCCCGGGTGGACGGCGCCAACGAGTGGCAGGTGTTCCGCCGGATCACGGTGCCGATGCTGGCGCCGGTGCTGGCGGTGGTCCTGGTGACGCTGATGATCAACGTGCTGAAGGTCTTCGACCTGGTGTTCATCATCGCGCCGGGCTCCTCCCAGGACGACGCGAACGTGCTGGCGCTCCAGCTGTACCGGTCCTCGTTCGGCACGGACGCGGACCTCGGGGTCGGGAGCGCGATCGCGGTGCTCCTGCTGCTGCTGGTGATCCCGGTGATGCTGTTCAACATTCGAAGGATCCGGAAGGAGGGACGCCGATGAGCACCCCCGAAGCACCCAAGGCCGAGCAGTCCCTCGGCGCCCGGATCGCCGCCCGCGCCGGCGGCGGGGCGATGCGGGTCTTCCTGATCCTGGTCGCCCTGTTCTGGCTGATGCCCACGATCGGCCTGCTGCTGTCCTCGCTGCGCGGTCCGCAGGACATCGCGGCGACCGGCTGGTGGAAGATCTTCACCGCCCCGTCCGAGCTGACCTTCGACAACTACCAGCGGCTGCTGGACAATTCGACGATCACCGGCTCGCTCTTCAGCACGATCATGATCACGGTGCCGTCCACGGTGCTGGTGGTGGTGATCGGCTCGCTCGCCGGATACGCCTTCGCGTGGATGGAGTTCCCCGGCCGGGACTGGTGGTTCCTGCTGGTCGTCGGGTTGCTGGTGGTGCCGGTGCAGGTCGCGCTGATCCCGGTATCCGAGCTCTTCGGCACCATCGGGATCTTCGAGACGACGCTCGGGGTGGTGCTGTTCCACACGGCGTTCGGCCTGCCGTTCGCGATCTTCCTGCTGCGGAACTTCTTCGCGGAGATCCCCCGCGAGCTGCTGGAGGCCGCCCGGCTCGACGGGGCGGGCGAGATCCGGCTCTTCACCCGGGTCGTGATGCCGCTGGGCGGTCCGGCGATCGCCTCGCTCGGGATCTTCCAGTTCCTGTGGGTGTGGAACGACATGTTGGTCGCGCTGATCTTCGCGAGCTCCGACTCGCCGCCGATCACCGTGGCGCTCCAGCAGCAGGTACGCCAGTTCGGCAACAACATCGATGTGCTCGCGCCCGGCGCGTTCGTGTCGATGGTGATCCCGCTGGCGGTGTTCTTCGCCTTCCAGCGGCAGTTCGTCTCCGGCGTGATGGCGGGCGCGGTCAAGTAGCCGCCACCGTCCGGCCGTAGCACTGCACGTCTGTACGTCAACCAGGAGCGGCCCGGTTCCCCGGAACCGGGCCGCTTCGGCGTCCACTTCCCTCTAATGCCACGTCCGGCGTAACCCTGTCATTCCATCCGACGTTTGCGGGCCACCTGGCTTCCCGCGAACGACCCATGGATGTGTAGTGCCCCGGTTCACTGTCATCGTGCCCGCATTCCGGGTCCAGGCGTATCTGCACGCGTGTCTGGATTCCGTGCTGAGTCAGTCCTTCAAGGACTACGAGATCATCGTGGTCGACGACTGCTCCCCCGACGCCTGCGGTCCGATCGCCGACGAGTACGCCCGCCGGGACCCCCGCGTCACCGCTCTGCACCTGCCCCGCAACATCGGCCTGGGCCCGGCCCGCAACGCCGGGATGGCCCGGGCGGGCGGCGACTACCTGATCTTCCTCGACGGCGACGACACCCTGCTGCCGGACGCGCTCCAGACCATCGCGGACCGGATCGACGCGACCGGCGGGCCCGACGTCCTGATGTACGACTACGCCCGTACGTATTGGACGGGCCGCAGCGTCCGCAATGTCCTGGCCGCCCACCTCGACGAGGCCGGGCCCGCCCGTTTCCGGCTCACCGACCGCCCCGAGCTGCTGCAACTCCTCATGGTCGTCTGGAACAAGGCGTACCGCCGCGCGTTCGTCGAGGCCGAGGGGTTCACCTTCCCGCCCGGCTACTACGAGGACACCCCCTGGACCTACCCGGTGCTGATGTCGGCCGATTCGATCGCGGTGCTGGACGCGGTCTGCGTCTCCTACCGGCAGCGGCGGCGCGGCAACATCCTCTCCACCACCAGCGAGAAGCACTTCGACGTCTTCGACCAGTACGACCGGGTGTTCGCGTTCATCGACTCCCGGCCCGAACTCGCCCTGTGGCGGCCGGTGATGTTCCGCCGGATGCTGGACCACTTCTCGGCGCTGTTCGCCTCCCGGGACCGGCTGCCGCTGCACAGCCGCGCCGCGTTCTTCCGCCGGGCGACCGCGTCCTGCCGCCGGTATCACACCCCCGGCGCCCCGGTCCCCCGCCGCGCCTTGCTGCGCCACGGACTGCTGCGGCTCGGCGCGCGGCGCACCTACCGGGCCCTGTCGGTGGCCCAGCGCCTCGGCGGACGGCTGCGAAAAGCGGCGGACGCCGTGCGCAGGGCGGTGCGGGGCGCGGCACTGCGGGCGCACTACCGGATCCAGTCGCGGCTGCCGCTGCGCACCCGGGACGCGGTGTTCACCGCCCGGGGCGGCCGGGGGTACGGGGGCAACCCGGCGGCGATCGAGGCGAAGGTCCGCGAGCTGGTCCCGGGGATGCGGACGGCCTGGATCTGCCGGCCCGTCGACGCCCACACCGTGCCGACCGGCACCCGGCACCTCGCACCCGGCTCCTTCGCCCACGGGACGGCGCTGGCCCGTTCCGCGTATCTGGTGAACGACGGCTCCTTCGACCCGGGGCTGGTCAAGCGGCGGGGCCAGGTGCTGTTGCAGACGCACGAGGGCACGCCGCTGCGGACCGTGGGCACCGATCTGCTGGACCGGCCCGCCGCCGCCCGGGGCACCGACTTCGAACAACTGCTGCGCTCGGTCGACACCTGGGACTTCTCCCTCTCGGCGAACCCGCACTCCACCCTCGTACGGGAGCGGGCCTACCCGTCCGCGTACACGACGCTGGAATACGGCTCGCCGCGCAACGACGTGTACCACCGCACCGGTCCGGCCGATGTGGCGCGGCTGCGGGAGACGCTGGGGATCCCGGCGGGCAGCATCGCCCTGCTGTACGCCCCGACGCACCGCGACTACCGGCGGGTCCAGCGGCCCGCCCTGGATCTGGAGCTGCTGGTCCGGGTGCTGGGCCCGCAGTTCGTGGTGCTGTCCCGGGCGCCGCTCCCGGCCGGCCCCGGGGGCGGCCGCCGGGTGCCGCATCCCCGGATCATCGACGTCGGCGCGCACCGGTCGGTGGAGACGCTGGCGCTCGCCTCGGACGCCCTGATCACGGACTACGCCTCGCTGATGTTCGACTACGTCAACCTGGACCGCCCGGTGGTGCTGCACCTGGAGGACATCGAGGCGTACGAGGCGGCCCGGGGCACGTACTTCGACATCACGGCGTTCCCGCCCGGCATCGTGGCCCGGGGCCAGGACGAGCTGTTCGACATCTTCGCCACGGACCACTGGCGGGGCTCCCGCTCGGCGCAGTTGCGGGCCGCGTTCCGGGCCCGGTTCTGCCCGTACGACGACGGGTACGCCGCCGAGCGGGTGGTGCGGCGGGTCTTCCTCGGGGAGACGGACGGGCTGCCGCTGCCGGTGCCGTCCGCCGCCCGCCGGACGCCCGCGGCCCTGCCCGCGCAGGACGGGGCCGGGGCGACCGTCGGAGGCTGACCCCGGCCCGTACCCCAGGACCGCTCAGCGTTCGAGGAACGCGAACAGCTCCTCCCAGCGCCGCAGGGTCTCCGGCTCGGAGAACCGCTGGACGCCGGAGCGGGCCCGCGCGCCCATGGAGTCGCGGAGCCGGGGGTTGCCGGTGAGCCGCAGCAGCCGGTCGGCGAGGGCGGCGATGTCCCCGGCGGGGGCCAGGAGCCCGTCCTCGCCGTCGCGGACGATCTCGCGCACGCCGGGCGCGCAGTCGAAGGCGGCGCAGGGCACGCCGCTGGCCATCGCCTCCAGGAGCGCGAGCGGGAAGCCCTCGCCGCGCGAGGACTGGACGAAGACGGAGGCCTCGGCGAGGGCCCGCTCCACGTCGTCGGTGCGGCCCATCCACTCCACGGACCCGTCGAGGCCGAGGGCCGTGCACTGCGCCTTCAGCGCGGCCTCGTCCTCGCCGGCCCCGTACACGCGCAGCCGCCAGTCGGGGCGGAAGGGCGCGACCTGGGCCCAGGTGTCCAGGAGCAGGTCGATGCCCTTCTGGTCGCTGAGCCGGCCGATGCTGGCGACGGTCCGCGCGGTGCGCGGGGAGGGCACGGCGGGGAGGCGGGAGAGGGCGTTGGGGAGGAAGCCGACGTTGTTCATGCCGTCCCCGGCCCACTGGTCGGCGTCCTCCTCGGTGAGGACGAGCCAGTGGTCGAGGTCCTTGTAGTGGTTCTTGATCCAGCGGTAGCGGTGGCTCGCGCGGGAGTAGCCGTACGACTCGTGGCTCATCCCGATGACCCGCAGTCCGGTGGTGTCGGCCTCCCCGACCCACTCCATCGCCCAGACCTGGGTGACGATGACGACCGCGCCGGGTCGGGCGGTCGCGAAGATCTCCGAGAGCCGGCCGACCGCCCGCTTCTTGGCGGCGACGCGGGCCGCCTCCTTGCGCCGGGTGGGGATCCGGAAGCGGTCGCGGATGCCGTGGGGCGTCCAGGGGGTCGGCGGGTGGGCGGGGTAGAGGGCGGTGACGGGGTGGGCGGGCTGTTCGGGCAGCGCCATCGTGAGGTCGGAGGCGTGGATGCCGATGGCGTGGACCCGGTGGCCCTGGCCGGCGAGGAGCCGGGCGGTCTGGTGCATCCAGCCGGTGACACCGCCGAGTTCGTCGGTGCTGTTGGAGACGATGAAGACGTCGCGGCTCATCGGCCGGCCCCCCGCTCGTGGTCGATGGTGTGGCGGGCGCCCCGGGAGGCCTGGGGTCCGAAGACGGCGGCGACGGCACCGCGGGCCGCGTCGCCCCGGTCGTAGGGCCCGAACTGCTCGGCGAATTCCCGGCGTTGCTCCGCGTACCGGGTGTCGGACTTCTTCAGCTCCGCGAGCGCTCCGAACAGCTCGTCCTGCGTCGAGGTCACCGGCCCGGGGGCCCTCTCCCGCAGGTCGAAGTAGCTGCCGCGCTCGGCCGCGTAGGTGTCGAGGTCGGGGGCGAACAGCACGATGGGCCGGTCGAGCAGGGCGAAGTCGAACATGATCGAGGAGTAGTCGGTGACCAGCACATCGGTGAGGGCGAGGAGTTCGCTGACGTCGTGGTGGCGCGAGACGTCGACGACGGTCCCGGGCGGGCAGACCGGCAGCCGGGCGGACTCCAGGTAGTGGGACCGGACGAGCAGGGTGTGGGTGTCGCCGAACCGCTCCGCGAACTCCCGTACGTCCAACAGGAGTCGGCTCCTGCGCTGCTTTCCGGGGCCGCCCCGGAACGTCGGTGCGTACAGCACGGTCTTCTTGTGGTCGGCCAGCCCGAGCTCCCCGGCGAGCGGCGGACGCGGCAGCCGCCCTTCGCTCTCGGACCGCTCCCGCTCGGCGATCAGGGCGTCATTGCGCGGGTAGCCGGTGCGCAGGAGCTTCTCCTCGGGCAGCCGGTAGGCGCGGGCCAGGGTGTTCACGTCGTGCTCGGAGCGGACGAGGAAGTGGTCGAAGCGGTCCACGGCCCGCTGGAGCCGTTCGCGCTGCGGGGCGTTCTGGAGCCGTACGCGGGTCTCGTCGAAGCCCATCCGCTTGTACGCGGAGCCGTGCCAGGTCTGGAGGTACGTGGTGTGCCGGGGCTTGCGCAGTTGCTGCGGGAAGCCCTGGTTGTCGACCCAGTATTCGGCGCGGGCCAGCGCCCACAGGTAGCGCCAGGACCAGCGGCGTACGAGGCGGGCGTCGGCCGGGAAGCCGGCCGGGGCGGGGTCGTAGGACCAGGTGGCGTGCAGTTTCAGGCCCTGGCGGCGGATCTCCTCGTAGAGGGCGCGGGGGCTGTCGCCGTAGCAGGTGCCCATGTGGCTCTCCAGGACGACGGAGCCCCGGCGCACGGGGAGCCGGGTGAGCCAGGTGTTGTAGGCGGAGGTCTTGAAGCCGCGGGAGCGGTAGCGGTCGAGGCGCTTGCGGAGGGCCCGGACGAGGAGCTTCGCCTTGCGGGCGGGCCGGAAGTGCGTGGCGTAGCGGATCAGCCGGCGGGTGGTGCGGGCCGGGCGGCGGCGGGCCGTCAGCCGGAGCGCGAGGTGGTCCTTCAGCGTGATGTAGGGCTCCCAGGTGTCCCCGGCGAAGGGCCCGAGCCGGGGCCGGGCGGCGAACCGGGCCGCCCCTGCCGCCTGGTCCTGCGGGGCGAACAGATCGCTGACGGACCGGGGCCCGTCCGGACCGTCGGCCTGTACGGTCAGCCGCGCGTCCCACGCCGTGTCGCGGACCCCCACGGGGCGCAGGCGGCGCGAGACGTCGGCCCGCGCGCGCCAGATGATCCCGTCGCCGTCGTGCCGGACCTCCTCGACCGGGAACGCGACGGCGCGCGCCCCGCCCCGGGACCGGAACTCCAGGGTGGCGGTGAGCGGGGCTTCGGGGCCGGGTCCGCTGTGGCCGGGCAGCACGAGGCGCCCTTCGAGCAGCAGGCGGCCGTCCCCGTCGGCGCAGCAGCGGGTGAGCCGGTTCATCAGCCGCAGCTCGCCGAACGGGCGGTGCTGGTGGCCGAGTTCGGTGACGTCGAGGGGCGGGCCCGAGGTGTCACGGTCGCCGCCACCGCCCTTGCGGTCGCTGCTGCCCTCGCCGCCCCAGGTGACCCGTCCGTCCGCGTCCGTCGTCAGCGGCGCGCACACGGTGGCGGGCCGGCTCAGCGCGTAGGCCGCCGCGAGGACCCCTTCCGCGTCGCCCCGGGCCAGCAGGCTCACGGCGACCCGCTCCAGCGGCGGCAGCTCCGGCGGGACGGGCGTGGTCAGTGTGCGGGCGGCGGCCGCGGCGACCCGGGTGCGGCGGGCGGCGGGCAGCCGGGGGAAGGACCGGGCGAGCGGCACCAGATGGTCGCGGGCGAACGCCTTCTCCCGCTCCTCGCGCAGTTCGGGCAGCCCGCGCGCGAGGAGGGTGTTGGCGACCCGGCGGTGGGCCTCGACCAGGGCGGTGAGGTCGCGGGCCCGGTCGGGAACGGCCCGGCCGGTCACGATCAGCCGGCGGACCAGGGCGATCCGGCCGACCGCGGCGGCGGCGAGCGGGCCGAAGAGGATCTCGCCGTGCGCCAGGTCCTCCTCGTACCGCAGCCCGTGCCGCCTGGCGGCCTCGCGGCGCAGGCAGAATCCGGTCACCAGGGCGTCCCTGACGACGAGTTCGGGGGCGTCGGCGAAGCGGGCGAGGGTGCGGGAGCGGGCGTACAGCTCGCCCTGCCAGGACGGCTCCCGCTCCTTGCCGCTCTCGTCGGCGATCCGGCTCCAGCGGCCGGCGATCAGGTCGGCGCGGCTGGTCTCGCCCGCCTGCCAGAGGTTGCGGCAGGCGTGGAGCTGGAGGCGTTCGCCGGTGCCGAGGACCAGGACGTACCGGCCGCTCGCCGCGTCCAGGCCCGCGTTGCGCAGGGCCCCGGTGGTGCGGACGGCCGGGTCGGCGTGGACGAGGCGGACCCGGTCGGGGGCCCGGTCGGCGAGGGTCCGGGCGGCGGTGCGGACGGCCGGGTCGGTGGCGGAGGCGAGGACGACGACGGCCTCGGAGCCGCGCAGCGACTGGCCGAGCACGGACTCCACGGAGGCGCGGAGCGCGTCGGCGCCCCCGGGTCCTTCACTGTCCCCGCCGCCGGTGATCACACAGCTGAAGTCGCTCATGCCTGCTCCCCCTTGAGCATCCGGTCGACGACCCCGGCGGCGGCGCTCCCGTCGTCGAGGTCGCAGAACGCCTCCCGGAACCGCTCGTACGCCTCCCGGTGCCCGGCGATGGCGGCCTCCGGGTCGCGCAGGGCGGCGACGATCCCGGCGGATGCGGGGATCAGGGGGCCCGGGGCGCGGTGCTCGAAGTCGAAGCAGAAGCCGCGCAAGGTGTCGCGGTAGTGGGCCAGGTCGTAGGTGTGGAAGAGCATCGGGCGGCCGGTCTGCGCGAAGTCGAACATGATCGAGGAGTAGTCGGTGACCAACGCGTCGCTGATCAGCAGCAGTTCGGCGACGTCCGGGTGGCGCGAGACGTCCCGGACGAAGGCGGTGTCGGGGACGCTCCCGCCGACGAGGTAGTGGCGGCGCACCAGCAGGACTTGGTCCTCGCCGAGGGCCTCCCGTGCCTGCTCCAGGTCGAGTTGGAGATCGAGCCCGTAGCGTCCGCCCTGCCGGGGCTGGTCGTCGCGCCAGGTGGGGGCGTACAGGATCACGCGCCGCCCCTCGGGGATCGCGAGCCGTTCGCGTACGGCGGCGGCGATCTTGTCCCGGTCGGGGGCGTACAGCAGGTCGTTGCGCGGGTAGCCGCACTCCAGGACCTCGCCGGAGTAGCCGAAGGCGCGACGCAGGACGGGCGTGGAGAAGCTGTTCGGGGAGACGAGGACGCTCCACTGGGCGGACCGGTGCTCCATGGACGCCATGTAGGCGGCATCCGCGTGCGGGGTGCCCGCGAGGTCGCGGCCGATGCGCTTGAGCGGGGTGCCGTGCCAGGTCTGGACGACGCACTGGCCCTCGGCCCGCTCGAACCACTGGGGGAGGTGGGTGTTGGTGACGATCCACCGGCTGCGGGCCAGCGCCTGGTACCACTCGGCGCTGTGCAGGGCGACGGGCCGGACACCGTCGGGCACGGCCGTCTGCTGGTCGCGGACGACCCACAGGTGCTCGATGTCCGGTTCCCTGGCGGCGAGTTCGCGGTGGATGGCGCGGGGCGAGTCGGAGAACTGGCGGCCGTCGTAGCTGGAGTAGAGGACGGCGGGGCGTGTCGCGGCCGGGGCGACGGAGCGGAGCACGGCGTACCGCTCGCGCCGGACGCGCTGCCCGTACGGGCCCCGGTCGACGGCCGGGAGCGCGCTGCCGGATTCCAGGACGAGCCGGTCGTGGTTGCGCCGCTGGAGGGTGAAGTCGCGTCCGCCTGAGTGTTGTTGACGTGGCAGGGCGGGATGCAGAGGAGTGCTCGCCCGGAGCGGTCGGTACGCCTCCGGGTTCCGCTCCCCCGGCTCGCGCAGGAAGAGGTACCAGCGCCCCTCGGCGAGGGGCAGCGCTCCGCCGGGCCCTTCGACGGCGGCGGGCGTGATCACGGCCCGGAAGCGGTCGCCGTCGCCGTCTCCCCGCTCCAGCCCGAGGGCGGCCTCCTCGTGGTGGCCGCTGTGCCGCAGGACGAGTTCGTGGGGGGCGGCGTCGGCGGGTGCCGGGAACGCCCCTTCCAGCACCAGCTCTCCGGACGTCCCCTCCCAGGTGGCGGAGGTGACGACGGGCTGGACGGCCCGGTCGGTGAGCACGAGGTCACCCGAGGGGTTGGGGGCGGCGTACAGCTCACGGCCGCCGGGCAGCGGATAGCGCCCGTCCTGGCCGTCGGTCCGGGCCGCGACCGTCAACGGCTTTCCCTCGCCGATGAGTTGGACACCCCAGATGCCGTCCTCGCCCCGGAAGACGCTGAGCGGGATGTCCGCCGCCCGGGAGCCGAGCGAGCCGCGCAGGGCGAACTCCCGGGTCTCCTTGGTGCGCCACTCGGTGAGCCTGAGGGCGACCGGCCCGGCGTCGCCGAGGACCTTCACCTCCAGGCGCACGGAGTCCTCGACCGCCGACTGCCCGGTCAGGACGGCGGCGACGCGTTCGGTGCGCAGCTCCAGCTTGTTGCCGGACAGGACGGGGACGATCCGGGTCCGCTCGTCGGTGTACGTCACGGCGGGCGGGGCCGGGGTGCCGACGAGCCGCATGGGGCCCCGGCGCGGCCGGCCCGCGCCGACGACGACGGCCTCCGGCTTCCAGGTCGTGCGACCGCCCTTGGCGATGAGCCGGCGCGGGTCGACGACGGCCTCGAACCCGGCGCGGTCGTAGCGGTGCAGGGAGCGGCCGGAGCGGGCGGTGGCCTCGTCGCCCGGGACCGGGCGGGTCCGCAGCGGGATCAGCCGCTTCCCGGACCGCAGCCAGCCGAGCCGGACCGGCCCGCCCGGGGCGTTGCGCACATAGGCGTACCCGGTCAGACGCAGCAGCCCGTCCCGCCAGACGGCCTCGGTGAGGTGGGCGTGGACGGGCAGCTCGGCGGCGGTCAGCGCGGTCGTGGCGGGTGGCAGCGGGTCACGGACGGCGGGGTGGTGGGCGCGGGGGCGGAACAGTCCGCGTACGTGGAAGGTGTCCCGGTCCTTCTTCTCGTCGGCGAGGAGGGCGAGGAGTTCGGGCAGGCGGCGTTCGCGGATGAGCTGCCACTTGACCCGCAGATGCAGCGGCAGTGCGGCGAGGACGCCGGGTTCGACGGTGGCGGCGAACGCTCCGGCGTGCTCCAGGAAGGCTTCGTGGAACTCCGCGTCGCCGTCCGGCAGGGCCTCGATGAACAGCCACAGGTCGCCGGAGAGCGCGTGGGCGTCGTAGCGGCGCTTGGCCTCGGCGGCGGGCCCTGCGGCTTCCGCCCGGTCGGCGAGGAAGCGGCTGACGGTGGTGACGGCGGCGACCCGGTCGCGGATGCCCCGGGGCACGGCCCGCCGGGTGGTGATCGAGCCGTCGCGGTCGCGCCAGTGGTAGACGGGCTCCTCGACGACGTCGACCGAGTGGGCCAGGAAGTGGGCGGGCAGGACGACGGCGATGTCCTCGTACAGCACGCCCGTCGGGAAGGCGAAGGCGTGCTCGTCCCAGAAGGTGCGGCGGAAGACCTTGTTGCAGGCGATGCGGTCGCCGAGAAGGATCCAGTCGCGGGTGACGTGGGTGGCCGGGCGGGCCTTCTCCATCGGCTTGCGGAACATCGGGGACTGTTCGAGCTCGCCGTTCGCCCGCAGCCGGAGCACGTTGCCGGTGGCGAAGTCGGAGCCGGAGGCGTCGAGTTCGGTGAGCATCCGGGCGTATGCGCCGGGCGGCACGACGTCGTCGCTGTCGACGAACGTCAGGAACTCCGCCTCGGGATGCGCCTCGCGGATCCCGGCGTTGCGGGCCGCGCCGAGTCCGGCGTTCTCCTGCCGGACCAGCCGGAAGCGCGGATCACGGTCCACGAACTCCTGCGCGACGACCGGGCCGTTGTCCGTGGAGCCGTCGTCGACGAGGACGACCTCCAGGTCCGGCATGGTCTGTTCGGCGAGCGAGGACAGGCAGGCACCGAGGTACTCCTCGACGTTGTAGAGGGGGACGACGACGGTGAGACGGGGTGCCATCGCGGCGCACGATCCTTCCGGGGACTGGGGCTTCGGGGGCGTGGAGGGCCCGCCGGGGGCCATGGGGTACAACCCGCGCCGGGAGGACGGGTCACCCGAGGGGGTCCGTTCGGGTGACGCGGAGGGCGGAGTCGGGCACCCGGGGGCGTGCCGGGAGCGCGTTCGAGCCCCGTACCGGGAAGGGCACGGGGCTTGGGCCTGGAGACGTGGCGTCAGGGCTTGACGGCGATCCGGCCCTCGTCCATCCGCAGCAGGAGGAGCTGCTCACCGGTCTTGTCGAGGAACTCGTCGACCGCCTGGCGCGAGCCCTGCCAGTAGCCGTAGTCGTCGATCAGGAGGATGCCGCCGCTGACCAACCGGGAGTACAGGTGCTCCAGTTCGTGCTTCGTGGAGGCGTACCAGTCGGTGTCCAGGCGCAGGATCGAGATCTGCTCGGGGGCCTGCCCGGGGACGGTGTCCTCGACCCGCCCCCGCACGTAGTGGACGCGCTCCTTCGGGTACGGGACGTTGTCGAAGCCCGCTTTGACGTCCTCCAGCGAGGCGACGGCCCAGATCGGCCGGTCCTTGCCCTGGGCGTCCAGCAGCTCCTGGGCCGGCCGGCCGTCACGCCGCAGGTCCTCGGCGGTGGGCGGGGTCATGCCCTCGTACGTGTCGAAGAGGTACAGGTCGCGCTCGGTCTCCCCGACGGACAGCAGGGTCCGGGCACAGGCCTGCATGGAACCGCCGCGCCAGACACCGCACTCGACGATGTCACCGGGGATGTTGTGCCGGGCGATGTGGCGGGTGGCGAGGATGAAGGCGTTGAGCCGCTCCGGCGAGGTCATCGAGTACGGCTTGACCGCGCGGATGATGTCCTTCGCCTCGTCGTCGTAGTCCTCCGGGAACGCGAGCGCGGGCTTCTTCGCCTTGGGCTTCGCGGCCGCCGGGGGTACGTGAGCGGGGGCGGGAGTCACGGCCGGAGCGACGGCCGACGCCGCTGCGGGAGCGGCGGGGGCGGTGCGGGCGGCGGGCACCGTGACGCGCCTGAGCTGATATCCGGTGAGCTGCTGAAGGACGCCGTTGACGGCGTTGCGCCAAGCCATGCCCCGGGACAGTACGCGCGGTTTGTGGCGCATGTCACCTTTCGTCAACCTGCCATTGATCGGGGCGGGTCCTGTTCGAGTGAGGGCGTCTGCGCGGGCACGGCCTTCGGGCGTCCGCACTCCTCGCGGCCGTCGAGCGGCGGGGGCAGCGGCACGGAGTCCACCCCGCCGACCCGGTTCGCCCACCACACCGCCAACTCCCGTACGGCGAACATGGTCAGGCGCGGATAGCGCTGCGGCTTGCGGAAGACGCCGACGGAGTCGCCCCAGTAGGCGGCCTTCTTGTCGATGGCCCGGTAGTCGTGCCAGATGCCCTTGCGCGGCGGGAAGTCGGTGTAGGCCTCGCGCAGTTCGAGCCGGGAGTGCGCGGCGAGCGCCCGGAAGCCGTCGGGGTAGTAGCGCCAGCAGTCCTGCGCGTCGTGGACATGGCCGCGCGAGGGGGCGGTGACGAACGCGTGCCCGCCCGGCTTCAGGATCCGCGCGATCTCCAGCATGGAGGCCCAGAAGAACGGGATGTGCTCGAACGCCTGCCCGGAGAGGACGACATCGGCGCTGTTGGAGCGGGCGGGGATGCGGTACGGCTTCTTCATCACGGCGTCCACGTTGGGCCCGTCCTGCACATCGACGCCGAAGTAGTCGATGGGGTGCCCGGCGAGGAGCGCCCGGTGGGTACGGGTCTGCTTGCCGGAGATCCGCGACCCGAGGTCGACGACACGGTAGGCGCCGTGACCGGATGCGGGCCCTTCGGCAGGCAGATACTCCTTGACGCAGAGTTCCATCTGCTCGTAGGCGGACCGGTGCATGGACGTCTCCCAACATGGCGGGGTGAGCGAGCTGTTGGGCACAACGACCGCGCGGCACGGAGGAATCGGCACGGGGATCGCGTCTTGGGCCATTCGAGTGGCGGGCGCGGCCCCGGGTCAGCCGGCCGGGGCGAAGAACCTCCGTACGACGCGTTCCGCCGCGCCGCCGTCGTCGTACGGGCAGAACCGCTCCCGGAACGCGGTGCGCGACGCGGCCGCCTCCGGTGACCGCCACGTCCCCGTCCGGAACACGTCGGCCAGCTCGTCCGGGGTGGTGGTGACGGGCCCTGGGGTGTCGCCGGCCCGCCCGGAGAGCAGATCGACGTAGGTGCCGCGCGTGGCCCGGTAGGCGGACCAGTCGGGGGCGTGGACGACGATCGGGCGGTCGAGGCAGGCGTAGTCGAAGATCAGGGAGGAGTAGTCGGCGATCAACGCGTCGGCGGCGAGGCAGAGTTCTTCGACCCGGGGATGCGCGGTGACGTCGATGACGCGCCCGGTCGGCGCGCTCTCGCCGAGTCCGGCCGACCGCCCGTAGAAGTAGTGGGCACGCACCAACACCACGTACTCCGTTCCCAGTTCGCGCGCCAACCGCTCCGGGTCCAGGTCGGGGACGAAGCCGGTGCGGTAGTCGCGGTGGGTAGGAGCGTAAAGCAGAGCGGTCTGCCCCTCGGCAATGCCCAGCTCGGCACGGATCTTCGCGATGTCGTCGGAGGTGGCGGTGAAGTAGACGTCATTACGGGGATACCCGAGGTCGAGCCGTTCGTACGCGCCCGGGTAGACGCGGTCCCACACCTCGGTGGTGTGCGGGTTGGCGGAGAGGCTGAAGTCCCACTGGCCGACATGGGCGAGGATCTTCCCGAAGTCGGTCTTGCGGGCGAGGGCGGGGTACGCGCGCTGATCGAGCCCCATGGTCTTGAGCGGGGTCCCGTGGTGGGTCTGGAGATAGCGCTGACCGGGGCGTTTGGTGAAACCGCCGGGAAAGCTGGAGTTGTTGACGAGGTAGGTGGCCGTGGCCATGGCCCGCCAGTAGGGGCGCGAGCCCTCGATGACGTACGGCACCCCGGCCGGCATCCGGTCGCGATGCCGGGAGGAGACGACCCACAGGCCCCGGATGTGCGGGACCAGTTCGCGGGCCTTGGCGTGGATGGCGGCCGGATTGCAGGCGACGCCCCGGTTCCAGTACGCCCCGTAGACGGCGAGGTCCGGGTCGAGGGGGCGGCGCAGGTCGGTGCGGTAGGCGGCCCGCATGGCCTGGCGACGCACGAACCGCTTCACGGAGGCCCGGGTGGGCAGGGAGACCCGGGTGGGCACGGGGACCCGGGTGGGCACGGGGACCCGGGTGGGCTCGGAAGCTCGGGTAACCACGGAAGCTCGGGTGGGCATGGCAGCCGAGCGTAATCGCGGGCCGGGACGACCGAGGGCCCGCGTTCACCCGTTCGGGTCAGCGCCGGTGACCCCGGGACCCGCCCCCTGTTGACCAGGACATGAAGCCACCCCTCCTCAGCGTCGTCGTCCCCGTCCACAACGTCGAGGCCTACCTCGAGGACTGCCTGCGGTCGGTGGCGGAACAGACCCTCGACGCGATCGAGGTGGTCATGGTCGACGACGGCTCGACGGACGGAAGCGCCCGGATCGCCGCCGAATTCGCCGCGCGGGACGACCGCTTCCGGCTGATCCGGCAGAAGAACGCCGGCCTGAGCGCCGCCCGCAACACCGGTGTCCGGCACACCACCCCCACCGTCCCCTACGTGGCGTTCGCCGACAGCGACGACATCGTCGTGCACGACGCGTACGAGCGGATGACGGCCTCGCTGGAGTCGACCGGTTCCGATCTGGTGACCGGCAATGTGTGGCGGCTGACCGGCCAGGGGCGCCGGCAGGCCTGGCAGTACCGCTGGCTGACCGCCACGCGTGCCCGCACCCACATCACCCGGGATCCACGTCTGCTGGCCGACCGGGTGGCGTGGAACAAGGTGTTCCGGCGCTCCTTCTGGGACGCGCACGCCTTCGCCTTCCCCGAGGGCAAGCTGTACGAGGACACCCCGGTGATGATCCCCGCGCACCACCTCGCGGGCTCGGTCGACGTCCTGGCCGAGCACGTCTACTACTGGCGGGTGCGGGAGGGCTCGATCACCCGGCGGCGGACGGACGTCACGGGCGTACGGGACCGGATCGCCGCGTGCGAGCAGGTCAGCGCGTTCCTGGGCGGCCGGGACGCGGCGCTGCGGCGGGCGTACGACACGTCCTGTCTGCGCGACGACTTCGGGTACTTCCTGGACGGCCTGCCGATGGGGGGCGAGGCGTACCGGGCGGCGTTCCTGGAGGGCGCCGGGGCCTTCGTCGACCGGGCGGGACCGGGGGCGCTGGAGGGGCTGCCGGTGGAGCTGCGCATCAAGTGGACGCTGGTGCGGGAGCGACGCCTGGCGGAACTGCTGGAGGTCCTCGCCTTCGAACGGGTCAACGGGGCGGGCACGTTCGCCGTCCAGGGCCCCCCGGGGCGGCGGCGGGCGGTATACCCCGGCGTGCGCGGCGCGAGCGCCCGGCTCGCGCGCACGGACATCCCGGCGGTGGCGCGGCTGCTCGATGCGCGCTGGGGTGCGGACGGGAAGCTGCGGCTGCGCGGTTACGCGTATCTGCGCAACCTTCCCGCCGCCTCCGCCCGGCAGCGGCTCACGGTGGGGATGGTCCGGGCCGAGCGGGGAAGGCAGGTGCGGCCGGTGCCGGTGCGTTCCGTGTCCGCGCCCGAGGCGACGGTGAACTCCGGTCAGGAGCTGCACGGTTACGACCACGCGGGCTTCGAGATGGTCCTGGACCCGGACCGGCTGCCCGCGACGGCGGGGAGCGGCGGCTGGCTGGTGGGCCTGGTCATCGCGGGACCCGGGGCGGTCCGCCGGGTGGCGGTACGCGCTCCGGACACGGGCGCGGACCAGCCGCTGACGCACGACCTGGGCGACGGGCGACGGGCGGTGCTCGACTACCGGGGCGGCCGGCTCCGGCTGACCGTGTCACGGCTGCGGGCCCTGGCCGAAGGACACCGGCCCCAGGGGCCGGAGGCGGGCGTCGAGGCGGACGAGGCCCCGCTGGAACTAACGGGCCGTTTCTTCGGCGGGAGCAGGCCCACGGCGCTGCTGCTGACGCGCGACGGGAGCGAGGAGCACTTCTGCCCGGTGGAGTACGCGGAGGCCGGCGGGGGCGGCGGGAGCGGCGGCGCGGACGAGGCGAATGCGGCAGGCGGGGCTGCGGTGCCGGCCTTGGCGGCCGGGGCGGACGGGGTGGACCGGGCGGCCGGAGCGGACCGGGCGGACCAGGTGGCCGGAGCGAACCAGGTGGACCGGGTGGCCGGGGCCGACGGGGCGGACCGGGTGGCCGGGGCGGCCGGGGCGGACCGGGTAGACCGGGCGGACGGGGCGCACGGGCCGGACTGGGTGGCCAGGGCGGACCAGGCGGCCGGGGTGCACGGGGTCGCGTTCACGGTGCGCGTGCCGCTCGCCGAACTCGCCGGCGCCCCGCCCGCCCCGCATCGGGCCCCCCGCGAGGTCGAGGCGGAGAGCGGGGCGCGGTGGCGGGTCCGGCTGCTGCTCGCCGACGGCACCCACGCCCCGCTGCCCGCCGCCCCGGACCTGCCGCCGCCCGCGTACGCGGACCCGGCGGGCGACCTGGTGCTGGACCTGGCGGGGTTCCCGTACGCGGACGGGGTGGAGCGCACGCCGGATGGGGGCCTGCGCATCCGGGGGGCGTACACCCGGGAGCGTCCGGCCGACGGCGGACCGGAGACCTCCGGCAGCCGTCTGGTCCTGCACCACGAGACGCTGCACGAGACGGTCACGATCCCGGTCGCCGAGACAGTCATGGGGCCGCTCGCGAAGGGGACTTGGGGCGGAGCTCCGAGCGGGGGCGGGATCGAGGCCCCGGAGGGAGCTGAGGCCGGGGGCGGGGCCGAGCCTGAGCCCGGGGCCGAGACGGGAGCCAGGGCCGACGCCCGGGCCCAGCGCGGAGCCGAGGCTGGAGCCGGGGCAGGGGCCCACGGCGGAGCCGGAGCCGGAGCCCAGACCGAGGCCGGAGCCCAGACCGGGGACGGAGTCGAGGCCTTGGGCAGGCCCCAGGGCGGGGCCGGGGCCGGGGCTCAGACCGGAGCCGAGGCCGGAGCCGGAGCCCACACCGGAGCCGGAGCCGAGCCCGAGCCCGGGGCCGAGGCCCAGGCCGGAGCCCAAGGCGGAAGCCCGGACGGGACCCAGGCCGCCGGTCCCGGAGACAGCTCCGGGGCCGGAACCCGGGCCGGGGCCAGAGCCAGCGCCGGAGACAGCTCCGGGGCCGAGGCCGAGGCCGGGGCCAGCGCCGGCCCCCCCGCCGACGCCTCCCCCGCCGGCGCACCGGCCCGGTTCTCCGCGCTGATCGTTCCGCCGCTCCCGGAAGGACGCTGGGAGGTCCGCCTGGACGACGGCCGCCCCGTACGCGTCCTCGGCTCCGCCGCCGCGCTCCTGCCCTGCGGCGACAGCGGCGGCGACGGCGGCGAGAACGGGCTGCGTCTGGAGCGGCGGCACGGCGACCGGCTGTCCGTGGTCGCGGAACCGGGCCTGCCGGCGGCCGGGCGGAGCGCGTACGGCAGGCGGCTCCTGCGCGCCGCGTACCACCGCGACCGGCACACGCCGTCGCTCCCGCTCCGCGACACCGTCCTCTACGCGGGCGGCGACTCCCCGCGCGCCGTGCACGCCGAGCTCGTGCGCCGGGGCACGGAGACCGAGCACCTGTGGGTCACGGGTACCACCCCCGGCCGCGCCACCCACGTACCACCCGGCGCGCGGGCCGTCCCTGTGCACAGCCCCGCCTGGTACGAGGCGCTGGCCCGCTCCCGCCGGATCGTCACGGACGAGCAGCTGCCCGGGTGGTTCGAGCGGCGTCCGGGGCAGACGGTCGTCCAGACCTGGCACGGCACTCCGCTCGGCCGGTTCGGCGGCGGTCTGGCGGACACCCTCTACGCCGACCACCAGTACCTCGCCACCCTGCCGCAGCGGTCGGCCCAATGGTCGGTACTGGTCTCACCGAGCCGCTTCGCCACCCCGTGGCTACGCCGGTCGCTCGCGTACACGGGCGAGGTGCTGGAGGCCGGGTCGCCCGCCGACGACGTGCTGTTCCCGCCCGACCGGGACAAGGCCGCCGATGCGGTGCGGCGCGGGCTCGGGATCCCGGAGGGCCACCGGGTCGTGCTGTACGCCCCGACCTACCGCGACCACCTGGCCCACCCCCCGGCCGCCTCCGCCGACCGCACGGCCCCCGCCCCCGGCCCGTACCGCTGGGATCCGGCGCTCGACCTGCCCGCCCTGGCGCGGGCGCTCGGCCCCGGCCACACGGTGCTGGTGCGCCGCCACCCCCGGGTCACGGGGAGCATCCCGACCGGGCCCGGTGTGCTCGACGTGTCCGGGCACCCGGGGGCGGCCGGGCTGCTGCTGGTGGCCGACGTCCTGGTGACGGACTACGCGGGGCTGATGTTCGACTTCGCGCTGACGGGCCGGCCG
This sequence comes from Streptomyces sp. NPDC091289, assembly GCF_044757365.1. Taxonomy (NCBI): domain Bacteria; kingdom Bacillati; phylum Actinomycetota; class Actinomycetes; order Kitasatosporales; family Streptomycetaceae; genus Streptomyces; species Streptomyces sp. NPDC091289. The sequence goes on from NZ_JBIVUT010000023.1 coordinate 125,435, forward strand.
ATGCTCTTCCACACGTACGACCTGGAGCACTACCGCGACACCGTGCGCGGCTTCTGCCTGGACTTCGAGACCCGGGCGCCGGGGCCGCTGCTGGTCACGACGGACGAGGTGGCGCAGGCGCTGCGCGACACCGGTTCGCTGGCGGCCCGGCACGCCGACGCGTACGAGAGCTTCCGCCGCGACTACTGCGACCTGGACGACGGCGGGGCTGCGGCCCGGGTCGCGGACCGGCTTCTGGCGGACACGCCTTAGGGCGGGCATCGGGAGCCGTGGTCCGGAATCCCTCGGACGGGTGGCGGCGGGGAGAGCGGGCCCGCCGCACGGAACCCATGGGATGTGCCCCTCTTCTCCGCTGCCTCCTCCGCCCCGTCCTCCGGAATCCCGCCCTCCGACCTCTCGTCCTCCGATCTGTCGTCCTCCGATCTGTCGCCCGCCGCGACCGGAGGCAACGGGTCCGGCGGGGCGGCCCGGCCGCCCCTGTGGCTGCCGTCGCCGTACCTCGTGCTGGGCGGACTGCTGTGGGCGGTGCTGTCGGCGGCGGCCTGGCAGGCTCCGCTGTGCTGCGAGGCCGGGCTCCAGGCGGCGGTCGTCGAACGGCTGCGGGTGAACCTGCTGCACCCAGCGTTCCCGATGACCGACCTGCCCGCCGTGGCGAGCGCCCACTACTCCCCGTACGCGCTGCTCCAAGGGCTGGCCGCCCGCGCCACCGGCTTCTCGGGCCCGTCCGTCGTGGCGGTGGCCGCGTCGGTGAACCTGCTGCTCCTGCTCACCGGGATCGGCCGGCTCACCCGGCTGCTGACCCCGAACCGCTGGGTGCCGGTGCTCGTGCTGGTGCCGCTGGCCCTGATCCACTGGGCGGACCCGGCCCGCTGGAGCGCGCCGAGCACGTTCGCGGTCGCGGTCACGTTGCATCTGTGGGCGTGGACCGGTCACGCGGCCGCGAGGGCCGCCCGCCCCGGCGACCCCAAGCCCGGCCGGACGCCCCGGTGGGCGGAGGCGGCCGGGATCGGCCTCCTGCTCGGGCTCGTCCTGCTGGTCCACCCGCCGACGGCGGTCGGCGCGGCGATCGGGTGCCTCGCCCTGATCGCGGTCCGGACGCGGACCCGGATCCGGCCGACCGTGTGGCGGTGGGCGTTCGCCGTCGTGTGCGCGGTGACCGTGGCGGCGCTGTGGCCGTACTACAACGGGCTCACCGCCGCGCGCACCCCCGCCGCCGGCCGGACCACGGGGCCTCCGGCGGCCGAGGGGGTACGGGCGGCCGGGGAACCGTACGCCTGGGCGACCGCGTACGTGCCCCCGGGCGAGGTGGTCCTGACGGACAGCCGCCCGGCGATGTACGCGCTGGCCGGGCACGGGGCGTACGTGCTGGCCGACGCGCTGCCCGACGCGGGGCTCGCGACCACGGAGCGGCGGGAGAGGAGCCGGGCGGTGGCCGCCTACCTCGATGCGTCGACCCCGCAGGCCCGGCGGGACGGGATCACCGCCCGGTACGGGGTGCGGTGGCTGCTGCTGACCCGCTACCAGCGGCTGCCCGAGAACGCGACGGTGCTGACGTTCAGCCCGCGCACGGGCGAGGTGCTGGCGCGGGTGGCGGCGACGGGTTGAGGGTCCGCGGGCAGGACAACGGACCGGGCCGCGCCGGGCCGGGCCGGGCCGCTCTCAGCCGGCGCGCTTGAGGGCGGCGACCGCCGAGGCGGCCAGATCGTCCAGGTAGCCCTTCGGCAGTTCGCCGCGGACGACGACGAGCCGCCAGTACAGCGGCCCGACGATCAGGTCGAGCGCCCGGTCCGGATCGCTTCCCTCCGGCAGCTCCCCCCGGGCCACCGCCTCCCGCACCACCACGGCGGCGACGCCCTGCTGCTGGTCCAGGAGCGCGGTCTTGATCGCCTCGGAGATCTCCGGATTGCGGGCCGCTTCGACCAGCAGGTCCGGGATGACCTGCGAGGCGACCGGGTGGCGCAGGGCGTAGGCGGCCAGTTCGAGGACGGCGCGCACGTCCCCGTACAACGAGCCGGTGGCCGGGGCGGGCATCCCCTGGGCGGCGACGGCCGCGACCAGGTCGAGGACGAGCGCCAGCTTGGACTTCCAGCGGCGGTAGACGGCGGTCTTGCCGACGCCCGCGCGCCGGGCGATGCCCTCGATGGACATCCGGGCGAACCCCACCGCGGCGAGTTCCTCGAAGACGGCGGCGCGGATGGCGTCGGTCACGTCCTCGCGCAGGACGGCGGCGCCTGCGGGGGCACGGCGGCGGGTTCCCCGTTCGGTGGTCATGGCCCGCATGATAGTCGGCCGCGACGAAACGGTTGCGTTGCGACGTAGAAGCGTCCTACTCTCAGCGTTACGACGATACGGTCCCGTCCCAACGAGGGCGTCCCCACGGGACCGTACCGTCCCCTCCCTTCCCTCCCGCTTCCGTCGAAAGCGATCGTTCGTGGTGAGCCAGACAGCAGCACCGCCGTCCCCGGTGAGCACTCCCGCCCGGGCCGTCCCCGCCTACGCGCCCGGTGAGCTGGCGGCCCTGGCCGCCCGGCACGGCCTGAAGGTCAGCGGCGCCCGGCCGTCGCTGCCCGCGTACATCCGGCAGCTCTGGGGGCGCCGGCACTTCATCACGGCATTCGCGACGGCCAAACTGACGGCCCAGTACAGCCAGGCGAAGCTCGGCCAGATCTGGCAGATCATGACGCCGCTGCTGAACGCGACGGTCTACTACTTCATCTTCGGCGTCCTGATGGACACCAGGCGCGGGGTGGAGGACTTCGTCCCGTTCCTGGTCACCGGGGTCTTCATCTGGACCTTCACCAGCAGCTCGATCACCGCGGGCACGCGGGCGATCAGCGGCAACATCGGCCTGGTGCGGGCCCTGCACTTCCCGCGCGCCTCGCTGCCGGTGGCGCTGGCGCTCCAGCAACTGCAGCAACTGCTGTTCTCGCTGGGGGCACTGACCCTGATCCTGCTGCTGTTCGGCCAGTACCCGCGCCCGTCCTGGCTGCTGGCGATCCCGGCGCTGGCGCTCCAGGCCCTGTTCAACACCGGCCTGTCGATGGCCATGGCCCGGCTGACGGCCAAGACCCCCGACATCGCCCAGCTGACCCCGTTCGTGCTGCGGACCTGGATGTACTCGTCGGGCGTCATGTGGAGCCTGGACCACCTGCTGGCCGGCGACCGGGTGCCGCACGCGGTAATGGTGCTGCTGGAGTACAACCCGGCGGCGCTCTACATCAACCTCATGCGGTACGCGCTCATCGACAGCTACAGCGGGCTGCCGGCGCACGTGTGGGCGGCGGCACTGGGCTGGGCCCTGCTCTGCGGCGTGGCCGGATTCGTGTACTTCTGGAAGGCCGAGGAGACCTACGGACGTGGCTGACGGCAGGAACACCCCCGGGGATCACCGGGTCCCGACGGTCGTCGTCGACGACGTCCACATCACGTATACGGTCCATGGCGCCCGTACGGGCAAGGGCAGCGCCACCTCGGCGCTCAGCCGGCTCACCACCCGCCGCGCGCCCCCCGGCGCCCGCAAGGTGCACGCCGTGAAGGGCGTCAGCTTCGCCGCGTACAAGGGCGAGGCGATCGGCCTGATCGGCTCGAACGGCTCGGGCAAGTCCACGCTGCTCAAGGCCGTCGCGGGCCTGCTTCCGCCGACGCGGGGCCGGGTCCACACCCGGGGCCAGCCCTCGCTGCTCGGTGTGAACGCGGCACTGATGGGCGACCTGACCGGCGAGCGGAACGTGGTGCTGGGCGGACTCGCGATGGGCATGACCCGCGAGCAGATCCGCGAACGCTACGACGAGATCGTCGACTTCTCCGGCATCAACGAGAAGGGCGACTTCATCACGCTGCCGATGCGCACGTACTCCTCGGGCATGGGCGCGCGGCTCCGCTTCTCCATCGCGGCGGCCAAGAGCCACGACGTACTCCTGATCGACGAGGCCCTGTCCACGGGCGACGCGAAGTTCCAGCGCCGCAGCAAGGACCGCATCAAGGAACTGCGCGCCGAGGCGGGCACGGTCTTCCTGGTCAGCCACAGCAACAAGTCGATCACCGAGACCTGCGACCGGGCACTGTGGCTGGAGGCGGGCACGCTGAGGATGGACGGCCCGGCGAAGGACGTGGTGGCGGAGTACGAGGCGTTCACGAAATCCAGCCCGTCCGGCGCTTGAGGACATCTTCTCCAGCCCGCCCGGCCAACCCCAGCCCGCCCGGCGATTGAGGGCACCTTCTCCAGCCCGTCCGGCCAACCCCAGCCCGCCCGGCGCTTGAGGGCATCTTTTCCAGCCCGTCCGGCGTTTGAGGACGGAACCCCACGCCGAGGGGGCCGGCGCCCAAACAGGCCCCGGCCCCCTCACCCCCGTACGGCAACACCTACGCGTGCGTACGCAACAACGTCCGCATGGTCCGCATAGCCACCGACAGATTCGCCAGATCAAACGCCTCCGACCCCTGGATCTCCTCCAGCGTCGACCGCGACCGAGCCAGAATCGCCGCGTTCTTCGCCTCCCACGCCAGGAACCTCTGCTCCGGCGTCGAGGACCCGTTCCCCACGCTCAGCACATCCGACGTGAGCGCCGCATGCGCCGCGTACAGGTCCTCGCGGATGGACGCGCGGGCCATGGACTGCCAGCGGTCGGCCCGCGGCAGCTCGATGATCCGGTCCATCAGCTGGGTGATCCGCAGCCGGTCCGCGAGGTCGTAGTAGACCTCGGCGACCTCCAACGGCTCCTGCCCCGTACGGTCCGCGATGGCCACGATGTCCAGCGCCGGGAAGGCGGACGAGAACCCGGCCACCCGCACCGCCAGCTCGTCCGGGACGCCCACCGAGGTGAGCTCGTCCAGGATCGAGTGGTACCAGTCCAGGTCCGCGCCCTTGAGCAGCTTCGGCAGCTCGTCCCAGACCCGCGCGACACCGTCCCGGAAGCTCTCGATGGTCTCCGCGATGGCGACGGGCTGCGGCCGGTTGCCCAACAGCCAGCGCGAACCGCGCTCGACCAGCCGCCGCGAGTGCAGCCGGATCCGCGTCTGGACATCGGCGGAAACCTTGTTGTCGAGCGCCTCGACGGCGTCCCACACCCGGGACAGGCCGAAGATCTCGCGGGCCGCGAACTGGGCCCGCACGATCTCCTCGATCGACGCCCCGGTCTCCTCGCGCAGCCGGTGCAGGAAGGTCGAACCCGCGGTGTTGACCGTGTCGTTGACCAGGACCGTCGTGATGATCTCGCGCCGCAGCGCATGCCCGTCGACCGCCTCGGGGAACCGCTCGCGCAGCTCGCTCGGGAAGTAGGCGTGCACCAGCTTCTGCAGGTGCGGGTCGTCCGGCAGGACGGTGGAGATCAGCTCGTCCGCCGTCGTGATCTTCGTGTAGGCGATCAGCACGGCCAGCTCGGGCTGGCTGAGCCCCTTCTCGTTGCTCAGCAGCTCCCGGATGTGCCGGTCGGCGGGCAGGAACTCCAGCGCCCGGTCGAGAGCGCCGTCGCGCTCCAGCCGGCGCATGAAGCGCTGCTGGGCGTGGAGCAGGGACGGGGCCTGGGCGGAGGCGTTGGAGAGCGCGACGTTCTGCGCGTAGTTGTTGCGCAGGACGAGCGCGCCGACCTCGTCGGTCATGTCGGCGAGCAGTTTGTTGCGCTGCTTGACGGTCATGTCGCCGTCCCGGACCAGACCGTTGAGCAGGATCTTGATGTTCACCTCGTGGTCGGAGGTGTCCACACCGGCGCTGTTGTCGATCGCGTCGGTGTTGATCCGGCCGCCGTTGCGGGCGAACTCGATCCGGCCGAGCTGGGTGGCGCCGAGGTTGCCGCCCTCGCCGACGACCTTGGCCCGCAGGTCCTCGCCGTTGACGCGGATCGCGTCGTTGGCCTTGTCGCCGACGTCGGCGTTCGACTCGGAGACGGCCTTGATGTACGTGCCGATGCCGCCGTTCCACACCAGGTCGACGGGGGCCTTGAGGATGGTCTGCATCAGGTCGGCGGGCGTCATCTTGCTCACCGAGGGGTCGATGCCGAGCGCCTCGCGGATGTGCGAGTTGAGCGGGATCGACTTGGCGCTGCGCGGGTGGATCCCGCCGCCCGCGGAGAGCAGGCCCGTGTCGTAGTCGGCCCAGGAGCTGCGGGGCACGTCGAAGAGCCGGCGCCGCTCGGCGTACGAGGTGGCGGCGTCCGGGTTCGGGTCGATGAAGATGTGCCGGTGGTCGAAGGCGGCGACGAGGCGGATGTGCTCGGAGAGCAGCATGCCGTTGCCGAACACGTCGCCGGACATGTCGCCGACGCCGACGACGGTGAAGTCCTCGGTCTGGGTGTCGTGGCCCAGCTCCCGGAAGTGCCGCTTGACGGACTCCCAGGCGCCCCGGGCGGTGATACCCATGCCCTTGTGGTCGTAACCGGCCGAGCCGCCGGAGGCGAACGCGTCGCCGAGCCAGAAGCCGTACGCGACGGCGACCTCGTTGGCGATGTCGGAGAAGCTCGCGGTGCCCTTGTCCGCGGCGACGACGAGGTAGGTGTCGTCCTCGTCGTGCCGGACCACGTCGACGGGCGGCACGACCTCGCCGGCCACCATGTTGTCGGTGATGTCGAGCAGCGCGGAGATGAACGTGCGGTAGGCGGCGACGCCCTCGGCGAACCAGGCGTCGCGGTCCACGGACGGGTCCGGGAGCTGCTTGGCGACGAAGCCGCCCTTGGCGCCGACGGGGACGATGACGGTGTTCTTCACCATCTGCGCCTTGACCAGGCCGAGGACCTCCGTACGGAAGTCCTCGCGCCGGTCCGACCAGCGCAGCCCGCCGCGGGCGACCTTGCCGAAGCGCAGGTGGACGCCCTCGACGCGCGGCGAGTAGACCCAGATCTCGTACGCCGGGCGGGGCGCGGGCAGGTCCGGGATGGCCTGCGGGTCGAACTTCATCGAGACGTAGGAGTGCGGCGTGCCGTCCTCCGTGTGCTGGAAGAAGTTAGTGCGCAGGGTGGCCTTGATGACGGTGAGGAAGGAGCGCAGGATCCGGTCCTCGTCGAGCGAGGCGACCTGGTCCAGGGCTCCGTCCAGCTCCTCCAGGAGCCCGTCGGTCAGCTCCGTGCCGGCGCTCTGGCGGCCGGGCGACATGCGGGCCTCGAAGAGCGAGACGAGCAGCCGGGTGGTGTGGACGTTGTTGCGGAGCGTGGACTCCATGTAGTCCTGGCTGAAGGTGGATCCGGCCTGCCGCAGGTACTTCGCGTAGGCGCGGAGCACCATGGCCTGCCGCCAGTTCAGCCCGGCGCCCAGCACCAGCGCGTTGAAGCCGTCGTTCTCCGCCTCGCCCTTCCAGACGGCGGCAAAGGCTTCCTGGAAGCGGGCGCGGGCGTCGTCGGCGAGGTAGCCGCCGTTGCCGTTGGCCAGGGGCATCCGCAGCCCGAAGTCGTAGATCCAGGCGTGCGTACGGTCCGCGCAGCGCAGCTCGTACGGCCGCTCGTCGACGACCTCGACGCCGAGCTGCTGGAGCGCCGGGAGGACGGCGGACAGGGAGACCTGCTCACCGGTCCGGTAGATCTTGAAGCGGCGCTCGCCGGGACCCGCGCCGACCGGCTCGTACAGGCTGAGGGCGAAGTCCTTCTCGCCGCGCTTGAGGGTCTCCAGGTGGACCAGGTCGGCCACGGCGGCGCGCGGCGAGTGGTCGGCCTTGTAGCCCTCGGGGAACGAGTGGCCGTACTGGCGCTGGAGTTCAGCGCCGCGCTCCTCGCCCAGCTCGGCGTTGAGCGCCTCCTGGAAGCCGTCGGCCCAGGAACGGGCGGCCTCGACGAGGCGGGCCTCGATGCGGTCGGCGTCGGCGTCCGTCAGATGCGGCAGCTCGGTGCCGGCCGGGACCCGGATGACGAAGTGCAGCCGGGAGAGGATCGACTCGGTGTTCCACGCCGAGAAGTCGACGCTGTTGCCGCCGAGCTCCTCCTTGAGGATGTCGATCAGCCGCAGGCGCACGCCGGTGGTGTAGCGGTCGCGCGGGAGGTAGACGATCGCGGAGTAGTAGCGCCCGTACTCGTCCTGGCGCAGGTAGAGCCGCAGCCGGCGGCGCTCCTGGAGGTAGAGGACGGAGGTCACGATGGAACGGAGCTGGTCGACGGGCGTCTGGAACAGCTCGTCGCGCGGGTAGGTCTCCAGGATCTGGAGCAGGTCGCGGCCGTCGTGGCTGTTGTACGAGAAGCCCGCGCCCTCCACCACCTCGGCGACCTTGCGGCGGATGACGGGCACCCGGCGCACGGACTCGGTGTAGGCGGCGGAGGAGAACAGCCCGAGGAAGCGGCGCTCGCCGACGACGTTGCCCTTGGCGTCGAACTTCTTCACGCCGACGTAGTCGAGGTAGCTGGGGCGGTGCACCGTGGCCCGGCTGTTGGCCTTCGTCAGGACGAGGAGCTTGTGCTCACGGGCCTTGGCGCGGGCGTCGGCGGGCAGCCGGTCGAAGGACGGGCTGACGGGGTGGGCCTCGTCCTCGCTGTGGTGCGGGTCGGAACGCAGGATGCCGAGCCCGGTGCCGGGTACGGCGGCCAGCGCGTCGCTGTCCTTGAGCTCGTACTCGCGGTAGCCGAGGAAGGTGAAGTGGTCGGCGGCCAGCCAGCGCAGCAGCTCGCGGGCCTCCTGGACCTCCTCGTCGGCGAGGTCGTCCAGCGGTTCGCCGGGCAGGTCGTCGGCGATCCGGAGGGCGGAGTCGCGCATCTTCCCCCAGTCCTCGACGGTCTCCCGTACGTCGGACAGGACGCGCAGCAGGTCGGCGGTGATCTGCTGGAGGTCGGCGCGGTCGGTCTCGCGGTCGATCTCGACGTGGATCCAGGACTCGACGAGCGCGTCGTGCGGCAGCTCGTCCTTGCCCCCCTTGGCGTCCTTGCGTCCCTTGGCGCTCTTGCCGCTCTTCGGGATGCCGGGTCCGCCGGAGAGGACCTCGATGAGCTTGCCGGTGACATCGCGGCGGACCGTGACCTGCGGGTGGATCACGACATGGATGCCGCGCCCCTGCCGGGACAGCTCGTTGGTGACGGAGTCCACCAGGAAGGGCATGTCGTCGGTGACGACCTCGACGACGGAGTGGCTGCAGGTCCAGCCGTTCTCCTCGACGGTCGGGGTGTGCACCCGGACGTTCGCGGTGCCCTGGGGACGATTCTCGGCCAGCCGGTAGTGCGAGGCGGCGGCGCCGAAGACATCGACCGGGTCACGGCCGCTGAGGTCCTCCGGAGCCGTATGCAGGTAGTAGCGCTGGAGGTAGGCGAGCACGGTGTCCTGACCGGCACGGGCGCTCTCGTCGGCCCCGGCGGCGGAAACCCGCGCCCGGGGGGCACCTCCCGGGCCACCGACACCACCGCCCGGACCGTTTTCAGCTACCTTGGCGGCCCCTGCGAGCAGCTCGGCCTTGGCTTCGTCCAGCTTGGTCTGCATGTCCTCTGGCTCCTGTCGCGCGCCGTTGCGTGACGTAGGTGAGAAAAGCGGCGTACCGCCACGACGCGGGGTTTCCGGTCTGGGTCGACGCTATGCCGCTTCGAGAGATACCCGGGACCACATCGGCCATTTTCGGCGGCTGGTCCGGAGTCGGGAGATCGCGGATCGCCCGGGTGCGGTGGCACTCCGGGCGGCAGCCGGGGGCTTCGCTGCCCCCGAGGCGTATCGCGCTGATCACGGCACCAGGCTATCCCCCTCGCACCCCACCGCGTCATGAGCTGCTTGTGTACAAAAGAACACCCCGAACTTTGACACTCTGGACAGTGCGTCGCGCCGCCTTGGCGAACCACCGAAACCGGGGCAGTCTGTCCGTACCGCACGGATTCAGGCCCTCGACACGCCATCGGGGCCACGGCCCCGAGGAGCCCGCCATGCCGCAGAAGATCCTCATCGTCACCGGCGACGCCGCCGAGTCGCTCGAAGTCCTCTACCCGTACCAGCGGCTGCTGGAGGAGGGGTACGAGGTCGACATCGCGGCCCCCGAGCGCAAGACGCTGCGCTTCGTGGTCCACGACTTCGAGCCCGGCTTCGACACGTACACGGAGAAGCCCGGCTACACCTGGCCCGCCGATCTGTCCTTCTCCGAGGTCGACCCCGGGGCCTACATCGCCCTGGTGATCCCTGGCGGCCGCGCCCCCGAGTACCTCCGCAACAACGCCGAGCTGCGGAAGATCGTCGGCGCCTTCTTCTCCGCGGACCGCCCGGTCGCCCAGATCTGCCACGGCCCCCTGATCACCGCCGCCACCGGCAACCTGAGCGGCCGCAACGTCACGGCCTACCTGGCCCTGGAACCGGACATGCAGAGCGCGGGCGCGACCTTCCAGGACACGGAGGCGGTGGTGGACGGCGCCTTGGTCTCCTCGAGGGCCTGGCCGGACCACGCGGCCTGGATGAGGGAGTTCCTGAAGGTACTCAAGTCGAACCACCCCAACTGAAGCCCACCTGCCTTCCCAGCCCACCCGACGAGCTTTTCAAGCCCGCCCGGCGCACCTTCCAGCCCGTCCGGCGATTGAGGACATCTGTTCAGCCCGCCCGGCGCTTGAGGGCACTTCAAGCCCGTCCGGCGCTTGAGGACCGGGGCCCGGGGCAGCGCCCCGAAAAGCCCGCACCACAGCACCCCGCACCCCGCACAGGCCCACCCCTACGCGGCAAACGTCTCCGCCAACGCCACCGCCTCCCCCAGGCTGTCCACCACCGGCACCCCCGCCCCCTCCAGACTGCTCCGGCTGTGCGACCCCCCGGTGTACAGCACGGCCCGAGCCCCCACATGCGCCGCCGCCACCGCGTCATCGAGCGCATCCCCGATGACCACCGCGTTCTCCGGCGAGAACCCGTCCACGCCCCCCACCCCGGCCAGCGCAGCAAAGTGCCGCTCCATGTGGAGCGCCTTGCTCCCGCCGGACGGCCCCGTACGCCCCTCGACCCGGACGAACCGCGGCTCGATCCCGTACCCCCGCACCACCGGCACGAGCTGCTCGTGCCCGTACATGCTCAGCAGCGACTGACTGCGCCCGGCCCGCTGCCACTGGTGCAGCAGCTCCTCCACCCCGGCGGTGAGCCCACAGGCCACCCGCTGCTCCGCGTAGTACCGGTGGAAGATGGCATCCATTCGCTCCCACTCGGCCTCGGTGGGCAGCCGGCCCAGGAACCGCTCGTAGAACCGGGGTATGGGGATGGTGTACATCTCCCGGTACTGCTCCAGCGTGATCGGCGCCAGCTCGACCTCCGCGAACGCGGCGTTCGTCGCCTGGATGACGGCATGGGTGTCGTCGAGCAGCGTGCCGTTCCAGTCCCAGACCAGATGTGTGCGTGTCGTCCCGGAAGTCATACAGAAAAAATACCCGCCGGGTCCGACAACGCCACCGAGTCAGCGCCGACTCAGCCGATGAGCTGCGGAATCTCCTGAACGCCGAACCAGAGCAGCTCGTGGTCCTCGGCGCCGTCCACGGTGAACTGCGCGTCGCCGTCGCCGAGGTCCGCCGCCCCCAGGGCGTCCGCCGCGGCGGCCACGTCCTTCTCCGCGTCGTCGGCGTCCACGTGCACCGCCGCCGCCTTGGCCAGCGGCAGCGCGGCAGCGATCCGCACCTCGCCGAGCGACGCCGCGCTCAGCCCGTGGTCGGGATCGGCCGCGGCGGCCCCGTCCGGTACGTCGACGGCGACGACGACCCGGCGGCGCACCTCGTCCGGGCTCCCGGCGATCATCCGGAGCGAGGCGGCGGCGGCCCGGTTGAGCGCCGCGTACTCCAGTTCCTCGATGTCGTCGGAGACGTACCACTCGCGCAGCCCGGGGGTCACCGCGTAGGCGGTCAGCGGTCCGGGGCCGACCTCGCCCGCACCGTGCGCCGCTGCGAGACCGGAGAGGGTCAGGGGGACGTACACGCGCATGGCAGGTCGCTTTCGTAGAGGGAAACGTCCTCAGGATACGTGGGAACGTCCCCTTTCGGGTTTCGGCAACCGGGGTCGTCCGTCCACGGCCGAGGCCCCGTCACCCCCGCCCTCACCCTTGCCGCACAAGGGTCGAGCCACGGACAGGTGAAACCGCCCGTTCCTGATCGGCGCCCGAAGGCCCCTTGCGTCGCTGACGACCGCACCCGTAGAAGATCCCCAACACAAGTTACCGCCCGGTAGATACCGGGCCCGGTCAACGGGGGCGATGATCATGAGCACGGACAGGACGAGGCCCGCCGGCCGACACGACCAGAACGGTCCCCGGTCGGTACCTCCGCAGCGGTCCCGCAGGCAGCAGCCCCACCGGCCGCAGCGGCCCCACCAGTGGTTCGCCGAACGCCTGCTCGCGGTCCTCAGCGGCCAGCGCCCGGTGCACTGGATGCTCGGCCACACCATCGGCGAGGCCTACGACCAGCTCGCCGAGCTGGCCCCGAGCACCCCGCTGGGGGCCTCCCGGGGCAGCCGCCCCGTCCTTCGCCACTGCCGCGGGGCCCAGCCCGCCACCGGCGTGGTCGAGGCGTTCGCCAGCATCGCCGCGGGCGACCGGATCCGGGCGATGGCCTTCCGCCTGGAACAGGGCCCCGACCAGCGCTGGCGCTGCGCCGCGGTGGAGCTGGGCGGCGAACGCCTCACGGCCGGCGCCCCGGGCCCCCGGTGACCCGGCGAACGCGGCAGGGGCCGGACACCACGTGGTGTCCGGCCCCTGCCGGGGTACTGCGCCTGCTGCTACTTCTTGCGACGGCGACCGCCGCCGCCACCGCTCTTCTGGGCCTTGCGGCGCTCCGCACGCGTCATGCCGTCCGAGGAACCGGACCGCGCACCGTCGTCGTCATTGGCGAAGTCGCCCTCGACGACACCGCCCTCACCGTCCACCGTGGGAGCGGAGAAGTGGAGCCGGTCCGGCCGCTGCGGGGCCTCCAGGCCCTTGGCGCGGATCTGCGGGGCGGCGGCTGCGCTCTCCTTCTCCAGCGAGGTGCGCTCGGCGCCGTCCTGCACCGGAACCTCCTCGACCTGCTGCTCGACCTGGACCTCCAGGTTGAACAGGTAGCCGACGGACTCCTCCTTGATGCCCTCCATCATGGCGTTGAACATGTCGAAGCCCTCGCGCTGGTACTCGACCAGCGGGTCCTTCTGCGCCATGGCCCGCAGGCCGATGCCCTCCTGGAGGTAGTCCATCTCGTAGAGGTGCTCGCGCCACTTGCGGTCGAGCACCGAGAGGACGACCCGTCGCTCCAGCTCACGCATGATGTCGGAGCCGAGGGTGGCCTCGCGCTCCTCGTACTGCTCGTGGATGTCGTTCTTGACCGACTCGGCGATGAACTCGGCGGTGACGCCCGCCAGGTCCCCGGCCGCGTCCTCCAGCTCCTCGACGGTGACCTTCACCGGGTAGAGCTGCTTGAAGGCGCCCCACAGCCGGTCCAGGTCCCACTCCTCGGCGAAGCCCTCGGCGGTCTCCTGCCGGATGTAGTCGTCGATCGTGTCGTCCATGAAGTGCCGGATCTGGTCCTGGAGGTCCTCGCCCTCCAGAACGCGGCGGCGCTCCCCGTAGATGACCTCGCGCTGCCGGTTGAGCACCTCGTCGTACTTCAGGACGTTCTTACGCGTCTCGAAGTTCTGCTGCTCGACCTGCGACTGGGCGGAGGCGATGGCGCGGGTGACCATCTTGTTCTCGATCGGGACGTCGTCCGGAACGTTCGCCATCGACATGACGCGCTCGACCATCTGGGCCTTGAACAGGCGCATCAGGTCGTCGCCCAGCGACAGGTAGAAACGGGACTCGCCCGGGTCGCCCTGACGGCCGGAACGACCGCGCAGCTGGTTGTCGATACGGCGCGACTCGTGGCGCTCGGTGCCGAGCACGTAGAGCCCGCCGAGGTCCTTGACCTCTTCGAACTCCGCCTGCACGGCCAGCTCGGCCTGCTCCAGCGCGGCGGGCAGCGCGGCCGCCCACTCCTCGACGTTCTCCACCGGGTCGAGGCCGCGCTGGCGCAGCTCCGCCTCGGCGAGGTCGTCCGGGTTGCCACCGAGCTTGATGTCGGTGCCTCGGCCGGCCATGTTCGTCGCGACGGTGACGGCGCCCTTGCGGCCCGCCTGGGCGACGATCGTCGCCTCCCGGTCGTGCTGCTTGGCGTTGAGGACCTCGTGCTGGACACCGCGCTTGGAAAGCTGCTGCGAGAGGTACTCGGACTTCTCGACCGAGGTGGTGCCGACCAGGATCGGCTGGCCCTTCTCGTGCTTCTCGGCGATGTCGTCGACGACCGCGGCGAACTTGGCGACCTCGGTGCGGTAGATCAGGTCCGACTGGTCGGCGCGGACCATCGGCCGGTTCGTCGGGATCGGCACCACGCCGAGCTTGTAGATCTGGTGGAACTCGGCGGCCTCGGTCATCGCCGTACCGGTCATGCCGGAGAGCTTGTCGTAGAGGCGGAAGAAGTTCTGCAGGGTGATCGTGGCGAGGGTCTGGTTCTCGTCCTTGATGTCCACCCCTTCCTTCGCCTCGATCGCCTGGTGCATGCCCTCGTTGTAGCGGCGGCCGGCGAGGATACGGCCGGTGTGCTCGTCGACGATCATGACTTCGCCGTCGATGACGACGTAGTCCTTGTCCTTCTTGAACAGTTCCTTGGCCTTGATGGCGTTGTTCAGATAGCCGACGAGCGGGGTGTTCACCGACTCGTAGAGGTTGTCGATGCCGAGCCAGTCCTCGACCTTGGCGACACCCGTCTCGTGGATGGCCACGGTCCGCTTCTTCTCGTCGACCTCGTAGTCGCCGGTCTCCTCGATGCCCTTGAGCTGGTTGCCCGCCTCACCCTTGGTGAGACGCGTGACCAGCTTGGCGAAGTCGCCGTACCACTTGGTGGCCTGGTCGGCCGGGCCGGAGATGATCAGCGGCGTACGGGCCTCGTCGACGAGGATCGAGTCGACCTCGTCGACCACGGCGAAGTTGTGGCCGCGCTGGACGAGCTCGTCCTTGGACCACGCCATGTTGTCGCGGAGGTAGTCGAAGCCGAACTCGTTGTTCGTGCCGTACGTGATGTCGCAGGCGTACTGCTCACGGCGCTGTGCCGGGGTCATATTGGCGACGATGCAGCCGACGGACAGGCCGAGGAACTTGTGGACCCGGCCCATCAGCTCGGAGTCGCGCTCGGCGAGGTAGTCGTTGACCGTGATCAGGTGCACGCCCTTGCCGGAGAGCGCGTTCAAATAGGTGGGCAGGGTGCCGACGAGGGTCTTGCCCTCACCGGTCTTCATCTCGGCCACATAGCCGAGGTGCAGGGCGGCTCCGCCCATCATCTGTACGTCGTAGTGGCGCTGTCCGAGGACGCGCTTCGCGGCCTCACGGACCGTGGCGAACGCTTCGGGAAGCAGGTCGTCCAGGCTCTCGCCGTCCGCGTACCGTTCCTTGTACTCGTCGGTGAGCGCCCGCAGCTCGGCGTCGGAGAGGTTGACGAAGTCCTCTTCGATGGAGCTGACCTGGTCCGCGATGCGGTGCAGTTTGCGCAGGATCTTGCCTTCGCCTGCACGCATGAGCTTGTTGAAGACGGACACTGAGGCTGGTCTCCTTGCCGGTCGGGCCTGGCACTGGGTCGTGTAATGGACTCTGGCGCGGGCACGGCAGGTGGGCCCCACCGCAACGGCCATCGTAAGCGAGGACACCACCGCGTCGGGAGGGCTGCCGTCGCGTGGACCTCGCCGCACCCTTATAGGACAACGGTCCAAACGCGCGGAAGGTGCCGGGAAGCCCCAAAAGTGCTCGCATCACGGGAGCGGGCTCACGAGAATCGGCCCATGGAGCCGATCACTCTCACCACGGAACGACTGCTCCTGCGGCCCTTCGGTCCGCAGGACACGTACCGGGTGCACGCCGCCTGTCAGGACCCGGACATCCAGCGCTGGACGGTGATCCCCTCCCCGTACCGCCTCACCGACGCGGAACTGTTCACCACGAAGCTCTCCCCGGCGGGCTGGCAGGACGACTCCTCCTACGGCTTCGCCCTGGTCCTGCCGGAGACCGGGACGCTCGCCGGGGCGCTCGGCATCGACCGGCGCAGCCGGCCCGGGACGTACGAGGTGGGCTACTGGTCCGCCAAGGAGCACCGCGGCCGCGGATACGTCACCGAGGCGGTGCTCGGCTCCGCCCGCTGGGCCTTCGCCTCGCTCGGGGCGGACCGGCTGGAGTGGCGGGCCGAGATCGGCAACCTGGCCTCGCGGGCCGTCGCCCTGCGGGCCGGGTTCCGGCTGGAGGGCGAGCAGCGGTCCGGGCTGCTGAACAAGGGGGTGCGGCGCGACGCCTGGACGGCGGCCCTGATCCCGTCCGACCTGGGGCTCACGGGCACCCACCCGTACGTCCCCGAGCGGCACGCCCCGCGGTCCGGCGGAAGCCCGGAATCCGGATGACGGCCCACGTGATCGGCGGGCGGAATCCGGGGCGGGACTGTCAGTGGTGCCGTCTAGGGTTCCCCGTATGACGCCTGTGCCTCCTCCCGCAGTCGAACTCTCCGCCGACCAGGCCCGCCGCATCGCGCTGCGCGCCCAGGGCTTCCTGGGGGCTCCGGACCGCCGGGCGGGGGTGCCGGGGGTGCTGCGCCACCTCGGCGCCGTCCAGCTGGACACGATCTCGGTGCTGGCCCGCTCGCACGAGCTGATCCCCTATGCCCGGCTCGGCCCGGTGAACCGCCGGACGGTGGAGGAGGCCTACTGGTCGGGCGGCCGGTCCTTCGAGTACTGGTCGCACGCCGCGTGCATCCTGCCCGTCGAGGAGTGGCCGCACTTCGCGTTCCGCCGCCGCGCCTACCGCGCCCGCCCCCACTGGCACCACGATCTGCCCGACGGCGCGTACGACACCGTGATCAAGCAGCTGCGCGACGAGGGCCCGCTGACGGCGACCGAGCTGGGCGGCGCGAAGAACGGCGGCGAGTGGTGGGACTGGTCGGCGTCCAAGGTCGCCGTCGAGCGGGCCCTGATGTACGGCGAGGTGGTGTGCACCGAGCGGCGCGGCTGGAAGCGGGTCTACGACCTGGCCGAGCGCGCCATTCCGGACGCCCTGCTGCACGACGAGCTGAGCGACGACGAGTGCCGGAGGCGGCTGGTCGCGCTGGCGGGCACGTCGCTCGGCGTCGGCACCCGCAGTGACATCGCGGACTACCACCGGCTGAAGGGCGAGGAGTTCGACGCCGTGGTGGCGGACTCGGGCCTGGTCCCGGTCGTGGTGGAGGGCTGGGCGAAGCCGGCCTGGGCGGACCCGGAGGCCCTGGCGAAGGAGCCTCGCGGACGCCACCGTACGACGCTGTTGTCACCGTTCGACTCCCTGATCTGGGAGCGGGCGCGTACGGAGCGGATCTTCGACTTCACGCACCGGCTGGAGGCCTATGTGCCCAAGCAGAAGCGGATCCACGGCTATTTCGCGATGCCGTTGCTGGCGGGCGGGAAGCTCCAGGGCCGGGTCGACCCGGCGCGCGAGGGGACCACGCTGGTCGCCCGGCAGGCATCGCTGGCGGGCCCGAAGGCGGTGGTCCCGATGGCCGAGGCCCTGGTGGAGGCGGCGGCCTGGGTGGGCTGCACGGACATCCGGGTGGACCGGGTGGACGCCCCGGAGCTGCGCGAGCCGCTCAGGACGGAGATCGGCCACGCCTTCCAGCGCGCCTACCGCTGACCGGGCCGGGTCCGGGGCCGGAGCGGGAGCAGGGGCGGGAGCCGGGGCCGTCCGCTACCTGATCTCCAGGATCTTCTCGCGCATGGCGTAGACCACGGCTTCCATCCGGGAGTGCAGCTGCAGTTTCTCCAGAATATTGCGGACGTGGTTCTTCACCGTGTTCTCGGAAATGAACAGCTCCTTGGCGATATCCCGGTTGTTCATGCCGGTCGCCACGAGCTTCAGCACCTCCAGCTCGCGTTCGGTGAGCCGGGGCGCCGGGACGAGCCGTCGTTCGTCGGTGCGCTGGATCATCGATTTGAACTCGGTGAGCAGCTTGGAGGCCATGGAGGGGCTGATCTGGGACTGCCCGTCGGCGACCGCGCGAATGGCCGTGGCGACCTCGTCGGTGGAGATCTCCTTGAGGAGATATCCGGTCGCACCCGCCTTGATCGCCTCGTAGAGATCGGCCTCCTCGTCGCTGATCGTCAACATGATGATCTTCGCGCTGGGGGCCACCTCCTTGATGGCGGTGCAGGCCTCGATGCCACCGCGCTTGGGCATCCGGACATCCATCAGAACGATGTCGGGCAGCAGGTCGGCGGCCTTGTCGACCGCCTCGGAGCCGTCCCCGGCCTCGCCGATGACCTGGATGTCCTCCTCCTGCGCGAGGACGATCTCCAGACCCCTGCGGAAGAGCGCGTGGTCATCGACCACGAGGACCCTGATGGGCTCCTTGCGTGAAGCGCCGTCCGCGACCGTGCCGGAATACCCACCGGTGTCGTCGTCGGAGTCATTCGCATCGCGCACGGGCCCGAAGGTGTCCGCCATCGTTCCTCCCCCTGAAGGCCACGGCCTGAAGTGTCGGTCGTTCGCCAACGGCACTTCACAGAACACCGATTGGCTCGGGCCGCCATGATTCCATGCCCGAGCCCCGGCACGGTGGCCCTGTGCCCGTGCGCGGGTGCCCCCGGTGGCGCGAAAACGCCCCGGGGGCACCTCGACGATGTGGCCTCAGCCGCCGAGCGCACCGCCCGCGCCGCCTGCTTCGTCCGCGGCGAGCGGGTCGGTCCTCAGGTGGATGACGCCGTAGTCGTAGGCGTGTCGCCGGTAGACGACGCTGGGCTCCTTCGTCTCGGAGTCGACGAACAAGTAGAAGTCGTGACCGACCAGTTCCATCTCGTAGAGCGCCTGGTCGAGCGACATGGGTGCGGCGGTGTGGGTCTTCTCGCGCATCACGAGCGGCCCTTCGCCCTGTACTTCGAGCGAGCCGATCTTCGTGGTGGGGACGGGCGCCGGCGTCTGGTCGCCGACCAGCTCACCGTCCTCGTCGAACGAAGCGACGCCGGGGACCACGTCCCCGACCTCGGCAGCCGACAGACGGCCGTTGCCACGGCGGCTGTAGCGCTTGTCGTGCTGCTTGCGCAGCCGGGCCTCCAGCTTTCCGGTGGCCAGGTCGAGCGCTGCGTAAGGGTCGCCCGCCGCCGCTTCCGCCCGGATGACCGGTCCCCGGGAGCGGAGCGTGATCTCCACCCGGTCGGAACGGTCGGCCTGACGGGGATTCGGCTCCTTGGACACCTCGACGTCGAGGCTGATCACCTTGCCGTCGAACTTCTGGATCTTGTCCAGCTTCAGCTTCTCGGCCACGTGCTTGCGGAACCGCTCGGGCACCTCGGTCTTGCGGCCCTTGACGACGATGTCCACGCAGAACTCCGTTCCCGGATCGCCCCGCTCCATGGCGGAGCATCTCCCTTTTGCACCAGGCCCCGGAGATCACCAGGGCCTCGGACTCGGTGGCTTTCGCCTCCTCCTCCCCCGCCGGAAGGGTCGCAACCCCACCGACTTTGCGTGCTTCTCCTACCGGTGAGTTACCTGCCCGAAACCTGATGGTGCATTCATCGAGGTCCGGCATTCACCGTTCCTCACAACCGAACATAGCCTGCACACCAGGGTCTCGGCACCCGCTACTGACACGTACCTCCGTTCAGGGGGTATTGCCCTCTCATTACCTGCAACGATGCAAGTTCTCGGTCAGTTCCGGTTTATTTCGAAGGCGGAGGGAGAGGCCGCGACGACCGCCGCCCGGCACCCTCCGTGCACGAAGGGCTCCCGACCGGTGCCGCACGCCTCCCCGACGGCCCGTGCCGCCTCCGCCAGCGTCGATCCCGTCGTCAACAGATCGTCGACCAGGATCACCCTGCCGTGCCGGAGAGGCCCGTGCCCGAGCAGACCGTGCCGGACCAGCCGCTCGCCCCCCGCGGTGAGTTCCAGCGCGCCGGCCAGATTCGCCCTCCGCTGCCGCGCCCCGAGCCCCGACTGGTCGGCGACCGCGCGCCGCTGCCGCAACAGCGGAAGCACCTGGGCCGGACGGCCACGGCGGCGCAGGTCCCGCGCGGCCGTGGCGGCGATCCTGCGCACCGGGTCGTGGCCGCGTGCCGCGGTCGAGGAGCGCGCGGAGGGCACGGGGACCAGCAGCAGGGGGCCCGCACCGCCCGACTGCCCCGTCCCGGCCCGTACACAACCCGCCAGGGCCCGTCCGAGTGCCCCCGCCAGTCCGAGTGCCCCGCGCTCCTTGTGGGCCAGCAGAACCGCGCGTACGGCGTTCTCGTACGGCGCGGCCGCGTACACCGCCGGGAGCCCCGGGGGCCGGGGCGAGGGCCGGACCCGGCGGGCCTGCGCACCGTGCAACGCGGCCCCGCAGGCCGGGCACAGCTCGGTGCGCGGTCTGCCGCAGCCGGCGCAGCTCACCGGCAGGAGCAGACCGGACAGCTCGTGCCACGCGTTCCGCATGGCTCCACAGTGCCGGGGCCCCGAAGACCGGGCCACCCCTGTGGATAACCTCTGTGGGCCCCCCGGGCGGCCCGGCGGAGCCCGGCCTGCTCGCGGATCAGCCGGGGTAGACCAACGACGTGCCCTGCTTGAGAACCGTCTGCCAGTTGTCGCCCGGCGAGAGCTTCACTATGCCGTCGCCGACGGTCTCAGCCATCAGCGGAAGCAGCTCGTCGTCCGCCGCTGCGACCGACTGGACCTGGTTCACCCCGGGCAGCGCCCCGGAGGCCGACGTGGAACCGTCCGCCTGTACGTAACGCACCTGCTGGACACCGCCCGCCTCCTTGCCGACCACCACCAGACGGCTGCGTCCCGACCAGGAGATGGCCGTCACGTCCGCGAGCTGCGGTGCGGCCTGGCGCAGGTCCTCGACCGAGATCTCGGGCGCCACCGCGGACCCCCGGCGCTCGACCCGGCCGATCTTCAGCGTCGTATGGCCGTCCTTCGTCAGCAGCAGAGCGATCCGCACCCCGTCCGCGGACATCCGCAGCTCCTCGATCCGGGCGCCGTCGAGGCCCGGCACCCGGACCTCCTGCGGGTCGCCCGCTCCCCCGGCCAGCCGAAGCAGCCGGGAACCGGCCGGATCCCGGTCGGCGACCCACAGGTCGCCGCGGCCGTCCCAGCTCGGCGGCGACAGCCGGTCGGCGGCCTTCTTCGCCGCGCTGGTGACGAGGGGCTCGGCCAGCTCGCCGTCCGCCCCCAGGGACGCCACATAGAGGTTCTGCCCGTTGGCGGAGACCGCGGCGGCCCGCTGTTCGTCCCGGGCCACCCCGACGGCGCCCATCGGGACGGCGCCCGCGCCGAGGGGTCCGGTCACGGGCTCGGGCGTGCCGGTGCCTTGGGTGGCGCCGGGGATCCGCTCCACCTGGCCCTTGTCGTTGATGAAGTACTGGCTGTCGGCCCCGTCGGAGCCGTGGTCGGCGGAGAAATCCGGCGCGTCGTCGGCGTCCAGCGCGCAGAGCACGCCCTTGCCGCCCTCCAGCTCCACCCGTCCGACCCGTGCCGAGGTCAGGTCCCGGAGCGTGAACAGCACCTGCGCGGCCATCATCCGGCAGGCGCTCCGGCCGGCCCTGTCGGCCTTGTCGTTGAGCGGCACCTTCAGGACGTTCTGATCGTTCGGCGGCAGCGCGATGACGCCCTTGCGCAGGGCGGTCCCCGTCGGGAACCGGGAGTCGACCACGGGCCGCAGCCAGTTCGTCGGCCCGGCGAGCAAGGTCCTGATGGTCTGGGTGGCGGTGTCCATGCGCGTGACCGGATCCGTACGGTTGCGTACGTAGACGGGGTCCGCGACGAGCGTCGACTGCCCGTTCGTGCGCCCGGTGGCGAAGTAGTACTTGTTCACGGAGCGGTAGAGCCGCTTGAAGTCGGACTGCCCGAGGACCAGGCCGTCCGGCACGACGTCGATGCGCCACTCCTGCTTGCCCTCCGCCACCTTCTCCAGCACCAGGTGCAGGGTCTGGGAGTAGTCGGTGGGCGCGAGCGGCCGGTAGGAACTCTGGGCGTCGACCGCCGCCACCTTCTCGCCGGTCAGCGTGTAGGTCGTCTCCCTGTCCCGGGTGGCCCGGTTGTCCTCGTCGTGGAGCAGGGGGCCGCTGCGGTTGGGGGCCTGGGCGAGCACCGTGGTGCCCCCGCCCGGCTGCCAGGTCCGCCGGGCGTCGGCGCTCAGATACTTCCGCGTGGTCGCGAACGCGGGATCGTCGCTGGTCATCGACTCCAGGAAGCCGTCGACGATCTCGCTGGGCGGGGCGCCGTCCCGGGGCGCCACCGCGTACACCTGCACCTGGGAGTCCCCGGGCTGCGAGGCGTCGACCGCCTTGACGTCCCCGGTCACCGGCATCGAGCCGCATCCGGCCAGTACGACGATGCCGCAGCCCAGCAGCGCGGTCATCCGCACCGCCCGTCCGTGGCCGCCCGGACGGCGGTCAGTACCCACGAGTGGTGTCCTCCTGGTCGGAATTCTGTACGCCGTTGCTCACACGCCCACCGGGACGCTCCTGGGCCGGGCGCGCCACGACACGTGCTCCGTTGCCGGGCAGCGCGGCGGGGTGCACCGACGAGGGGGCGCCGCTACGGACGGCGGGGCCGCGACCGGGCACGGGCAGCGGCGCACGCTCGCCGGCCCCGGGCTGCGACGGCACGGACATCAGCCGGTGGTCGTCCACCGCACCCGCCCCGGCCTCCTCGCGCTCCCGGTTGTCCCGGTTGCGCCGCGAGTCCTCGGGCTCCAGCGGTATCGGCGAACCGCGCAGGGGCTCGTCCGCCGTACGCGGCAGGGTCAGCCTGAACTGGGAACCGCCGCCCGGCTCGCCCCAGGCCTGGAGCCAGCCGCCGTGCAGCCGGGCGTCCTCCACGGCGATCGAGAGGCCGAGCCCCGTCCCGCCGGTCGTCCGGGCCCGCGCCGGGTCGGCACGCCAGAACCGGTTGAAGACCCGGGTCGCCTCGCCGGGCTTGAGCCCGACCCCGTAGTCCCGGACGGCCACGGCGACCGCGCCCTGTGCCACGCCCATCCGCACCACGACGTCCCGGCCCTCACCGTGCTCGACGGCGTTGACCACGAGATTGCGCAGGACGCGTTCGACGCGGCGGGCATCGGCCTCGGCTATCACCGGCTGGTCGTCACCGATCACGAGAATCCGGCTGCCCTTGCGCTCGGCGAGCGGCTCGGCGCCGCCGATCACCCGGTGCACCACGGCCCGCAGGTCTATCGGCTCGGCCTCCAGAGCCGCGGCGCCCGCGTCGAAGCGGCTGATCTCCAGCAGATCGGCGAGCAGCGACTCGAACCGGTCGAGCTGGTCGCCCAGCAGTTCCGCGGAGCGCGCGGTGACGGGGTCGAAGTCGGCACGCGCCTCGTGGATGACATCGGCGGCCATCCTGACCGTCGTGAGGGGGGTCCGCAGCTCGTGCGAGACGTCGGAGACGAAGCGCCGCTGCATCCGGGAGAGCTCCTCCAGCTGCTGGATCTTCAGCTGGAGGTTCTGGGCCATCTTGTTGAAGGCCTCACCGAGCCGGGCGATGTCGTCCTCGCCGGTGACCTTCATCCGTTCCTGGAGCTTGCCGGCGGAGAGCCGCTCGGCGATGCCGGCCGCCATCCGCACCGGTGTGACGACCTGCCGCACCACAAACCAGGCGATGGCCCCGAGCAGCACGACGACGAACAGCCCGGCGGTCGCCAGGGTCGTCTTGACCAGCGTCAGGGACTTCTCCTCCTGCGCGAGCGGGAAGAGGTAATAGAGCTCGTAGGGATGCTGGTCGATGTCGTAGAGCCGCTTGCCGACGACGAGCCCCGGCTGTGACTCCTTGCTGTACGAGTACCGGATCATGGAGTACGTCTGGAACGCGCCCTGCCCCTTGCCCACCTCCTGCCGCAGGCGCTCGGGCACGCTGGCCGCCTCGACGCTGCCCGAACCGCGCGCGGCACGGCTGCTCGCGCCCTCGGTCACCGAGTCCACGCTGAGCGCCACCACGTTGAAGGCGTTCTTGCCGCCGCTGGCGAGCTGGTCGACGAGCTCGGTGCGCCAGGAGGTACTGCCGGTCACGCCGTCGGCGCCCCCGCTCCCCTGTCCGTCGGGGGCGAGAGGGGCGTTCGCCTTCTCCTGGGCCGCGGCGAAACCGCCGGCGGCCTGGGTCTGGGCAGCCTTGCCCTTGGCGTCGAGCAGTCCGTTGCGGACCTGCCCGATGACGACGAAGCCGAGCAGCAGCACGACCCCGATCGACATCAGCAGCGTGCCCGCGACGACGCGGAGCTGCAGGTTCCGCCGCCACAGCCGGACGGCGGGCAGCAACGGTCGGCGTACCCACCGCATCAGCAACCGCGGTACGGGCCCGCCGGGCGTCCGGTCCTCGAACAGCCGGCCGCCCTGCAGGAAACGGCTCATACGTGGTGCCTTCCGTCCCGGGCCGGCAGCCCGCTCCGTACGGACTCCCGGCTCACCGGGCCCCGGAGCAGCGCTGCCTCCGGCCATCTCAGCTCGGTCCGGCCTTGTAGCCGACGCCTCGGACCGTCACGACGATCTCCGGCCGTTCCGGGTCCTTCTCGACCTTGGAACGCAGACGCTGGACATGCACATTCACCAGGCGGGTGTCGGCCGCGTGGCGGTAACCCCACACCTGCTCCAGCAGGACCTCACGGGTGAAGACCTGCCACGGCTTGCGGGCGAGCGCGACCAGCAGGTCGAACTCCAGCGGAGTCAGGGCGATGGACTGCCCCTCACGCTTCACGGAGTGGCCGGCCACATCGATGACCAGGTCACCGATGGTCAACTGCTCCGGCGCGGGCTCTTCGGACCGCCGCAGACGTGCCCTGATCCGGGCAACCAACTCCTTAGGTTTGAACGGCTTGACGATGTAGTCGTCGGCCCCTGATTCCAGGCCGACCACGACATCGACGGTGTCGCTCTTGGCAGTGAGCATGACGATCGGCACACCGGACTCGGCCCTGATCAGCCTGCACACCTCGATGCCGTCCCTTCCGGGCAGCATGAGGTCGAGCAGCACCAGGTCCGGCTTGGCCTCACGAAATGCGGCCAGTGCCTTGTCGCCGTCCGCTACGAACGACGGCTCGAAACCTTCTCCACGCAGCACAATCCCGAGCATCTCGGCCAGTGCGGTGTCGTCGTCGACGACAAGGACGCGTCCCTTCATAATCGACATCATCCCATTAGCTAATCGTTACCTGCGATGACCTGGCACACAGCTCTGCCAGTCCGACCCCCGTGACCGGGGAAATTGCGCCCTCCTCGGTGACGATCGCCGTGATCAGTTCCGGCGGTGTGACGTCGAAGGCCGGGTTGTACGCCGGGGCCCCGAGGGGTGCGACGACCATCCCGCCTCCGCCGCCGACCGATACACCCTGTAGCGATGTGAGCTCCGTCACTTCCTTCCCGGAACGCTGCTCGACGATGATCGATGTGCCGTCCGGGGTCTCCAGATCCACGGTCGTCGTCGGCGCCACCACGATGAAGGGCACGTGGTGGTACTTCGCGAGCACGGCCAGCGGATAGCTCCCCACCTTGTTGGCCACCGAGCCGTCCGCGGCGATGCGGTCCGCCCCGATGAGCACCGCGTCGACCTCCCCCGCCGCGAACAGGGACCCCGCCGCATTGTCCGTGAGCAGGCTGTACGCCAGACCGTTGCGCGCCGCCTCGTACGCGGTCAGCCGGGCCCCCTGGAGCAGCGGCCGCGTCTCGTCCACCCACAGGCGTCGCAGCCGCCCCTTCCGGTGCACCCGCAACGCCACGGCGAACGCCGTCCCCTCGCCCCCGGAGACCAGCGCCCCCGTGTTGCAGTGGGTCAGCAGCTGATACCCGCGGCCGGGCAGCAGTTCCTCCAGCAGCGCCTCGCCGTACTCCGCCATGCGCCTGCTGGCCCGGGCGTCCTCCCGGTGCAGGGCCCGCGCCTCGGCCAGCGCGGCCGCGGCGGCCACCTCGTCCCCCTGCCCCTTTCCGGCGGCCTCCCAGTAGGCCGCCGCCACCCGCCGCACCCCGTAACCGAGGTTCACCGCGGTGGGCCGCGCCCCCTCCAGCAAGCCGGCCGCCTCCGCCACGTCGTAGCCCCGTGCCGCGGCGAGCGCCACCCCGTAGCCCCCGGCGATCCCGAGGAGCGGAGCCCCTCGTACCGCCAGCGTCCGTATCGCCTGCACCAGCGCGGGAACATCGGTGCACACCAGCTCGGCTTCCTCGGCGGGCAGCCTCGTCTGGTCGAGAAGCACCAGCACGGGACCTTCCGGAGGTTCGTCCCAGCGGAGTACGGAAAGCGCGGGAGGCTCGATGCCCACCGGCGATTGCGCGTCCTGATCAGCCATCCGCCCAGTCTGCCCGGTGAACCGCCCGCACAGGAACGCACGCAGGAGATCGCGCGGGAGACAGAGCGGCTGGTCCGCCCCGGGCCGCCGCGTGGCACGATGGCTGCCAACCTGCCGCCCCGATGAGCGGTCAGGACGGTGAAGGAGCGAGAATGAACGACTCTCCGGGCTGGGCGTCGCCCGGATCTGCCCCCTCCGACGGCAAGGAGACGGCGATCCCCCGCCCCTCCGAACCCCAGGACGGAAGCGGCCCGACGGGGCAGTGGTCCCCCGAGCAGCCGCCCCCCGGGCAGTGGTCCCCACCGAGCAACCCCGGCAGCGGCCCGGGAGCACGGCCGCCCGCGCCCGGCTGGGGCGGTGGCCCGCACCGACAGGGCTGGGCAGGACCGCCGCCGGCCGCGAAGCCCGGCGTCATCCCGCTGCGCCCCCTGAGCCTCGGCGAAATCCTCGACGGCTCCGTCTCCGCCCTGCGCGCCCACTGGCGTACCGCCCTCGGCTTCAGCCTCGCGGTCTCGGTGGTCACCCAGATCGGCATCATCCTCATGCAGCGCTACCTGCTGCCGAGCCCGACCACCGTCGACCCGAACGCCACCGGCGCGGAGGCCCTCCGCCAGACTGCCGATTCGGCCCGCTCGACACTGTTCTCGCTGGCCCCGGCCTCCCTCGTCACCATGATCGCCACGCTTTTCACCGCGTCGATCGTCACCGTGATCATCAGCCGCTCCGTGCTGGGCCGTCCCACCACGCTCTCGGACGCCTGGGCCGAGGCCCGTCCGCGGGTCCTCCCGCTGCTCGGGCTGACCATCCTGGTGGCCCTGATCATGGCCGCGATCATGACCGTGGGCATCGGCCCCGGCCTGCTGCTGGGCTCCGAGGCCGGAGCGGCACTCGCCTTCCTCGGCTTCGCCGCCGCCTGCGTCGTGATGCTCTGGCTGAACGTCAGCTTCGCCCTCGCCGCCCCCGCACTGATGCTGGAACGGCAGAGCATCGTGGCCGCGCTGCGCAGGTCGGCGAAGCTGGTCCGCGGCGCCTGGTGGCGCACCTTCGGGGTCCTGGCCCTGACCTGGCTGCTGACCTTCCTGCTGACGTTCCTCGTCTCCATCCCGTTCACCGCTATCGCGGTGATCGCCGACGGAACCGACGTCAGCGATTTCCTCAGCAGCAGCGCCCCCTCCGCGGGCTGGCTCTTCCTGATCATCACCGGCATCGGCGAAGTGATCGTCTCGACACTGATCTACCCCTTCGTCGCCGGCGTCATGGCCCTCCTCTACATGGACCAGCGCATCCGCCGCGAAGCCCTGGACCTCGACCTCGCCCGGGCCGCGGGCCTGCCCGGCTACGACGCCGACACCCCCAGGAGCTGATGCGGTGTCGGGGGCGGGGGGCATCACCACAGCACGGCGGGACATCGCAGCGGGCGACATACCCGTGGACACTCCACGTCTTCCCGCACGGGAGGCGGCCGAGAGCGAGCTGTCCAAACCGATGTACCACGAGAACGACCCGAACTTCCTCCAGCGCGCCCTGAACCGGTTCTGGGACTGGGTCGCCGGAGTGTTCGACGCCGCCGCGGGCGCCGCCCCCGGCGGCCCGGCCGGAATCGTCGTCCTGGTCGTCATCGTCATCGGCCTCGCCGCCGCCCTCTGGTGGCGGCTCGGCACCCCGCAACGCTCCTCCCGGAGCGCGGACGCCCTCTTCGACACCGACGGCCCCCGCAGCGCGGCCCAGCACCGTGCGGCCGCCGAAACCCACGCTGTGGCTCTGCGCTGGGCCGAAGCCGTCCAGGAACGCATGCGCGCCATCGTCCGGTCCCTGGAGGAGCGGGCCCTGCTCGACCCCCGCCCCGGCCGCACCGCGGACGAAGCCGCGGCCGAAGCGGGCCGTACCCTGCCCGAACACACCGCCCGGCTGCGCGCCGCCGCCCGGAGCTTCGACGACGTGACATACGGCGGCCGCACCGCGGACCAGCCGGCATATCTGTCCCTGCGCACCCTCGACCTCGAACTCGACGAGGCAAAGCCGCTGCTGCCCGGAACCTCCCGAGGAGTCACCGGATGACCGCGGCGACCACCGCTTCCCCCACCTCGACGGCGCCCACACCCGGCCAGGTCTGGACCCGCGCCCGAGGCGTCCTGGCCGTCGTCCTCATCCTCGTCGTCGCCGGCATCACGTTCGCCGCCGTACGCTCCGGAACGAACTACGGCCAGCTCGACCCCCGCTCCGCGGACCCCAAGGGCAGCCGCGCCGTGGCCGAACTCCTCAAGGCACGCGGTATATCCGTCACCGTCGCCACCACTCTCGACGAGGCCACCGCAGCGACCAGCCCCGACACCACCCTTCTGGTCGCCGGCCCGAACCTCCTGACACGGTCGCAACAGCTCAGCCTGGACGAGGCGGCCTCCGCCTCCGCAGGCCGCACCCTGCTGATCGCCCCCGGCCCCGGAGCCACCGCCCGGCTCGCTCCCGGCGTCCTCGCCGAGCCGCAGCACGCCGTCAGTGCTCTCGCCCCGTCGTGCGAGCTCCCCGCCGCCCGCCGCGCCGGCACAGCGGACCTGGGCGGCACCCGCTACGCGACACAGGACCCGGCCGCCGTCACCTGCTACCCGAGCGCGGGACTCCCCAGCCTGGTCGTCCTCCCCACCGGGACGAGCGGCGACACGGTCATCCTCGGCTCCCCCGACTTCCTCCACAACGAGCGTCTCGACAAACAGGGCAACGCCTCGCTCGCCCTGCAACTCCTCGGCTCCCGTCCCCATCTCGTCTGGTACCTCCCCTCTCTCACAGATCCATCCGCGACAGTCGATGACAACGCCCCCGGTGACGGGAACGAAGAACAGTCGGAGGGCGGAGCAAGGGACGACGCGGCCGACGGGAGCAGCTTCCTCGACCTCGTCCCCTCCGGCTGGCTGTGGGGAACGCTTCAACTCGCCCTCGCCGCAGTGCTCGCCGCGGTCTGGCGGGCCCGCCGACTCGGCCCCCTGGTGACGGAACAGCTGCCGGTAGCCATCCGCGCGTCCGAATCCGCCGAAGGCCGCTCCCTCCTCTACCGCAAGGCCAACTCCCGCGACCGGGCCGCCGATGCCCTCCGAGCCGCCACCCGCACACGCCTCGCACCCCTCGCCGGAGTGCCCGCCCGTGATGCGCACACCCCCGACGTCCTCCTCACCGCCGTGTCCGCACGCATCACCGCCCCGGACCGCGACCTCAACACTCTGCTCTTCGGCACGGCTCCCACCACCGACGCCGCCCTGGTCCTCCTCGCCGATCAACTCGACGCCCTCGAAAGAGAGGTACGCACTTCATGAGCGCCCCGACCCCCGAGCCGGCCGTGCCCACTGCGGCCCCCGTGAAGCCCTCGGAACCGGAGCCGTCCGACAGCGCCCGCGCGTCCTTGGAGGCTCTGCGCTCCGAGATCGCCAAGGCCGTCGTCGGCCAGGACCCCGCCGTCACCGGACTCGTCGTCGCGCTGCTCTGCCGGGGTCACGTACTCATCGAGGGCGTGCCCGGCGTGGCCAAGACCCTGCTGGTCCGCGCGCTCGCCGCCTCGCTCGAACTCGACACGAAGCGGGTCCAGTTCACCCCCGACCTGATGCCCAGCGATGTCACGGGCTCACTGGTCTATGACGCGCGTACCGCCGAGTTCTCCTTCCAGCCCGGCCCCGTCTTCACCAACCTGCTGATCGCCGACGAGATCAACCGCACCCCTCCCAAGACCCAGTCCTCCCTCCTCGAGGCGATGGAGGAACGGCAGGTCACCGTCGACGGAACGCCGCGGCCACTGCCTGACCCCTTCCTCGTTGCCGCGACCCAGAACCCCGTCGAGTACGAAGGCACCTACCCCCTCCCCGAAGCCCAACTGGACCGCTTCCTGCTCAAACTGACGGTCCCGCTCCCCTCGCGGCAGGACGAGATCAACGTCCTCACCCGGCATGCCGACGGCTTCAACCCACGTGACCTCAAGGCCGCCGGGATACGGCCCGTCGCCGGACCGGCCGATCTGGAAGCGGCTCGCGAAGCCGTCGCGAAGACAACCGTCTCCCCCGAGATCGCCGGCTATGTCGTGGATATCTGCCGTGCCACGCGCGAATCCCCCTCGCTCGCCCTCGGCGTCTCCCCCCGAGGCACCACCGCACTGCTGTCGACCGCCCGCGCCTGGGCCTGGCTGACCGGCCGGGACTATGTCATCCCGGACGATGTGAAGGCCCTGGCGCTCCCCACGCTCCGTCATCGCATCCACCTGCGGCCCGAGGCGGAAATGGAAGGAGTCACCCCCGACTCCGTCATCGCCTCAGTGCTCGCCCACGTCCCCGTACCCCGATGAGGCGGTGACCATGGCCCTCACCGGACGTACCGCTCTGCTGGCCGCCCTGGGGTCACTCCCCGTAGGCATCCTCGCTCCCAGCTGGACCGGGATGCTCGCGGTCAACGCCCCGCTCTCTCTGGCAATTCTGTGTGACTACGCCCTGGCAGCGCCAGTGCGCACGCTTCGATTCACTCGATCCGGCGATACATCTGTTCGACTTGGTGACGCGGCAGACGTGCAACTCACGGTTACCAACACCTCGCGCCGACGTCTGCGCGCCCAGCTGCGGGATGCCTGGCCTCCCAGCAGCTGGACCTCAGGCACCGAACACCGCGCTTCCCGTCACACGCTGACGATTCCCGCCGGGGAACAGCGACGCCTGGTCACCGTTCTGCGCCCGACCCGGCGCGGCGAACGGCGGGCGGAACGCATCACGGTCCGCTCGTACGGCCCGCTCGGCCTCGCCGCACGCCAAGGGCAGCACCGGGCCCCGTGGACCGTACGGGTCCTGCCTCCGTTCACCAGCCGCAAGCATCTGCCGTCCCGGCTCGCCCGGCTCCGGGAACTCGACGGCCGTACCAGCGTTCTGACACGCGGTGAGGGTACGGAGTTCGACAGTCTGCGGGCCTACGTGCCCGGGGACGACACCCGCTCCATCGACTGGCGGGCCACCGCGCGCCAGTCCGCCGTAGCGGTCCGGACCTGGCGCCCCGAGCGTGACCGGCACATCCTGATCGTCCTGGATACCGGGCGCACATCCGCGGGCCGGGTGGGCGACGTTCCCCGTCTCGACGCCTCGATGGACGCCACACTCCTCCTCACCGCGCTCGCCACCCGGGCGGGCGACCGGGTGAGCCTCCTCGCCTACGACCGCCAGGTCCGGGCTCGGGTCCAAGGCCGGACGGCCACGGGAAATGTTCTGGCCACCGTCATCAACACCTTGGCCACGCTGGAACCCGAGCTCATCGAAACGGACGCCCGCGGCCTCAGCAATGCCGCCCTCACCGACGCCCCCCGCGGTTCGCTGATCGTTCTCCTCACGACGCTGGAAGCCGCCCCCATCGAGGAAGGGCTCCTCCCGGTGCTGCCTCAACTCACCCAGCGCCACACCGTGCTCCTGGCCGCGGTCTCCGACCCCCGGATCGAGGAAATGGCCCACGCCCGGGGAACCGTCGACTCGGTGTACGACGCGGCAGCCGCCGGCCAGGCCCAGGCCGACCGTCGCCGCACGGCCGACAGGCTCCGGCGCCACGGCGTTGTCGTCGTGGACGCCACTCCGGACACTCTCGCTCCCGCACTTGCCGATACGTACTTGGCCCTGAAGGCCGCGGGCCGCCTCTGAGACCGCGTTTGAGATCTCACTGGTTGGCTTGTGAGAGTCGTCGGGGGCCGGTTCGGGTTGCCGGTCGGCCGCGGGTGAGTCGGCGGACCATGATTCCGATCATCGCCCAGCGGATCATGGTCTCGGAGTGCGCGGGCTGCTGCTCGTAGTCTCGGGCGAGACGGCGGTGTGCGGTGATCCACGACAGTGTCCGCTCGACTGCCCAGCGCTTTGGCTGGACCTGGAATCCCTTCTGGCCGGGGTCCTTGCGGACGATCTCCAGCTCGAGGCCGAGGATCTTTGCCGTCCAGTCGACCAGGCGTCCGGCGAACCCCTGGTCCGCCCAGATCTTCTTCACGCCCGGGTGGTCCAGGCGGGTCCACAGCAGCGGACGCCGCGCGCCGTCACGGTCCTGGACGCTCGCGGCGACGACATGGACGGCCAGGAGCAGGCCGAGGGTGTCGGTGACGATGAACCGCTTGCGGCCCTTGACCTTCTTGCCCGCGTCGAAGCCCCTGGTCGCGGTGGGAACGGTGTCAGCTGTGCGCACGGACTGCGAGTCGATCAGCCCGGCGCTCGGTTCAGGGTCGCGGCCTTCGGCGTCGCGGACCCTCTCGCGCAGGGCATCGTGGACGCGTTCGACCGTGCCGTCGTCGTGCCACCAGGTGAAGTACCAGTACACCGTCGGCCAGGGCGGGAAGTCCTTCGGCAACTGCCGCCAGGAACAGCCGGTCCGCACCACGTAGAAGATCGCGTCCACAATCCGCCGCCGGGGATGCTTCTCCCGCCGCCCGCCCTTCGGCCCCACCCGCGCCGGCGGCAGCACCGGCTCCACCAACGCCCACTGCTCGTCCGTCAGATCCGACGGATACCCGCCCCCAGAACCAATCACGCAGTGCTCAACGACCGCCCAAGCCCACGGCTACGGCAGATCTCAAACACGGTCTGAGAGACCCGAGGAGAATCAGCCCTGCTCCAGCTGATTCTCCTCGCTATCGATCGTGTCCGGAACGCAGAAAAGCCCCGTGCCACAAGGCACGGGGCTTTCCCGGAAAAATTGTTCGGCGGCGTCCTACTCTCCCACAGGGTCCCCCCTGCAGTA
>NZ_JBIVUT010000024.1:0-154457 GCF_044757365.1 Streptomyces sp. NPDC091289
GACCCACCCCGGGCCGGGGTGGGGCGTTCCTCCCCCCCCGCCCGCCCCCCCCCCCCGCCCCCGGGGGGGGGGGGGGTGTGGGGGGGGGGGGGGGGGGGGGGGCCCCGGCCCCCCCCCCCCCCCGCTCCCCCGAGGCCTAGGCCTCTTCGTCGTTCACCCAGCTCATGAGCTTGCGCAGCTCACGGCCCGTGGTCTCCAGCAGGTGGTCGCTGTCGGCCTTCTTGTACTCGTTGTACTTGGGCAGACCGTTGTGGTACTCCGCCATCCAGGCCTTGGCGAAGGTGCCGTCCTGGATCTCGGTGAGGACCTTCTTCATCTCGGCCTTGGTGGCGTCGGTGATGATCCGCGGGCCGGTGACGTAGTCGCCCCACTCGGCGGTCTCCGAGATGGACCAGCGCATCTTCTCCAGGCCGCCCTCGTACATGAGGTCGACGATGAGCTTCAGCTCGTGCAGGCACTCGAAGTACGCGATCTCGGGCTGGTAACCGGCCTCGGTCAGCGTCTCGAAACCGGCCTTGACCAGGGCGGCGGTGCCACCGCAGAGGACGGCCTGCTCACCGAACAGGTCGGTCTCGGTCTCCTCGGTGAAGGTCGTCTTGATGACGCCGGCGCGGGTGCCGCCGATGCCCTTGGCGTACGAGAGGGCGAGCTCCAGGCCCTTGCCCGAGGCGTCCTGCTCGACGGCCACGATGCAGGGAACGCCGCGGCCCTCCTCGTACTGGCGGCGGACCAGGTGGCCGGGGCCCTTGGGGGCGACCATGCAGACGTCGACGTTGGCCGGCGGCTTGATGAAGCCGAAGCGGATGTTCAGGCCGTGGCCGAAGAACAGCGCGTCGCCGTCCTTGAGGTTGTCCTTGACGGACTCCTCGTAGACCTGGGCCTGGATCGGGTCCGGGACGAGGATCATGATGACGTCGGCCTCGGCGGCGGCCTCGGACGGGGTCACCACGCGCAGGCCCTGCTCCTCGGCCTTGGCCTTGGACTTCGAGCCCTCGTGCAGACCGACGCGGACGTCGACGCCGGAGTCACGGAGCGACAGCGCGTGGGCGTGGCCCTGGCTGCCGTAACCGAGAACCGCGACCTTGCGGCCCTGGATGATGGACAGGTCGGCATCGTCGTCGTAGAACAGCTCGGCCACTGGGTCTTCTCCTTGGTGTGCAGGTGTTGCGTCCCACCGTACGGCGGGGTGCGTCGTATGCGTTGTCGGGTCTCGCCATGCGAGCGGAGCGTGTGACTCCGCCCGGGTCCGTCCGCTCAGGCCGAGCGGTCGAGGGCGCGCAGGGACCGGTCGGTGATCGAGCGCGCGCCGCGCCCTATGGCGATGGTGCCGGACTGGACGAGCTCCTTGATGCCGTACTGCTCCAGCATCTTGAGCATCGCCTCCAGCTTGTCGGCCCCTCCGGTCGCCTCGATCGTGACGGCCTCCGGGGAGACGTCGACGGTCTTGGCGCGGAACAGCTGGACGATCTCGACGATCTGGGAGCGGGTCTCGCTGTCGGCGCGGACCTTCACCAGGACGAGCTCCCGCTGGATCGCAGCGGCGGGCTCGAGTTCGACGATCTTCAGGACGTTGACCAGCTTGTTGAGCTGCTTGGTCACCTGCTCCAGGGGCAGGCCCTCGACATTCACGACGATGGTGATGCGGGAGATGTCGGGGTGCTCGGTGGTACCGACCGCGAGCGAGTCGATGTTGAAGCCGCGTCGGGAGAACAGGGCGGTGATCCGGGCGAG
This sequence comes from Streptomyces sp. NPDC091289, assembly GCF_044757365.1. Classification (NCBI taxonomy): domain Bacteria; kingdom Bacillati; phylum Actinomycetota; class Actinomycetes; order Kitasatosporales; family Streptomycetaceae; genus Streptomyces; species Streptomyces sp. NPDC091289. The sequence continues at coordinate 1,732 of NZ_JBIVUT010000024.1, forward strand.
GACACCGGGCTTGTTCTCGACCAGGACGGAGAGCGTGTGCTTTTCGGACATGGGAGTCGTTCTCTCTCTGTCTCTCAGTCGTCTTCGTTGTCGCCGAAGTCGGGGCGGACGCCGCGTGCGGCCTGGACCTCGTCGTTGGAGGTGCCGGCGGCGACCATCGGCCAGACCATGGCGTCCTCGTGGACGATGAAGTCGATGACGACGGGGCGGTCGTTGATGGAGTTGGCCTCTTCGATGACCTTGTCCAGGTCGGCCGGGTCCTCGCAGCGGATGGCGTAGCAGCCCATGGCCTCGGAGAGCTTGACGAAGTCCGGGACGCGGGTGCCCTTGGCGGCGTTGCCGTCCGTGTCCGCGCCGGAGTGCAGCACGGTGTTGGAGTAGCGCTGGTTGTAGAAGAGGGTCTGCCACTGGCGGACCATCCCGAGGGCGCCGTTGTTGATGACGGCGACCTTGATCGGGATGTTGTTGAGCGCGCAGGTGGTCAGTTCCTGGTTGGTCATCTGGAAGCAGCCGTCGCCGTCGATCGCCCAGACCGTGCGGTCGGGCATGCCGGCCTTGGCGCCCATGGCGGCCGGGACCGCGTATCCCATCGTCCCGGCGCCGCCGCTGTTGAGCCAGGTGGCGGGCTGCTCGTAGTCGATGAAGTGGGAGGCCCACATCTGGTGCTGGCCGACGCCCGCGGCGAAGATCGTGCCCTCGGGGGCGAGCTTGCCGATGCGCTGGATGACCTGCTGCGGGGAGAGGCTGCCGTCCTCGGGCAGGTCGTAGCCGAGCGGGTAGGTGTCGCGCCAGCGGTTGAGGTCCTTCCACCAGGCGGTGTAGTCGCCGGTGTTGCCTTCGGTGTGCTCGGCCTGGACGGCCTGGACCAGGTCGGCCAGGACCTCGCGGGCGTCTCCGACGATCGGGACGTCGGCGACGCGGTTCTTGCCGATCTCGGCCGGGTCGATGTCGGCGTGGACGATCTTGGCGTACGGGGCGAAGCTGTCCAGCTTGCCGGTGACGCGGTCGTCGAAGCGGGCTCCGAGGGCGACGATCAGGTCGGCCTTCTGCAGCGCGGTGACGGCAGTGACCGCACCGTGCATGCCCGGCATTCCCACGTGCAGCGGGTGGCTGTCGGGGAAGGAGCCGAGCGCCATCAGGGTGGTGGTGACGGGCGCTCCGGTCAGCTCCGCGAGGACCTTCAGCTCGGCGGTGGCCCCGGCCTTGAGGACGCCGCCGCCGACGTACAGCACGGGGCGCTTGGCCTGGGTGATCAGCTTCGCGGCCTCGCGGATCTGCTTGGCGTGCGGCTTGGTCACCGGGCGGTAGCCGGGCAGGTCCTGGGTGGGCGGCCAGCTGAAGGTGGTCTTCGCCTGGAGGGCGTCCTTGGCGATGTCGACGAGGACCGGTCCCGGACGGCCGGTGGAGGCGATGTGGAAGGCCTCGGCGATGGTGTGCGGGATGTCCTCGGCCTTGGTGACCAGGAAGTTGTGCTTGGTGATCGGCATCGTGATGCCGCAGATGTCGGCTTCCTGGAAGGCGTCGGTGCCGATCGCCTTGGCGGCGACCTGGCCGGTGATCGCGACGAGCGGCACGGAGTCCATGTGCGCGTCGGCGATCGGGGTGACCAGGTTGGTGGCGCCGGGGCCCGAGGTGGCCATGCAGACGCCGACCTTGCCGGTGGCCTGCGCGTACCCGGTGGCGGCGTGGCCGGCGCCCTGCTCGTGGCGGACCAGGACGTGGCGGACCCGGGTGGAGTCCATCATCGGGTCGTAGGCGGGGAGGATCGCGCCGCCGGGAATGCCGAATACCGTGTCGGCGCCGACTTCCTCGAGAGAACGGATGAGGGACTGCGCGCCCGTGACGTGCTCAACGGTGACGGACGGCTGTCCGCCGTTACGGGCGCGCGGCTGCGGGTGGTGGGCCCCGGTGGCCTGCTCGGTCATCGGCATTCTCTTCTCGAAGCTGAGGGTTTTCGCGGGTGTTTTGCAGCGGTTTGAGCGGTGTCAGTGCAACAAAAAACCCCTCGTGCCGTGAGGCAAGCGAGGGGAGCGCGCCGGGTGCGGTCCGCAGAGTGTCGTGGAGTGACTCTGCTTCAGCCGACGCGCTTTCCAAGTACGAGAATTCGGGTGCGCATGGCATTGACCCTCTCTCCGGCACGCATGACGTGTCAAGTGGGTGGGACGGGCGTCTCAGCATGTGATCCGGTGAGCAGCGGGATCGAGCCGCCCGCCATGGCCGGCCGGGGGCTCGGAATGCCCGGTACGGGGAACTCCCCGCGGACCAGGGCGCGTCGCAGTCGGTACTCGTCGAGCGGGCCGGAGAAGGCCATCCCCTGGCCGTGGGTGCACCCCATGGCGCGCAGGGCGAGGACCTGCTCGGGGACGTCGACGCCGTCGGCGACGGACTGGAGGCCGAGATCGCAGGCGATCCGCAGGAGGCCGCTGGTGATCTTGTGCAGCCTGGCCGACTCGACCACGCCCTCGACCAGATTCCGGTCGAGCTTCAGTACGTCGATGGGGAGCCGGCGCAGCGCGTTGACCGCCGCGAACCCGCTGCCGAAGCCGTCGAGCGCGATCCGTACGCCGAGCCGGCGCAGGGCCACGAGACGCTGCTCCAGGGCGTCGAAGGAGACCCGCGGGTCGCTGTCGGCGACCTCGATCATCAGGGCGCCCGAGGGCAGGCCGTGGCGGGTCAGCAGCGCCTCGATGGAGCCGGGGGGCGGGCCCGCGTCCAGCAGCCGGGCGGCGGAGAGCCGGACGGAGACGGCGACGGGGTGTCCGGCCCTGGCCCGGTCGGCGGCCTGGGCCACCGCTTCCTCCAGGAGCCAGCGGCCGAGCTCGGCGGTGCGGTCGTCGTCGCCCGCGACCCGGAGGAACTCGGCGGGGGTGAACAGGATGCCCTGGGCGGAGCGCCACCGGGCCTGGGCGGCGACGGCGGCGACGGAGCCGCTGGCGAGGTGGACGACGGGCTGGTGGAGCAGGGCGAACTCGCCGTCGCGCAGGGCGGTGCGCAGCCGGGTGGCCAGCTCGGAGCGGCGGACGACGTCGGCCTGCATCTGCGGGGCGTACAGCTCGACGCGGTCCTTGCCGCCGGCCTTGGCGCGGTACATCGCGAGGTCCGCGTTGCGCATGAGGTCGGTGGGGGTGATGGCGGGCTCGGCGAAGGCCACGCCGATGGAGGCGGCCACCCGGACCTCGCTGGGGCCGATCCGGTAGGGCTGGGAGAGGGTGAGGCGCAGCCGGTCGGCGATCTCGTGGACCTGGTACTCGCGGGCGCCCTGGTCGCGGGTGCCGTCGCCCATGATGAGCGCGGCGAACTCGTCGCCGCCGAGCCGGGCGGCGGTGTCGCCGGCCCGGACGGAGTCCTGGAGCCGGCGGCCGGCCTGGACGAGCAGTTCGTCGCCCGCCTGGTGGCCGATGGTGTCGTTGACCGCCTTGAAGCCGTCGAGGTCGATGAAGAGGACGGCGGTGCCGGGGTCGCCCGAGCGGCGGCCGCCGAGCGCCTGGCGGACCCGGGCGGTGAACAGGGCCCGGTTGGGCAGGTCGGTGAGCGGGTCGTGCTCGGCGTTGTGCTGCAACTGGGCCTGGAGCCTGACCCGTTCGGTGACGTCCCGGCTGTTGAGGAGGAGGCCGCCCTGGTGGCGGTTGACGGTGGACTCGACGTTGAGCCAGTCGCCCGTGCCCGAGCGGAAGCGGCACTCGATGCGGGTGGTGGGCTCCTCGTGCGGCGGGGCGGCGAGGAAGCGCCGCAGCTCGTGGACGACCCGGCCGAGGTCCTCGGGGTGGATGACCGAGGACAGCTCGGAGCCGACGAGGTCCTCCGCCTCGCGCCCGTAGACCCCGGCGGCGGCGGGGCTGACATAGCGCAGGGTGCCGTTGGGCGCGGCGATCATGATGACGTCGCTGGAGCCCTGCACCAGGGAGCGGAAGTGGTTCTCCTTCTGGGCCAGTTCCTGGGTGAGGGAGATGTTGTCGAGGAGCATGATGCCCTGCCGGACGACCAGCGCCAGGACGACGGTGCAGCCGGTGAAGATGACGACCCGGTCCACCCGGCGGCCGTCGACCACGTTGTACAGGATGCCCAGGGTGCAGACGGCGGCGGCGAGATACGGGGTCAGCGCGGCCAGGGAGCCGGCGATGGGCCGGCTGGCGATGGCGCGCGGTGGCCCGGGCCTGGCGGCCGGCCGGGCCGCGCGCCGGGCGCCCCAGGGGGCGTAGGCGAGGAGCAGCGACCCGGCGAACCAGCCGGCGTCGAGGAGCTGGCCCGAGTGGTAGGTGGAGCGCAGCAGCGGCGAGGTGAACACCGCGTCGCTGAGCACGGTGAGCGCCAGGGCGGCGATGGCGGTGTTGACCGCGGAGCGGTTCACCCCGGCCCGGCGGAAGTGCAGGGCGAGCACCATCGAGACAAGCACGATGTCGAGCAGCGGGTAGGCGAGCGAGAGGGCCGCGGGCGCGACGCTGGTGTCCGTGAAGCCCGCCAGGTGCGTGGTGTGCGCGAGGGCGAGGCTCCAGGCGAGCGTCAGCAGGGAGCCGCCGATCAGCCAGGCGTCCAGGGCCAGGCACACCCAGCCGGCGCGGGTGACGGGGCGTTTGGCGAGGACGAGCAGTCCGACGATGGCGGGCGGCGCGAAGCAGAGGAAGAAGACGTCGGCGAGGGAGGGGGTGGGCACGGGGACGCCGAGGATCACCTCGTACCAGCCCCAGACGGCGTTTCCGCAGGCCGCCATGAGGGACGAGAGCGAGAACAGCAGCCAGGCGGGCCGCAGCCGGCCCGCGCCCGTCCGTGCGTAGAGGAAACAGGAGACCGCGGCGATCAGCGCCGCCGCGGCGAGACCGAAGTCCCCCATGAAGACGGCCACCTGTGGTGAGCCCCAGCCGACGGCGGCACCCACGGAATACCCCGCGCAGACGAAGCCGAGCAGGATCCGGGACCGCATCCCCGTGGCACCGGAGGCGGACCGCGGGGCGAGCAGGGCTCCCAGCGCGCTCACCGGAGGGCTCCCCGCCCCGGGCCCGCCGGGCACGTGCTCCCCGGCGCCCGGCGCCTCGCGGGGACCCTGCGGCGCCGCTCGCTCCGGCCCGGCCGCGACGGCGTCGGCGATGCCGGTCCGGGGCAGGAATCCGGCCATCGGCGGGTGCTGCGCTCCATCGGCGCGGGCGGCAGCGACCGTCCGCCCGTCCGCGTCGGATCGTCTCTCCATGGCCAGCACATCGCCCGTCGCCCCCTCGCGTTCCGGTGCTCCCCCCGCGCCGTCCCTTCCACGGCGCAGCCCCCCGGATCGGACGATACACCAGATCCGTCACTCAGGGCCATAGATTCTCTACGCTCCGTGACGAAAGGCGAGGTGAGCGGCACTGCGTGCATCCGAACCGCCCCGTAGCGTGGCCGCCCCGGCGGGTCAGCCGGTGGTGCGGACGACGTTGTGCACGGGCTCTCCGGCGGCGAACCGGGTGAGCTGTGCGGCCAGCAGCCGCTTGGCGCGCGGTTCGAACGCCGAGGTGCTGCCGCCCACATGAGGCGTGATCAAGACATTCGGAGCATGCCAGAGAGGATGGCCCGCGGGCAGCGGTTCCGGGTCGGTCACATCGAGTGCGGCCCGCAGCCGCCCGGACTCGAGTTCGGAAAGCAGGGCCTTGGTGTTGACGACTCCGCCCCGGGCGACGTTGACGAGAAGGGCTCCGTCGGGCATCGCGGCGAGGAAGTCGGCGCCCACCAGCCCCTGCGTGGACGGGTTCAGCGGGGTGGAGAGGATCACCACGTCGGCCTCGGGCAGCAGGGCGGGCAGATCGTCGAGCGTGTGTACGGGGCCGCGCGCGGTGGTCCGTGCGGAGCGCGCGACGCGCGCCACCCGCGCGCACTCGAACGGGACGAGCCGGTCCTCGATGGCCGAGCCGATGGAGCCGTACCCCACGATGAGGACGGACTTGTCGGCGAGCGCGGGGTAGAAGCCGGACCGCCACTCCTCCTTGTCCTGGCCGTGGACGAACCCGGGGAGGTCGCGCAGGGAGGCGAGGACGAGCGCGAGCGTCAACTCGGCGGTGGACGCCTCGTGCACGCCCTTGGCGTTGCAGAGGCGCACGCCGGCGGGCAGCAGCCGGAGACCGGGCTCCACGTGGTCGATGCCGGCGGAGAGTGTCTGCACCACCTGGACGGCCCCCATCGCGGCGAGCGGGCGCACCGCGACCTCGGACCCCTTCAGGTAGGGCACGACGTAGTAGGCGCAGTCGGCCGGATCTCCGGGATAGTCCGGTTCGCCGTCCCAGAAGAGGTAGTTGAAGCTCTCGGGGAGTCCGTCGATCTCCTCGGCGGGGAAGGGCAGCCACACGTCGGCAGTCGTCGCAGTCATGGTCAGGAGGTTATGCGACGGGTGTGCGAGCGCTCCAGGACGGCTGCGCGGGGGCCCGGAGGGACCAGAGGTTACTTTTGGGTGCGGTGCGGCCCCGTGACCGCGGGAACGAGGGAGGGTTCGGGGAGTTGGAGTGCAGGACTATCGGGGCGGCGGGGCTTGCCGTGGGTGCGGTCGGGCTTGGCTGCATGCCGATGAGCTGGGGTTACAGCGCGTCGCAGCAGCTCGGCGACCGTTCGGTGCGCACGGTGCACGCGGCGCTGGACGCGGGCGTCCGGCTGCTCGACACCGCGGACATGTACGGGCCGTTCACCAATGAGCTGCTGGTGGGGCGGGCGTTGAAGGGCCGCCGCCACGAGGCGTTCGTCTCCACCAAGTGCGGGCTGCTGGTGGGCGATCAGCACATCGTCGCCAACGGCCGGCCGGGGTACGTCCGGCGGGCCTGCGACGCTTCACTGCGGCGGCTCCAGACCGATGTGATCGACCTGTACCAGCTGCACCGGGCCGACCCCGAGGTGCCGGTGGAGGAGACCTGGGGTGCGCTGGCGGAGCTGGTCACCGCGGGCAAGGTGCGTTCGCTCGGGCTGTGCGCGGTGGGGGCGCGGGCGCCGCGCCGGTCGGGCGAGGGGCCGCATGAGGGAACGATCCGGCAACTGGAGCGGATCCAGCAGGTGTTCCCGGTCAGCGCCGTCGAGGCGGAGCTGTCGGTGTGGTCGCGCGAGGCGCTGACGGAGCTGCTGCCGTGGTGTGTGGCGCGCGGGGTCGGGCTGCTGGCCGCGATGCCGCTGGGCAGCGGCTATCTGACCGGGACGCTGAAGCCGGGCCAGGGCTTCGAGCCGGAGGATCTGCGAGCCAGGCATCCGCGGTTCACGGCGGAGGTGATGGCGGCGAACCAGCCGGTGGTGGCCGGTCTGCGGAGGGTCGCGGAGCGCCGGGGGGCGACCGTGGCCCAGGTGGCGCTGGCGTGGGTGCTGCGGCAGGGCCCGCATGTGGTGCCGGTGCCGGGGGCGAAGCGGGAGCGGTGGGCGGTGGAGAACGCCGGGGCGGCGCGGGTGGTCCTGGACGACCGGGACCTGGCGGAGATCGACGCCCTGCCCGCAGCCCGCGAGTCGTGGGACTGAGCGTCACCGGCGCCGCGGCGGGAGAATGGCCGCATCGGGAACTTCTGGGCCGGTCGCCGTGTAGGAACAGGGTGTAGGTACAAGGTGCAGGAGCGGTAGTCGGGCAACCGTCGAAAGGATCGGTTCCGTGCGTGGTGCTCTGTTCGGACCTGTGCAGTCCCCGGCGATGCGCAGGGGGGTGGTGGCCGCGCTGGCGTCGGCCGCCCTGCTGCTGTCGACGGCGTGTTCCGCCGACGGGGACGGGGGTTCGTCCGGGCGGCCGGCCGGTTCCCCGACCGCCTCGGAGGGCTCCGCTCCGCCGGCCTCGCCGAGCCGGTCGGCCGACCTGCCGCCCGCGAAGGGGTCGGCGAAAGTGGTCTCGACGCTGACCGAGAATCTGAAGTCGCCCTGGGGTCTCGCCGCACTGCCGGGCGGTGATCTGCTGGTCGCCTCGCGTGACGAGGGCACGGTCCACCGGATCGACGGCGAGAGCGGCAAGCAGACGCTGCTGGGCTCGGTGCCCGGGGTGGCCCCGGCCGGCGAGGGCGGACTCCTCGGGCTCGCCGTCTCCTCCACGTTCGGCGCGGACCAGCTGGTGTACGCCTACTTCACCACCACGTCCGACAACCGGATCGTCCGCATGAGTTACGACGAGAAGCGCCCGGTGGGACAGCAGCTGGGGGCCCCGGACACCGTCCTGCGCGGGATCCCCAAGGGCAGCATCCACAACGGCGGCCGGATCGCGTTCGGCCCGGACAAGATGCTGTACGCGGGCACGGGCGAGACCGGGGACACCGGGCTGGCCCAGGACAAGGAGTCGCTGGCGGGCAAGATCCTGCGGATGACCCCCGACGGCGAGCCGGTGCACGGCAATCCGGAGGCGGACTCGGTGGTGTATTCGTACGGGCACCGCAATGTGCAGGGTCTCGCCTGGGACGCGCAGAAGCGGCTGTGGGCCGCCGAGTTCGGCCAGAACACCTGGGACGAGCTGAATCTGATCGAGCCCGGCGGGAACTACGGCTGGCCCGAGGTCGAGGGCAAGGAGGGCGAGGACGGGTTCATCGACCCGGTGGCGCAGTGGAAGACCTCGGAGGCCTCCCCCAGCGGCATCGCGTACGCCGAGGGCTCGATCTGGATGGCCGGGCTGCGGGGCGAGCGGCTGTGGCGGATTCCGCTGTCGGGCGAGAAGGCGGAGGAACCTTTGGCGGACCCCCAGTCGTTCCTGGATGAGAAGCACGGCCGCCTGCGCACTGTGGTGAGTGCGGGGAGCGACCGCTTGTGGCTGGTCACCAGCAACACGGACGGACGGGGCACGCAGAAGCCCGGGGACGACAGGGTCCTCCAGGTGGAAGTGCGGTAGCCGGTCCGCCCGCGCGGCATGTCGGAGGGAGCACGGCCGGTGTTCAATTTCTTCGAGGAGCTCTTCGCGCCGGGACGCAAACACGTCTCCGACGAGCAGAAGCGGCTGGAGCTGAGCCGGGTGGATCTCGGCGTCGGCGATCCGGACCGGGGGCCGATAGACCTGACGTCCGGAAAGGTGACCGTCCGCGCCCCGGCCCCGGACGGTGATCCGATCCCGGCCGGTGCTCCGGCCCCGGGCGATGCCTTGATACCGGCCGGTGCTCCGGAGCACCGGCACGGGCGCATGCTGCCGGTGGTGGCGCCCGAGCAGGACGCCGTGCTCGGGCGGCCCCGGCCCGGGAAGCCGGTGAGCGGACCGGAGCGCCGCGCGGACGAGGAGCCCGAGGTGTAGGGGCCCCGGAGGGGGCCTCAGGCGGCCGGGTAGAGCCTCAGGCGGTGGGCGAGGGCGGCCGCCTCGCCCCGGCTGGAGACGCCGAGCTTGGCCAGGATGTTGGAGACGTGCACGCTCGCGGTCTTCGGCGAGATGAACAGCTCCTCGGCGATCCTGCGGTTGGTGTGCCCGGCCGCGACCAGCCGGTGCACGTCCTGCTCGCGCGGGGTCAGCCCGAAGGACGCCACGGCGGCGATGGCGGGGTCCTGCTCCTCGGCCGGCGGCTGCCCCGGGCTCCCTCCGGCGGGTTCGGCGGCCAGGACGGCCGGGTGGATCCCGGTGTCGGGACCGGATGCCGCGCCGGAGCCGTCCAGGGTGATGCGGGCCCGGGCCGCCAGCTGTTCGACCGCCTCGGCGAGCGGGCGTGCGCCGAGCCGGCGGGCGGTCTCCAGTGAGCGGTGCAGCAGGGCCGTGGCGGCGGACCGGTCGCCGGGGGCGATGAGCAGGGATTCGGCCCAGCGGCGGTGGATCTGGGCCAGTTGGTAGGGGCGGCACAGCGGTCCGAAGGCCTCGGCGGCGCGTGCCCAGTGTTCGGGGGTGTCCGTGCCCTCCGCGCGGGCCAGCTCCGCCTCGATGAAGACGCCATGGGCCAGCCATACGGGGACGAGCATCGGGAGGTGCCTCACGCACCGGCGGATCAGGGCCAGCAGCTCCGGGCGGCCCGGTTCTGCGGCGGGCAGTCCGCGGGCGTCCGCCTCGATCATGGCGGCGGTCTGGAGCAGCGGCAGGGCGTAGCGCTGGGTGCTGTGCGGGAAGCCGGGCCGGGCCAGCTCCTCGAACGCGGCCCGTGCCTCGGCGAGCCTGCCCTGTGAGGCGGCCAGCACCATGCCGTGCCGGACGGGGTCGATCAGGTGCTGGTGCTGCGGATCGCGCTGCCCGAAGTGCCTGCGGACCAGGGCGAGGAGCTCCTCCCCCTCGGCGAGGTCCCCGCGGGCGACGGCCAGTTCGGTACGGCGGAGGGCGGCGAGGCCTTTCGACTTGGGCCCCAGCGCCAGGCGGGCGGAGGACACGGCCGCGGCCTCGCTCTGGGGCCAGTGCCCGAGGGAGAACAGGGACTGTGCCTGGTTGGCGTACACCCAGGCCCCGGAGTCGGCCAGGCCGAGGCTGTGGCAGATCTCGATGCCGTGGTCGGCGGCGGCGACGGCCTCCAGCGAGCGGCCCATCGCTTCGAGCGAGGAGGGCAGGTTGACGCTGACCCGGCCGAGGAGGTTGATCAGGTGCAGCTTCTCGGCGCGGTCCCGGACGGCGTACATCTCGGCGAGGCCGTCCTCGACGCCGCCCGCGTCCGCGGTGAGCCAGCCCCGGGTGAGGCGGGCGTGCAGCTCGATGTACTCGTCGCCGACGAGCCGGGCGTACTCCACGGCGCGGTCGCTGTCGGCGAGCGCCTGCGGGCCCGGCTCGTGCAGCGCCCGCCAACTGGCCACATTGGTCAGGACGTCGGCCTGCACGGGGGACGGCGGCAGTCCGCGCACCAGCTCCTGGGCGGTGGCCAGCTCCTCCCAGCCGTCTCCCTTGTCGAGCCCCTGCACCAGTCGGCTGCGCTGCACCAGGAACCAGGCCTCGCGCAGCGGGTCGGGCTCGGCGGCCAGGACCCGCATGGCCTTCTTGGAGATGGCGAGGGCGCGTTTGCGGTCGCCGCCGAAGTGGGCGGCGACGGTGGCCTCGGCCATCAGGTCCAGGTAGCGCAGCGGCGTGTTCTCCGGGTCGCGGCCGGAGCCCGGGTAGACCTCCGCGAAGTCGAAGGGGCGCAGGGTGGCGCGTACCGCGTCGGGCACGTCGTCCCAGAGCTCCATCGCCCTTTCCAGCAGCCTCAGTTGCTCGGCGTAGGCGTAGCGGCGGCGGGCCTCGACGGCGGCCCGGAGCACGGCGGGCAGGGCCTTGGCGGCGTCGTGGGCGGCGTACCAGTAGCTGGCGAGGCGGGTGGCGCGTTCGTCGTCCCGGACGAGGGAGGGGTTGGCCTCCAGGGCTTCGGCGTACCGGCGGTTGAGGCGGGTGCGTTCACCGGGCAGCAGGTCGTCGCTGACGGCCTCGCGGACCAGGGAGTGCCGGAAGCGGTAGCCGTCGTTGTCGGGCGCGGGTTGCAGCAGGTTGGCGCCGACGGCCGCGCGCAGGGCCTCGTCGAGCTCGTCCTCACCGAGTCCGGCGACGGCGGCCAGCAGTTCGTGTTCGACGAAGGAGCCGCCCTCGGCGACCAGTCTGGCGATCCGCTGGGCGTGCTCGGGGAGCGCCTCCACACGGACGAGCAGGAGGTCGCGGAGCGATTCGGTCAGCCCGGAGCTGTCGCCGCAGCACTCCAGGGAGCGGGCCAGCTCCTCGACGAAGAACGCGTTGCCGTCGGAGCGGTCGAATATCTCGTCGACGAGTGCGGCCTCGGGGGTCTCCGCGAGGATGCCGGCCAGTTGGCTGCCGACCTCGCCGTGGCTGAACCGGTCGAGTTCGACGCGGGTGACGGTGCGCAGCCGGTCCAGCTCGGCGAGGAGCGGGCGCAGGGGGTGGCGGCGGTGGATGTCGTCGGCGCGGTAGGTGCCGACGACCATGAGGCGGCCGCTGCTGAGGGTGCGGAAGAGATAGGCGAGCAGGTGCCGGGTGGAGGCGTCCGCCCAGTGCAGGTCCTCCAGGACGAGGACGACGGCCCGGTCGGCGGATATCCGTTCCAGCAGCCGGGCGGTGAGCTCGAAGAGGCGGGCGATGCTGTGCTCGTCGGTCGCGTCCCGGTGGGCCTCGCCCAGTTCGGGCAGGAGCCGGGCCAGTTCGCCCTCCTGGCCGGCGCAGGCGGTGGCCATCTCCTCGGGCAGGGCCCGGCGCAGGGCGCGCAGGGCGGTCGGGAAGGGGGCGAACGGCAGCCCGTCGGCCCCGATCTCGACGCAGGACCCGACGGCCACGACGGCGTCGCGCCGCTCGGCCGCCGTGACGAACTGCTCGACGAGACGGGTCTTGCCGACGCCCGCCTCGCCGCCGATCAGCAGCGCCTGCGGGTCGCCGGACGCGGCCCGCCCGAGCGCCTCGGTGAGCGAGGCGAGCTCCTCGGCGCGCCCGACGAACACGGGGCTGACTGACCTGGTCTCCACGCTGCCGAGCATCGCATACGCGGAGGAGGCGGTGGGATCTTTTCGGCCGACGGTGATCATGCTTCCGGTCAGGCGGCCGGGGCGAAGCGGGTGTGGTCGGCCTCCATCACCTTCCCTTCGGGATCACCGCGTCCGGTACGGCGGGCGGCCCGGCGGACGAGGCGGGCCCGGCCGATCTCGCGCTCGGTGTCGGCCTGGCGGATCAGCTCGGCGGAGGTGTGGCGGTAGAGCTCGTAGTCGTACACGGTGTACTCCCTGGTTCCTGGTCGTGGCAGCGGACCGGAGGGTTGCCCGGCCGGTCGGCCGGGGCCCTGTGTCGCTGTGTATCCACTGTCGTCGGCCAGGAGGGGGCACCGCATCGGGCGAGTTCCGCATCTTCCCGGTGCCGGGGGCCTTAGACGGTCCCCGTACGGGCCTACCCCGTGTCCGAGGGGTGGGCGGGTGCCTTAGGAGGTGCCGTACGGGGCCGCGGCCGGGGGGGGTCAGCCGGCGGCCGGGGCGCCCGCGGTGGGCAGGGCGGCGAAGAGGTCGAAGTACATGCCCACGGAGATCAGCACGCCGAGGACGCCGAGGGCGACGCCGGCCAGGGCGACCGCGCGGATCCAGGTGGGCTGCGGCTTCGCGGAGGGTGCGCCGAAGGCGGGGCGGACCAGGACGAAGGCGCCGACGAGCAGGGCCAGCACGGCGAAGACGCCGTTGACCAGGGCGGTGGTGTGCCAGGCGTCCCCGTAGATCTCGGAGATCTGCTGGGCCGCGCTGCTGCCGCCCGCGGTCTGGATCTGTCCGATGAGCGTCTCGCGCTCGGCGGCGACCCGGCCGGTCCACGCGCCGGTCAGGGCGACGACGCCCAGGGCGGCGGAGACGACGGCGGCCGCGCCCGTGCCGACGCCCTGCCGGGCCTCGTCGAAGGGGTCGGGCTCCAGGTCCTCGTCCTCGTCGTCGCTCTGCTCGGCGAGGTCGTCGGGGGCTGTCGCGGGGTCGGCGGCGTCCGACGGCGTACCGGTGGCGTCCTTCGGCTCGGCGTCCTTCACCAGGGAGTCCTGCGTGGTCGCCTCCTCCGTAACGGCGTCGGCGGTGCCCTCTGCGGGGTCGGTCGTCCCGGCGGGCGGGGTGGTCGTGGACGGGGTCGTCGTCTTGGAGGGGGAGGTGTTCATGCGCCGCACGCTAGGGGGCCCGGATGAGAGCCCTCTTAACGCCGGGCGTGCGCCGGGGCTCAGCGCCCGGCGCGGGCCCGCCACTCCGGGGCGAGGACGGACCAGATCTCCGAGTCGTGACGTACGCCCCGGTAGAGGTAGTTCTGCCGGATCACGCCGTCCCGCGTCATCCCGAGCCGCTTCGCCACCGCGATCGAGCGGGTGTTCGCGGCGGAGGCGTCCCACTCCACGCGGTGCATGCCGCGCTCGTACACCGCCCAGTCGATCAGGCGCTCGGCGGCGCGGGTGATCAGCCCGCGGCCCTGGGCGGCGGGCTCCAGCCAGACGCCGATCTCGCAGTTGCCGGACTCCGCGTCGAAGATCCGGAAGAGGACGCCGCCGACGAGGGTGCCGTCCAGCCAGATGCCGTACAGCCGTCCGGTGTCCGCCGCCTGCTTCTCCGCGTACCGCTGGAGCAGGGCGCGCGCCGAGTCCAGGTCGGTGGCGAAGGAGGCGAACGGGATCCAGGGGTCGACGCCCTCCCGGGCCCGGTCCATGTGGACGAGGAACTCCTCGGCCTGCCAGACCTCCAGCGGCCGCAGCTCCGCCTTGTCGTCACCCAGGGATATGGCGAACATCGTGCTCCTCCTCAGCCTGCGCGACGCTCTCTTCCATGGCGCGCGCCACCGGGATCTTCGCATGGAGCGGTACGCAGTCGGGCGGCTCGATGCTGATGCGGGGCAGCCGCCGGTCCAGCCAGCCCGGCAGCCACCAGTTCGCCCCGCCGAGCATGTGCATCAGGGCGGGCACCAGCAGGGTGCGCAGGACGAAGGCGTCCAGGGCGACGGCGGTGGCCAGCGCGATGCCGAACATGGCGATGACCCGGTCGCCGCTGAGCACGAACGCGAGGAAGACGGAGATCATGATCACGGCGGCGGAGTTGATGACCCGGCCGGTCTCGGCGAGGCCGACCCGGACGGAGCGCCGGTTGTCGCCGGTCTCCAGCCACTCCTCGTACATCCGGCCGACCAGGAAGACCTGGTAGTCCATGGAGAGGCCGAAGAGGACCGAGACCATGATCACGGGCAGGAAGGGTTCGATGGGCCCGGCGCTGCCGAGGCCGAGCAGTTCGCTGCCCCAGCCCCACTGGAAGACGGCGACGACGACGCCGAAGGAGGAGGCGACGGCGGCCACGTTCATCACGGCGGCCTTGAGCGGGATGCCGATGGACCGGAAGGCCAGGAGCAGCAGCAGGCAGCCGAGTCCGATGACGACGCCGACGAAGAGCGGGAGCTTGCCGACGATGATCTCGGCGAAGTCGTCGTAGCTCGCCGTCACCCCGCCGACCTGGGCCTCCAGCGAGGTCGTGTCCTGGACCGGCGGCAGCACCTCGCCCCGGATCCGGTCGACCAGCTCGCTGGTGTCCTGCGACTGGGGGGACGAGTCGGGTACGACGGTGAGGAAGGCGGTGTCGCCGCCCGCGTTGTAGGTGACCGGGCTGACGGAGGCGACGCCTTCGGTGGTGCGCAGCTTCTCGGGCAGGGAGTCCAGCGCCAGCCGGTCGTCGGCGCCGTCGAGCTGGGCGGCGATGGTGAGGGGGCCGTTGACGCCGGGCCCGAAGCCGTCGGCGAGCAGGTCGTAGGCCTGCCGGGTGGTGGCCGTGGCCGGGTTGTTGCCCTGGTCGGAGGTGCCCAGGTGGAGGCCGAGGGCGGGCAGGGCGAGCACGACCATGACGACGGCCGCGATGCCGCCCAGCAGCTTGGGGTGCCGCTCCACGAAGGCGGACCAGCGGGCGGCGAACCCGGTGGGCAGCTCGGGCCGGGGTCCGTGGTCGGCGAGCTCGCGCCGCTCACGGCGGCTGAGCGCCCGCATCCCGATGAGCGAGAGCAGGGCGGGCAGCAGGGTGACCGAGGCCATGACGGTGAGGACGACGGTGAGCGAGGCGGCGATGGCGACGCCGTTGAGGAAGCCGAGCCGCAGGATCAGCATGCCGAGCAGGGCGATGCAGACGGTGGCCCCGGCGAAGACGACGGCGCGGCCGGTGGTGGTGACCGCGTTCTGGGCCGCTTCGTCGACGGACATGCCGCGCCGCAGTCCTCTGCGGTGTCTGGTGACGATGAACAGCGCGTAGTCGATGCCGACGCCGAGCCCGATGAGCATGCCGAGCATCGGGGCGAAGTCCGCGACGGTCATCACATGGCCGAGCAGCACGATGCCCGCGTAGGCAGTGCCCACGGAGACCAGGGCGGTGGCGATGGGCAGCAGGCTGGCGGCGAGCGAGCCGAAGGCGAGGAAGAGCACCACGGCCGCGACGACGACGCCGATGCCCTCGGCGAGGTGGACGGAGGGCGCTTCGGTGAGGGCGACGGCGGTGCCGCCCAGCTCGACCTGGAGCCCGTCGGCCTCGGCGGCCTTCGCGGTGTCGACGAGTGCCTGGGCCTGGGAGGCGGGGATCTCGTCAGCGGGGCGGTCGAAGGTGACCGTGGCGTAGGCGGTGTGGCCGTCCTCGCTGATCTGGCCGGGGCCGGCCGCTCCGTAGGGGCCGGTGACCCCGCCGACGCCGGGCAGGCCCTCGATCGCGTGGAGCGTGCGGGTCATGGTCTGCTCGACGTCGGCGGCCGTGACCGTGGAGCCGGTGGTGTGCCAGACGACGGTGTCGGTGTCGCCGCCGAGGTCGGTGAAGCCGCGCGAGAGGAGCTCGGTGGCCCGGCCGGACTCCGTGCCGGGGACCTCGTAGTCGTTGGAGTACGCCGAACCCGCGAAACCCGCCGCGGCGGCGGTCCCGCCGAGGGCGGCGAGCCAGATGAGGACGGCGACGAGGCGGTGCCTGATGCACCAGCGGGCGATGGCAGCCAACGGATGAGCTCCCTGCGGGTTCGTGGACCTTTACCCGCAGATAACGCGATCTGCCCGCAAACGTCTCATGACCTGAGACCGTCACTCTGTCAGCAGAACGTGATCCTTTGTCCGTTTCGTGGCCATGGTCACAGGGCTTGATCTGTTCCCTACACGGGATGGATCAGGCCCTGCGACCGTGGGTTCGGACCTGGCCCGGTCAGCCGGAGACGCTGGCGCGGCCGTTCTCGATGTGTCCCATGAGCCGCCGACGGAAGCCGTCCTCCCCCTCGGCCGTGACCGCGAGGTCGTACCAGCCGTGGGCGTCGGCCGCCGAGTGCACGAGCGACCGGCTGCGGCCCGGCTTGACCGTGACACGGCGGGTCCAGTCCCGCACGTCGTCCTCGTCGACGTAGCCGAGCGGCCGCACCAGGAAGGTCAGGGTCCGGCGGCCGGTGTTGCGCAGGGTGAGGTGGAGGTCGCGGTCGCGGGGGTCGATGCGGGTGGCGACCTCCGCTCCCCCGTCGGCCGGTCCGGCGAACTCGCGCCGGAAGCCGTTCGGCCCGGTGACCGTGAAGCGGTACGCCTCCCCCGTCAGCGGGACGGTCCAGTGCGCGCTGCCCCGGACGTCCTGGTGGAGCGGGGCCGGGAACTCGCCCGCGTACGGGTAGAGCGCGAAGTGCGCCGAGGACCGGCCGCTGTTGGCGAGGTCCACGCGCAGGGCGTCGCCCGACCGGTGCGCACGAGCGTCCGGCTGGTAGGGCAGCGGGCGCGCCGGGCGTGCGCCGGGCTCCTGCTCGGGGAGGTGCTGGACCGCCGGAGGCTTCGGCTGCCAGCGCCCGCTGATCGGCGGGATCGCACCGGGCTGCTCGACGGCGGGCTGCCGCCGGGCCCGGGTGAAGTCGAAGGCGGAGGTGAGGTCGCCGGTGACGCGACGCCGCCAGTCGCTGATGTTGGGTTCCTTCACCCCGGTCCAGCGCTCCAGGAAGCGGATGACGGAGGTGTGGTCGAAGACCTCGGAGCAGACGTACCCGCCGACGGTCCACGGCGAGACGACCAGCAGCGGCACCCGGATCCCGAGGCCGGTGGGCCGGCCCTCCCACTGCTCGTCGGTGACCTCGGGCGGTGCGACGGGCGGCGGCACGTGGTCGAAGAAGCCGTCGTTCTCGTCGTAGTTGATCAGTACGGCGGTGTGCCGCCACACGTCCGGGTTCTTGCCGAGCGCGTCGAGGATCTTGTACACGATGGTGGCGCTGTGCACCGGCGACGAGGTGCTCGGGTGCTCGGAGTCGATCGCCGAGGGCACCAGGTAGGAGACCTCGGGCAGGGTCCCGGCGGCCACGTCCTTGGCGAACTCCTCGGCCAGCGTCCCGGACGGCACCCGGCGCAGCGCACGCTCGAACAGGCTGCGCTCCTGCTTCGTGAGGGTGGCGACGCCCTCGTCCAGCAGCCCGAGGAGCCGGGTGCGCTCGGCCTCGGACGCACCGCGGACCTTCGCGTAGAAGGCCTCCATGTACGTATGGCCGCCGGTCTTGGCGAGCGCCTTGCGGGCGACGGCCTTGAAGGTGGCGTAGAACTCGATCTGGTTGTCGGTGAAGTTCTCCCACTCGGTGTACGTACGCCAGCTGCGCCCGGCCTTCTCCAGCCGCTCGGCGTAGGTGGACCAGTCGTAGCCGGGGTGGCTGCCCTCGCTGTAGGCGTCGTTGCCGACGGCCCGCTTCCCGTTCGCCTCGAAGCCGGTCTTGCCGCTCCACAGGTGGTTGCGGTTGGGGCTGGTGGAGGTGTGGATCGAGGAGTGGTAGGCGTCGCAGACGGTGAAGGTGTCGGCCAGCTCGTAGTGGAGCGGGATGTCACGGCGGTCGTAGTACGCCATCGTGGCCGCGGTCTTCGCGCTGATCCAGCCGTTCATCCAGCCGCCGCCCCAGGCCTGCGCGCCGCCGTTCCAGGAGTGGTCGAGGGCGCCGATGTACTGGAGGTCCTTCTTCTGCTCCTCGGCCGCGCCGCGCACCGGGAAGGGCAGCACGGTGTCGCCGGCCGCGCCGGGCTGCTCGAACACCGTCCCGCCGGTGGGCAGCTCGATGGCGTTACGGTCGCCGAAGCCGCGTACGCCGCGCAGGGTGCCGAAGTAGTGGTCGAAGGACCGGTTCTCCTGCATCAGGATCACCACATGCTTGATGGAGCCGAGGCCTCCGGACCCCGCGTGGGCGGGCTGCGCGGCGATGGCGGCCTGGAGCGACGGCGGCAGGAACGATCCGGCCGCAGCGGCGCCGAGTGCGCCGCCGCCCAGCGCGAAGAGCCGTCGCCGAGACATGTCCGTGGTCAAAAGAGCCTCCTGGTTCCGGGTGGTCACAGCCGGGAAGCTAGTCAGCCCAGGTGGCGTCGGGAAGGACTGCGTACGGACCGGTGGTGAACGTCCAAGAGGTCGGACGAGAAGTCCAACCCGCGGCCTATACCCCGATGAGGTGCAGCGATCCCCACAGCGCGAGCGTCGAGGCGAGCAGCGTCGCCGGTACGGTCGCGAGTCCCAGCCGGGTGAAGTGGCCCAGCTGGGGGGCGTCCCCGTGGGCGTGCAGGATGCGCCGCCACAGGAGCGTGGCCAACGACCCGACGTAGGTGAGGTTCGGCCCGAGGTTCACCCCGATCAGGGCGGCGAGCAGCGGTCCGGGCCCGGCCGTCGCGACGATCGGCAGGAGGGCGAGGATCGCGGGCAGGTTGTTGATCAGGTTGGCGAGCAGCGCGGCGACCACGGCGACGCCGAGCAGGGCGGGCAGGGTGTCGCCGTCGGGCAGCAGGGCGGCGATGCCGTCGCCGAGGCCGTTGTCGACGACCGCCTTGACGACGACGCCGAGCGCCAGGACGAAGAGGCAGAACAGCGGGTTGGCCGAGCGGACGACGGCGACGGGCGTGGTCTCCCGCTTGGCCAGCGCCCGTACGGCGAGCACCAGGGCCCCCGCCAGCGCCGCCCACAGCGGCTCGACCCCCTCGAACGAGGTCACGACGAACCCGGCCAGGGTCAGCGCCAACACGACGAGCGTGAAGACGGGTACGGGGGTGCGCTCCGCCTCGGGATCCGGCGCGTGCGCCCCGGCGGCCAGGTCGGCGGCGAACGCGCGCCGGAACACCACGTACTCGACGGCGATGGCGGCGAGCCATGGCAGCGCCATCAGCGCGGCGAACCGGGTGAAGGAGAGACCGCTCGCGGTGAACGCCAGCAGGTTGGTGAGGTTGGAGACGGGGAGCAGGAGGGAGGCGGAGTTGGCGAGGTGGGCGCAGGCGTAGACGTACGGGCGCGGCCGCGCGCCGACCCGGGCGGCGGTGGCGAGGACGACCGGGGTGAGCAGGACGACGGTGGCGTCCAGGCTGAGGACAGCGGTGATGAGCGAGGCGACGACGAAGACGCCGCCGAGCAGGGGGCCGGTCTGGCCCCGGCAGGCGCGGGCGACGAGATCCCCGGCAGCCCGGAAGAGGCCCTCGTCGGCGCAGAGCCGGGCCAGCACCAGGATCGCGGCGAGGAAGCCGACGACCGGCAGCAGCTCGCCGACCTGCTCCCGGGCCTCGGGCCAGGAGACCGCCCCCACCGCGACCACGAGGACAGCGGCGGGCACGGCGACGGTCGCCTCCGGCAGGCCCCGGGGGCGTACGACGGCGAAGGCGAGCACGCCCAGGAGCAGGGCGAAGGAGACGAGCTCGGCGGTGACGGTGTTCAGCGGGGTCTCTCAGGGTTCTGCGAAGCACGGCCGGAGGGGCGGGTGCCCCGTGTTCGCGAAGCACGGCCGGAGGGGCGGTGCCCCCCGTGTTCGCGAAGCACAGGCGGAGGGGCGGTGCGCCCGTGTTACGGGTGCACCGCCCCTCCGGGTGGTGATCGGATCAGCCGGAATCAGCCCTCGACGCCGAGCTTCTCCAGGATCAGCTCGCGCACGCGCGCCGCGTCCGCCTGGCCGCGGGTGGCCTTCATGACCGCGCCGACGAGCGCGCCCGCCGCCGCGACCTTGCCGCCGCGGATCTTGTCCGCGATGGCCGCGTTGCCCGCGATGGCCTCGTCGACGGCCGTGGACAGCGCGCCCTCGTCGGAGACGACCTTCAGGCCGCGCTTCTCGACGACGGTGTCGGGGTCGCCCTCGCCCGCGAGGACGCCCTCGATGACCTGGCGGGCCAGCTTGTCGTTGAGGTCGCCCGCGGCGACGAGCGCGGCCACCCGGGCGACCTGCGCCGGGGTGATCGGCAGCTCGTCGATGGCGCGGCCGGTCTCGTTGGCGTTACGGGCCAGCTCGCCCATCCACCACTTGCGGGCCTGGTCGGAGGGTGCGCCCTCCTCGGTGGTGGCGACGATCAGGTCGACCGCGCCCGCGTTGAGGATGGACTGCATGTCGTGCGCGTTGACGCCCCACTCCTCCTTGAGCCGCGCCCGGCGCAGCCGGGGAAGCTCGGGGAGGCCCTTGCGGAGCTCCTCGACCCACTCGCGGGCGGGTGCCACGGGCACCAGGTCCGGCTCGGGGAAGTAGCGGTAGTCCTCGGCGTTGTCCTTGATGCGGCCGGCCGTGGTGGAGCCGTCCTCCTCGTGGAAGTGCCGGGTCTCCTGCACGATCGTGCCGCCCGACGACAGCACGGCGGCGTGCCGCTGGATCTCGAAGCGCGCGGCCCGCTCGACGGAACGCAGCGAGTTCACGTTCTTCGTCTCGGAGCGGGTGCCGAACGCCTCGCGGCCGTGCGGGCGCAGCGACAGGTTCACGTCGCAGCGCATCTGGCCCATCTCCATGCGCGCCTCGGAGACGCCGAGCGCCTTGATCAGCTCGCGGAGCTCGGCGACGTACGCCTTGGCGACCTCGGGGGCGCGGGCGCCGGCTCCCTCGATCGGCTTGGTGACGATCTCGATGAGCGGGATACCGGCCCGGTTGTAGTCGAGCAGGGAGTGGGACGCGCCGTGGATACGGCCGGTGGCGCCGCCGACGTGCGTCGACTTGCCGGTGTCCTCCTCCATGTGGGCACGCTCGATCTGCACCCGGAAGATCTCGCCGTCCTCCAGCTGGACGTCCAGATAGCCGTTGAAGGCGATCGGCTCGTCGTACTGGGAGGTCTGGAAGTTCTTCGGCATGTCCGGATAGAAGTAGTTCTTCCGGGCGAAGCGGCACCAGTCGGCGATCTCGCAGTTGAGTGCGAGGCCGATCTTGATGGCCGACTCCACGCCGATCTCGTTGACGACCGGCAGCGCGCCGGGCAGTCCGAGACAGACCGGGCAGGTCTGGGAGTTGGCGTCCTGCTTCAGCTCCGTGGAGCAGCCGCAGAACATCTTCGTCTTGGTGCCGAGCTCGACATGGACTTCGAGGCCCATGACGGGGTCGTAGGACGCGAGCGCGTCCTCGTACGACACCAGGTCAGTGACAGTCACGGTGAAACTTTCCCTCTCAGCCCAGCAGAACGTCGTCGTCGCCGAGACGCTTCAGTTCGCGATAGAGGATCGCGAGTCCGGTGACGATGGCGGCCGCGGAGACGGCCGCGTCGACGAGACGCAGCATGTCGTTGTCGTTGCGGGCGAGCTTCGCCTGCTTGACGACACTGATCGCGCCGAACGCGGTACTGCCGATCGCGATGTACGCGCCCGTCTTGGACTTCTTGAAGTTCTTGGCCTTCTTTGCCATGGCATTCACAGCGACGGAGCCTCCTCAAGCAGCGGGTGCCCCCACTTTTCCACGAACGCGGCCTCGACGGCCGCTCCGACCTTGTAGAGCCGGTCGTCCTTCATGGCGGGGGCGATGATCTGCAGTCCGACCGGCAGACCGTCCTCCGGGGCCAGGCCGCAGGGCAGCGACATGGCGGAGTTGCCGGCCAGGTTGGTGGGGATGGTGCACAGGTCCGCGAGGTACATCGCCATCGGGTCGTCGGCGCGCTCGCCGATCGGGAAGGCGGTGGTCGGGGTCGTCGGGGAGACGATCACGTCGACCTGCTCGAAGGCCTTCGCGAAGTCCTGGGTGATGAGGGTGCGGACCTTCTGGGCGGAGCCGTAGTACGCGTCGTAGTAGCCGGAGCTGAGCGCGTACGTCCCCAGGATGATGCGGCGCTTGACCTCGTCGCCGAAGCCGGCCTCGCGGGTGAGGGCGGTGACGTCCTCGGCCGACTTCGTGCCGTCGTCGCCGACCCGCAGGCCGTAGCGCATGGCGTCGAATCGGGCCAGGTTGGAGGAGCACTCGGACGGGGCGATCAGGTAGTACGCGGAGAGCGCCAGGTCGAAGGACGGGCAGTCCAGCTCGACGACGTCCGCGCCCAGCGACTTCAGCAGCTCGACCGACTCGTCGAAGCGCTGGAGGACACCGGCCTGGTAGCCCTCGCCGCGGAACTGCTTGACGACGCCGACGCGCATGCCCTGGACGGAGCCGTTGCGGGCGGCCTCGACGACCGGCGGGACCGGGGCGTCGATGGACGTCGAGTCCAGCGGGTCGTGTCCGGCGATGGCCTCGTGCAGCAGCGCCGCGTCCAGGACCGTACGGGCGCAGGGCCCGCCCTGGTCCAGGGAGGACGAGAAGGCGACCATGCCGTAGCGGGAGACGCCGCCGTAGGTGGGCTTGACGCCGACCGTGCCGGTGACGGCGGCGGGCTGGCGGATCGAGCCGCCGGTGTCCGTGCCGATGGCGAGCGGGGCCTCGTAGGAGGCGAGGGCGGCGGAGGAGCCGCCGCCGGAGCCGCCGGGGATGCGGGTGAGGTCCCATGGGTTGCCGGTGGGGCCGTAGGCGCTGTTCTCGGTGGAGGACCCCATGGCGAACTCGTCCATGTTGGTCTTGCCGAGGATGACGACGTCGGCGGCGCGCAGTTTCTGCGTGAGCGTCGCGTCGTACGGCGGGACCCAGCCCTCAAGGATCTTGGAACCGACGGTGGTCGGCATGTCCTTGGTGGTGAAGATGTCCTTCAGCGCGAGCGGGACGCCGGCCAGCGGGCCGAGCTTCTCGCCCGCCTCCCGCTTCGCGTCCACGGCACGGGCCTGGGCGAGCGCGCCCTCGCGGTCGATGTGCAGGAAGGCGTGGACCTTCTCGTCGACCGCGTCGATCCGGGCCAGGTGGGCCTCGGTGACCTCGACGGCGGTCAGCTCGCCGGAGGCGATCTTCCCGGCGATCTCGGCCGCGGTGAGCTTGATGATGGTGCTGATGTCCGTCATGGCGATTAGTCCTCCCCCAGGATCTGCGGCACCTTGAAACGCTGCTGCTCCTGGGCCGGGGCGCCGGAGAGCGCCTGCGCGGGGGTGAGCGACGGACGGACCTCGTCCGCGCGCATGACGTTGGTCAGCGGCAGCGGGTGGGAGGTCGGCGGTACGTCTTGGTCGGCGACCTCGGAGACGCGGGCGACCGCGCCGATGATGTCGTCGAGCTGACCGGCGAAGTGATCGAGCTCTTCGCCCTTCAGCTCCAGACGCGCCAGCCGGGCGAGGTGGGCGACCTCCTCGCGCGTGATGCCAGGCATGCAGCGATCCTCAGGGGTTGGTGTGTGGTTTTGGCCCAATCCTATGGGGTCACCCGGGGACGGGTGCCCCACCCCGATCCGCCCATGCCTTTCCGGCGGCACGGCCCTGTCCGAACGAGCGGCCTTCAGGGGCTCTCGGTCTCCGCCGCGCCGTTCACCGCACCGTTCACGACACCGTTCAGCGACGCGTTCATCGAGCCGGTCGCCGACCCGGTCGCCGCCCCGGTGGCTGCCGCGGCCGCCGCCTGGGCCTTCAGCTCCGCGGGCCGCCGCCAGCCGTGCTCGCCGCGCGCCCGCAGCCAGGCCGTCGTCTCCTGGGGCGGCATCGCGGCCGCCACCAGCCAGCCCTGCACCGCGTCGCACCTGAGGTCCCGCAACCGCTCCCACGTCTCGTCGTCCTCGACGCCCTCGGCGACGACGACCAGGCCCAGCGAGTGGGCCAGGTCGATGGTGCAGCGGACGATCTCCGCGTCCTCGTGGTCGACGGCGAGGCGGGCCACGAAGGACCGGTCGATCTTCAGCTCGCTGACCGGCAGTCTGCGCAGGTGGACGAGGGAGGAGTAGCCGGTGCCGAAGTCGTCCAGCGACATCTTCACGCCGTGCGCGGTGAGCCCGGCCAGGGTGTCGGCGGCACGCTGCGGGTCCTCGAGGAGCACATGCTCGGTGATCTCCAGTTGGAGCGCTCCCGCGGGCACGCCGTGGCGGGCGAGCCGGGCCGCGACGCCCCCCGCGAAGCCGGGGGTGTGGACGTCGCGCGGGGAGACGTTGACCGCGACCGGCACGAACAGGCCCTGCGCCCGCCAGCGGGCGACCTGGGCGAGCGCCGTCTCCAGGACGTACTCCGTGAGGTGCGGCATCAGTCCGGAGGACTCGGCGATGGCGATGAACTCGTCCGGAGGGACCCGGCCGCGCTCCGGGTGCACCCAGCGCACCAGCGCCTCCAGGCCGGCGACCTGCCCGTCGAAGCGGACCTTGGGCTGGTAGTGCAGCTCGACCTCGGACGCGTCCAGCGCCCGGCGCAGGTCGCCGAGGAGCCCGAGCCGGTCGGGGGTGTTGCTGTCCCGCTTGGACTCGTAGACCTCCACGCCCGTGCGGTCCCGCTTGGCCTGGTACATCGCGACGTCCGCCCGCCGCAGCAGGCCCTCGGCGTCCAGGGCGTGGTCGGGGTAGACCGCGACCCCGGCGCTGGCCTCCAGGACGAGGGTCAGCCCGTCCAGGTCGAGCGGCGAGGACAGCTCGGCGACCAGATGGCGGGCGACCTGCTGGGCGCTGGTGGTCGAGTCGGTGTGCGGCAGCAGGACGGCGAACTCGTCGCCGCCGAGCCGGGCCGCCTCCGCGCCGCGCGGCAGGGCGAGCCGCAGGCGTTCCGCTATCTGCAGCAGCAGCCGGTCGCCGGCCAGGTGGCCCAGGGTGTCGTTGACCGCGCGGAAGCGGTCCAGGTCGATGAGGACCAGCGCGGAGCGGGTGCCGATCGACTCCGCGTCCTCCAGCGCCGACCAGGTCCGCTCCAGCAGCCACTGGCGGTTGGGCAGCCCGGTCAGCGGATCGCGCAACTGCTCCTCGGCGCGGGCGCGGGCGATCCAGAGCGTGGAGTCCAGGGCGATCAGCGGCACCGCGAAGAGCGGCAGCAGGACGGGCATGGACATCGCGACGGCGCAGATCAGCGGGGCGAGCCCGAGGAGCGCGACGGCGACGAGCCCCTGCCGCAGCATCGCCGTGCGGGCGATGGTGGGCAGCCCGCCGTTGTGCGGGGCCTGGGCGTACCACAGCAGGACCCGGGTGACGAGCAGATACGTGGACGCCGTCAGGAGCAGTTCCGGGACGGCCGCGATACCCCAGTCGAGTGGCCGCCAGGGGTCCTCGACGGTGGGCACCTCGCCGAACGCGGCCAGCACGAGGGCCGCCGCGCCGATGCCCAGCATGTCGACCCCGCCGTGCAGCAGCCCCTGCCACCAGCGGTGCCGACGGGCGGTCCCGACGAGCACCACGACGGCGAGGCTGACGAGCACGGCCGGCAGCCAGCCGTACAGCAGCAGTACGGCGAGAGTGAGGGCGGCCCCGGAGCCGGTGCCGCCCCACCACCGGTCGCGGCCGAGCGCCACCAGATGGCCGACGATGATCCCGGTGAGCACGGCCAGGGACCAGCCCACCGCCCCGTCCGGGAAGAGCGCGTGGCCCTGCGACACGGTCCGGTAGGACCCGACCGCCAGCAGTAACGCGGCGATCCCCACGACGGCGGCGCCCACGGGGGGCGTGAGGCCGACGAAACCTTGCAGCCGCGACACCGGTGCGGCGCTCTCGGTCGGTTTCATTCCGTCCCTCTCACAGCCGGCGGTGCCGATGTCCCTCGGTGGCGCCACTCCCGTGACGTCACGGCCCGGTCGGGCAGCCGTGCACGGCGGGCGCACCTCTCAACAGTAGGCCGCGAAAGGCTTCCAGGGGCAGCGCTCTACAGCTCTTGCCCGAATGCGAACCGACGACCCGTCACCATCTGCTATTGGCCCGAACGGGTGGTGCGGCAGGGCCATTCGGGGAGCGACCGACCCTTCTTCACCCCTCTGCCCCATTTCCTTCCCCGCTCGGGCCGCGCCACGCCGGAACAGCGTCTCGAAGGCGTCTCGATCCGGAGAACAGCGGGCGAAGTGCGGCCCGGCGGTCGGTTACTCCCCGTTTACTCCGCGCTGTCCGCCGGGGCGGTTTCGGGCGCGGCTTCCGGGACGGGAAGGGCGGCCTCCCGGGCGCGTTCGGGTCCGTCTTCGAGCAGGATCGCGAATCCGTCCTCGTCGAGCACGGGCACCTTCAGCTGCATTGCCTTGTCGTACTTGGAGCCGGGGTTGTCGCCGACGACGACGAAGGCGGTCTTCTTCGACACCGATCCGGCGACCTTCGCGCCGAGGGCCTGGAGCGCCTCCTTGGCGCCGTCGCGGGTGTGGCCCGTGAGGGTGCCGGTGACGACGACGGTGTGTCCTTCGAGGGGGCGGGGGCCCTCGTCCTCGTCGGAGCCCTCGTCCGCCATCCGCACCCCGGCCTCGCGCCACTTGCGCACGATCTCGCGGTGCCAGTCCTCGGCGAACCACTGCTTGACCGAGGCGGCGATGGTGGGTCCGACGCCGTCGGCGTCGGCCAGCTCCTGCTCGGTGGCCTCCTCGATGCGGTCGATGGAGCGGAACTGGCGGGCCAGCTCCTGGGCCGCGACGGGCCCGACGTGCCGGATGGAGAGCCCGGTGAGGACCCGGGCGAGGGGGGCCTCCTTGGCGGCGGCGATGCCCTCCAGCATGGCGACGGCGTTCTTCTTCGGCTCGCCCTGCTGGTTGGCGAAGACCGTCGCGATCTTCTCCTCGCCGGTCTTCGGGTCGCGCTTGGGCAACCCGCTGTCCTGGTCCAGGACGTAGGCCCGGATCGGCAGGAGCTGGTCGATGGTGAGGTCGAACAGATCGCTCTCGTCCTTGAGGACCGGCTCGGCGGGCTCCAGCGGCCGGGTCAGGGCCGCGGCGGCCACATAGCCGAAGTGGTCGATGTCCAGGCTCTTGCGCCCGGCGAGGTAGAAGACGCGCTCGCGCAACTGGGCCGGGCAGGTGCGGGCGTTGGGGCAGCGGAGGTCGATGTCGCCCTCCTTCATGGGGCGCAGCTCCGTCCCGCACTCGGGGCAGTGGGACGGCATCTCGAAGGCCTTCTCGGTGCCGTCCCGCAGATCGACGACGGGGCCGAGGATCTCGGGGATGACCTCGCCCGCCTTGCGGATGACGACGGTGTCGCCGATGAGGACGCCCTTGGCCTTGACCACGTTCTGGTTGTGCAGGGTGGCGAACTCGACCTCGGAACCGGCCACTTCGACCGGCTCGACCTGGGCGTACGGGGTGACGCGACCGGTGCGGCCGACGCCGACGCGGATGTTGACGAGCTTGGTGTTGACCTCTTCGGGGGCGTATTTCCAGGCGATGGCCCAGCGCGGGGCGCGCGAGGTGGAGCCGAGGCGTCCCTGGAGCGGGATCTCGTCGAGCTTGACGACGACGCCGTCGATCTCGTGCTCCACGGAGTGCCGGTTCTCGCCGTAGTACGCGATGAACTCCCGTACGCCGGCGAGGGAGTCGACGACCTTGTTGTGCCGGGCGGTGGGCAGGCCCCAGGCCTGGAGGAGGTCGTAGGCCGCGGAGAGGCGGTCGATGCTCAGGCCCTCGTGGGCGCCGATGCCGTGCACCACCATGTGCAGCGGGCGGGTGGCCGTGACCTTGGGGTCCTTCTGGCGCAGGGAACCGGCCGCCGCGTTACGGGGGTTGGCGAAGGGCTTGTCGTCGGCGGCGACCAGCCGGGCGTTCAGCTCCTCGAAGTCCTCCATGGGGAAGAAGACCTCGCCGCGGATCTCGACGAGCGCGGGGATGTTCTCGCCCCGGAGGCGGTGCGGGATCTCGGCGATCGTACGGACGTTGGGGGTGATGTCCTCGCCGGTGCGGCCGTCGCCGCGGGTCGCCGCCCGGGTGAGGCGGCCGTGCTCGTAGGTGAGGTTGACGGCGAGCCCGTCGACCTTGAGCTCGCACAGGAAGTGGTGGTCGGGGGTGCCGACGTCCTTGGCGACCCGGTCCGCCCAGGCGGCCAGCTCCTCGTCGTCGAAGGCGTTGTCCAGGGAGAGCATGCGTTCGCGGTGGACCACGGAGGTGAACTCCGTGCGGTAGGGCCCGGCGACCTTCTGGGTCGGGGAGTCGGGGGTGCGCAGCGCCGGGTGCTCCTCCTCCAGGGCCTCCAGCGCACGCAGCTGCCGGTCGAAGTCGCCGTCGCTGACGACCGGCTGGTCCTTCACGTAGTAGCGGAAGCGGTGCTCCTCGATCTGCTCGGCCAGCAGCGCGTGCTTCTCCCGCACGTCCGCCGGAACCGAACTCTCCTGCTCCACCCGCTGTTCGCCGGCCATGGTCCCGTCCTCCCGTTTGCCCGTCGTCCCCGTCACTCAGGGTTGTCCGCGAGCGACCTCGCCGCTCTGGCGCTGTGAGCCAGCGCGGTGCGGGCGTACGCGGGCGACGCACCCGCGAGACCGCACGACGGGGTGATCGCGACGGACTCGGCGAGAGTCCCCGGATTCAGCCCCAGCCTGCTCCACAGCTTCCTGACCCCCATGACGCTACCGCCCGGGTCTGACAATCCCTCCGAAGCCGTGTCCGTGGAGGGCACCACGCCGAGGAAGAGCTGGGTGCCGCCCTCGACGGCTTCCCCGATCGCCTCCTCCTCACGCTCCGTGAGGAGGGAGAAGTCGAACGAGATTCCGTCCGCCCCGGCCCGGCGCAGCAGGGCGAACGGCACTTCGGGGGCGCAGGAGTGGACGAGCGTGGTGCCGTCCTCTCCCGCGACGGCGAGGACGTCGCGCAGGGTCCCCTCGACGACCTGGCGGTCGACGGCGCGGTAGGTGCGGTAGCCGCTGGCGGAGCGGACCCGGCCCAGCAGGACGGCGGTCAGGGAGGGTTCGTCGAGCTGGAGGACGACCTGTGCCCCGGGCATCCGGCGGCGGACCTCCGCGAGGTGGGCGCGGAGTCCCTCGGCCAGGGATCCGGCGAGGTCGCGGCAGGCGCCGGGGTCGGCCAGCATGGCTTCGCCGCCGCGCAGTTCCAGGCCGCCGGCGAGTGTCCAGGGCCCGACGGCCTGGACCTTGAGCAGGCCCTCGTACCCCTGGGTGAACTCCTCCAGGGCGTCCAGGTCCTCCCCCAGCCAGGAGCGGGCGCGGCGGGTGTCGCGGCCGGGCCGGTCGCTGATCCGCCAGCCGCTCGGCTCGACGTGTCCGTACATCTCGACGAGCATGCCGACGGTCCGGCCGATCATGTCGGCGCCCGGCCCGCGCGCGGGCAGTTCCGCCAGGTACGGCATGCCCTGGCCGTCGGCGAAGGAGCCGGTGACGGTCTTCGCCGCCTCCCTCGCGTCTCCCCCGGGCATCGACCCGATGCCGGTCGCCGGACACCCGCTGAA
This sequence comes from Streptomyces sp. NPDC091289, assembly GCF_044757365.1. Lineage (NCBI taxonomy): Bacteria > Bacillati > Actinomycetota > Actinomycetes > Kitasatosporales > Streptomycetaceae > Streptomyces > Streptomyces sp. NPDC091289. Next base: position 31,380 of record NZ_JBIVUT010000024.1, read on the forward strand.
CTTGCTCTTCTCGCTCACGCGCGAAGCCTACGGTCCGGGGCGGGGAACCTCCTCCCCAGGGCGCGTCAGCGGCCGGGGCGGACCGTCAGGTCGTTGACCTCGGCGTCGCGCGGCAGGTCCAGCGCCATCAGGATCGTGGTCGCCACCGACTCGGGGTCGATCCAGCGGTCGGCGTCGTACTCCTTGCCCTCCTGCTGGTGCACCTTGGCCTGCATGGGGCTGGCGGTGCGGCCGGGGTAGACGGTGGTGACGCGCACCCCGTTGCCGTGCTCCTCGTGGCGCAGCGAGTCGGCGAGCGCCTTGAGGCCGTGCTTGCTCGCGGCGTACGCGCTCCACCCGGCGTGGGCGTTGAGCCCGGCCCCGGAGTTCACGAACAGGACCTGGCCCTGGGAGACGCGGAGCTGCGGGAGCAGGAGGCGGGTGATCTCGGCGGGGGCGACCAGGTTGGCGTTGAGCTGGAAGTGCCAGGCCTTGGGGGTGAGCTCGCCGACCTCGCCGAGTTCGACGACGCCCGCGATGTGCAGCAGGGTGTCGATCCGCTCGGGCATGGCCTGCTGGCCGAACGCCCAGGAGAGCCGGTCGGGGTTGCCGAGGTCGCCGACGAGCGTGCGCGCGCCCGGGTAGCGGTCGGCGAACTCCTTGGCACGGCCGGCGTCGCGGGCGAGCAGGACGAGGTCGTCCCCGCGCTCCAGAAGACGGCGGGCGACAGCGGCGCCGATGCCGGATCCGGCGCCGGTGATGAGGTGGGTAGACATGGGGCGATCCTAGGTCCGGGGCTCCTGGCGGAGTCCGGCGGTCTCCTCCGGGTGGGCGAGCGCCGCTCCCGGATCCGGGCCGCTCACTGAAGTCCGGCAGTCTCCTCCAGGTAGGCGAGCGCGCCGACGCCGTCCTTCGCGAAGAAGACCAGGTCGGTCAGGGGAACGGGGAGGAAGCCCTCGTCCTCCATGCGCTGGAACTGCTGGCGCAGGCCGTCGTAGAAGCCCGCCGTGTTGAGCAGGACGACCGGTTTGGTGTGCTTGCCGTGCTTCTTCAGCTCCAGGATCTCGGTGGCCTCGTCGAGCGTCCCGGTCCCGCCGACCATGATCACGACGGCGTCGGCCTTCTCCAGGAGGAGCGCCTTGCGCTCGGCGAGATCGCGGGCGATGACCATCTCGTCGGCGTTCGTACGGGCCTTCGCGGCGAGGAAGTCGACCGATACGCCCACGAGCCGTCCGCCCGCCGACTGGACGCCGTCCGCGACGACCTTCATCAGGCCGCTCTCCGATCCGCCCCAGACAAGGGTGTGGCCGCCTCTGCCGAGCAGCTCGGCGAACTCCCGGGCGGGCACGGTGTAGCGATCGTCGAGGTCGGCGGCGGAGAGGAAGACGCAGATGTTCATGGGCCAACCGTACGACCCGCCTCGGACACTCCCCCGTTCCGGGGACGGATCGGCGAACGGGGAAGAAGACGGCCCCGTACGCCGCTGATACAGGCATGACTGCCACACGAGGACACCGCATCACCGTCGAGCCGGGCACCGCGCACGTCCGGGTGGTGCACGACGGACAGGTGCTCGCCGAGAGCCGCCGCCCGCTCGTGCTCCGCGAGACCGGCTGTCCGGTCCGCTACTACCTGCCGCCCGAGGACGTCCGCACCGAGCTGCTCTCCCCGTCGGACACCAACACCCACTGCCCGTTCAAGGGGGACGCCTCCTACTGGTCGCTGCCCGGGGCCGCCGATCTCGTCTGGGCCTACCCGGACCCGAAGCCGGAAGTCGCCGCGATCAAGGACCACTTCTGCTTCTACGCGACGGAGACGGTGGCCGACTGACCCCCAAGACGGGCTCCGTGAAGTTTTTTTCGCCGGAGCGATGAGTTTCCCGGACCGCCCCGGTCTCCTCTCCCATGGACAGGATTCTCTCCGCCGACGGCACTCCGATCGCCTGTCGCCGCCAGGGCGAGGGGCCGCCGCTGGTGCTGGTCGGCGGGGCGCTGAGCGTGGCTGCGACCGACGCGCCGCTGGCCGCTCTGCTCGCGCCACGTTTCACGGTGCTCACCTACGACCGCCGGGGCCGGGGCGCCAGCGGTGACACCGGGCGCTCGACCGTGGCGCGGGAGATCGAGGATCTTGCCGCCGTCGTCGGTGCGGCCGGGCCGGGCGCGTCGGTCTTCGGGATGTCGTCCGGCGGGGCGCTGGCCCTGGAGGCGGCGGCCGCGGGGCTCCCGGTGGAGCTGCTCGCCGTGTACGAACCGCCCTACACACCGGGCGCGTCGGGCCTGTTGTTCAAGTCTCGCTGCACGGTCCGGCTGCACCGGCTGCTGGCGGCCGGGAACCGGGTCGGGGCGGTGGAGCTGTTCCTGTCCATGACGGGCGTCGCCGAGGAGACGGCCGCCCGGATGCGGCGCACCCCGGGGTGGGCGGAGCTGGAGGCGATGGCGCACACCCTGGCGTACGACGACGCGCTGCTGGGCGACGGGGCGGTCCCGGTCGAGCGGTTCGCGGGTATCGCCGCCCGGACGCTGGTGGTCTGCGGCGGCTTCAGCAGCGCCCCGGCGCGCGCGGCGACCCGGACCCTGGCCGAGGCCCTGCCGCGCGGCCGGCACCGCACGCTGACGGGCCAGATGCGCGAGGTGGCGCCGCAGGTGCTGGCGCCGGTGCTGACGGAGTTCTTCGCCAGGGACGTGTACGCGTACCGGCGGGCGTCGTGAGCCGGTCCCGCGAAACGTCCGGGCGATGGCCCGACCCGGACGCTGCCTGGGCCCGGCGTCCGCCCCGGACACGTCGGCCCGGCAGACCGTCAGCTCTTCGTCCTGTCGAACGGCGGTACGGCGATCAGGCGGGCGAAGCTCTCGGGGCGGCCCCGTTCGCCGATCAGTTCGCCGTCCGCCTCGACCCAGGCGTGAGCGGCGAAGGGCGGTGCTGCCCGTACGCCGACGCACCAGGTCGGCCAGACGCCCTGGAGGCGGCAGAGCAGGGTGATGGAGACCGAGCGCGGCAGGCAGGAGCGCAGACCGTTGAGGCTGAGGCTGGCGGCGAGGACGGAGCTGCGGGCGGCATGGGCCTGTGCGCTGCTCGCGGGCGCGGCGCCCCGGCTGAGCCGGGTGAGCACACGGGTCAGCAGATGGGGTTTGAGCAGGGCCAGCGGCCGGGCCGTGCAGATGGCCAGCCGGGTGAGCAGCCGCAGCCGCAGCGGCCGTCTGGTGCGGTCGCGGTCCAGGGCGACGTCGATGCTCACTCCTGGACCACCCCGGCGGAGCGCATGGCCTCGATCAGGGCCCGTACGTCGTCGGCCGCGCGCGCCTCGTCCACGTCGAACTGCTCGGTGACGCTGCGGACGGCGTCAGCGGCGTCGCCGCCGTCCAGCAGGGCCTGAGCGGCAGCGGCGGCGCTGGGGTTCATCTGCCAGTACTGGCCGCTCTTGGTATCCAGCAGAACCGCACCGTATTCGGTCTGGGTGACGGTGAGATACGGGCGGTTGCGCAGCTTCATCGCATTCCTTTCTTCCGGCCGGGCACGTCAGGCGACCGCGCGCAGCCATGCTTCGCAGATGATGGTGGAGTCCACGGCGCCGTCCTTGAAGGCGGGCGTGCCGGGTGTCCCGGTCAGCCGGGAGAGGGATTCGGCGTCGACGAGTCCGGCCTTGGCCAGGGTGCTGTCCTCCCACAGCGACCGGATCTCGTCGCGGTGCCGGTAGAGGCCGGCGACCGCGTCGACGGTGCCTTCGAACTTGGTGACCCGGACCCGGCACTCCTCGGGGAGGACGCCGCGTACCGCCTTCTTGAGGACGGGCTTGAACTGCCAGGGGTCGGTCCGGTCCTCGGGGCGCACCGACAGGGCGGCGTCGACGACCGCGTCGTCGAAGTACGGCATCGTGACGGGGACGCCGGCCCGGCGCCCGGCCTCGGCGATCGCCGCGCACTCCTGGGTGCCGGTGTAAAGGGCGGACAACTCCCGGTGGCGGCCCAGGGTCGGCGCGTACGGTTCGGCCCGCGCAGCGGCCTCGCGCAGCCCGACGGTGACCAGTTCGCGGCACTCGGCGGTGAGCCAGGGCTGGACCACCGGCGGGACGACCCAGGCGAGCTGCGGGGTGCAGAAGCCGAGGTCGCCGGGGGCCTTCAGGTCCATCCCGGCCACTGCCCGGCGGTAGGAGCGCCGGTCGGCGAGCTGGCGCAGCACGGGGCGCCAGCGCCATCCGTAGAGCGTGCGGTAGCCGCGGATCCGCTGCCAGGCGAGCAGCGGGCGGCGGGCGATCAGGTCGTGGCAGTGGGCGCCGCTCTGGAAGAAGAGGTGGTCGCCGCCGTGTCCGGTCATGTGCAGCCGGGAGCCGCGCCGAGCCATCAGGGAGATCACCGCGGTGGCCCGGTCCCGGCTCATGGCGACGCCTGCGGGGATGTCGGTGCGGCAGCCGTCGTCGACGATGCCCCGGTAGAACAGCGGTGTCTGCTGCGGCGTGAGCTCCACGTGCTCGACGTGCGGCCAGTGCGCGGCGGCAAGACGGGCGTAGTGGGCGTCGTCGCTGATCGTCTCGTCGCCGGGGATGCCGCCGACGATCAGTTCGCCCGCGCCGAGCTGTCCGGCGGCGAAGGAGCACAGCGTCGTGGAGTCCAGTCCGCCGGACAGGTCCGCGCTCAGCAGGCCGTCCCGCTCGGTTCGTACGGTGACGGCGGCGGCCAGCGCCTCGTGTACGGCCGCCGCGCCGTCGGCCGCCGGGCGCACCGGGGCGGGCGGGGTGTGCCAGCGGACGTGCCGGGGAGCGGCGCGCCCGGCGGGGACGATCAGGCAGGCGCCGGGCGCCACGTCGGTGACGGCGCGCCACATGGAGCGTGGCGGGAGCTGGACGGCCAGGGGTTCGGGCAGCCGCATCGCCAGGGCGGTGAGGTCGATCTCGGCGCCCGCGAGGTCGGCCAGCGCGACAGCACGGTCGCCGGCGACGGGGCAGCCGTCGACGACGGTGTGGTGCACGCGCCGCATGCCGTAGGCCGTGCCCTGTACGTAGAGGGCGCCACCGACGCTGCCGACCACATGGAAGCTGCCGGGGAACGCCGCGGACAGGGCCTGAAGCCGTTCGGTGCTGCCTTGCAGCTTCCCGGTCTGGCGGGCGAGTCCGTCCGTCCGTTTCGGCAGCATGCCGATCAGCGCGACGGCGTCCGTTCCGGTCCGGGCGACGGCGATGTCCTCGTCCGCCCATCGGCCGATGATCCAGGGGCGGCCCGACGGGTGGTACAACACCCTCAGGCCGACGGCCTCCGGCTGGAGGCGACGGGCCACGGCGCCCGCGTCCTCGCGGTCAGGAAGCGCAAAGAAGTGCGGTGCGCCGCGGCTCGTCATCAGGGGTTCCCTCGGGTATCCGTCAGAACCAGCCGCGGCCGGTGCCGTCGTTGCCGACGATGACCACGAAGCCGGTGACGTCGTGGAAGGAACCGGCGGAAACGAACTCCGGCGTCTCGTAAGCCTTCTTCACCATGATTCAGCCCTCTCTCTCAGGGCGGCCTGGCGACCGCCGGGCACCATGTTCGCGGCCCCGGTGGGGGTGCCGGTAGGACGTTGGCCGCTTGGTGCCAGAGGTGGGAACGCGCTTGGCAGCAAAGGGCACAGCGCGCATGGCCGGCCGAGGGGTTGCCCCTGTCGCGCGCCCCCGTGTCCGGTCCGGGAAACGCCCGAGGGCGGCACCCCGTGAAAGGGGTACCGCCCTCGACACGCGCCGGGCAGCGAAAGGCGTCGCCCCGGATCAGCCCGCCGGCACCCGCTCGCGGCGGGCCGTCGTCGCGATGGTGGCCGAGCCGACCACGCGGGTGCCGTCGTACAGGACGACCGCCTGGCCGGGGGCCACGCCCCGGACCGGCTCGGTGAAGGTGACGTTCAGCTCCGTGCCGTCCACCAGCTCGGCCGTGACCTCGGTCTCGCCGCCGTGGGCGCGGAGCTGGGCGGTGTACGTGCCCGGGCCGGCCGGGGGCGTACCGCACCAGCGGGGCTTGATGGCGGTCAGGGAGGTGACGTCGAGGGCCTCGACGGGGCCGACGGTGACGGTGTTGTTCACCGGGGAGATGTCCAGCACGTAGCGCGGCTTGCCGTCGGGGGCCGGGTGGCCGATCTTCAGGCCCTTGCGCTGGCCGATGGTGAAGCCGAACGCGCCCTCGTGGGTGCCCAGCTTCGTACCGGACTCGTCCAGGATGTCGCCCTCGGCCGGGCCGCCGAGGCGGTTCGCCAGGAAGCCCTGGGTGTCGCCGTCGGCGATGAAGCAGATGTCGTGGCTGTCGGGCTTCTTGGCGACGGCCAGGCCCCGGCGCTCGGCCTCGGCGCGGATCTCGTCCTTGGTGGTGAGGGTGTCGCCGAGCGGGAACATGGCGTGGGCGAGCTGCTTCTCGTCCAGGACGCCCAGCACATAGCTCTGGTCCTTGGCCATGTCGGAGGCGCGGTGCAGCTCGCGGCTGCCGTCCTCGGCGAGCACGACCGTGGCGTAGTGGCCGGTGCACACGGCGTCGAAGCCGAGGGCGAGGGCCTTGTCGAGGAGCGCGGCGAACTTGATCTTCTCGTTGCAGCGCAGGCAGGGGTTGGGCGTGCGCCCGGCCTCGTACTCCGCGACGAAGTCCTCGACGACGTCCTCGCGGAAGCGTTCCGCCAGGTCCCAGACGTAGAACGGGATACCGATGACGTCGGCCGCGCGGCGGGCGTCCCGGGAGTCCTCGATGGTGCAACAGCCGCGTGCCCCGGTCCGGAAGGACTGGGGGTTCGCGGACAGGGCGAGGTGGACACCGGTCACGTCGTGGCCCGCCTCGGCGGCGCGGGCCGCGGCGACGGCGGAGTCCACGCCGCCCGACATCGCGGCGAGGACACGCAGGGGGCGCTGGGAAGTCTGAGTCATAGCTCCTCCAGGGTACGGGTCGCCGGGAACCGAATGCTCGCGGATATGCGTTGACGATCACATGGGGAACAACGGGAGCACCCGGGCGCCGAAAAAGCCCTCGGGCAAGTCGTCGGGCAGGCCGTCGGGCAGGTCGTCGCGGAAAAAGCCCGCCGACGGCGTCAGCCGGCGCGCGCTGCTGATCGGCGGCGGTGCGGTGGCGGCCGCCGGCACGGCCGCCGTGCTCGCGCGCGACAAGGTGAAGCGCCTGTGGTGGCAGGTGCCCGGCATCGAGAAGCCCCGGAAGCCGGGCGAGCTGGACTACGCGGGGGCGACCTGGGTGGCCGCGTCGGAGGCGAACTGGCGGCGTGCGGACCGCCCGGACGACTTCACGATCGACCGGGTGATCATCCATGTCACCCAGGGCAGCTTCGACAGCGCGGTGAAGGTGTTCCAGGATCCGGCCCACCGGGCCGCGACGCACTACATCGTGGGGCAGGACGGGCGGGTGGTGCAGATGATCCGCGAGCTGGACGTGGCGTACCAGGCGGGCAACCGCGCCTACAACGAGCGCGCCGTCGGCATCGAGCACGAGGGGTTCGTCGACCGGCCCAAGGACCTCACGAAGGCGATGTACGAGGCATCGGCGCGGCTCACGGCGTCGATCTGCGCCCGGCACGGCATACCCATCGACCGGAAGCACATCATCGGGCATGTGGAGGTGCCGGGCACCGACCACACCGATCCGGGGCCGCACTGGGACTGGGACCGCTATCTGGAGCTGGTGCGGCGGTCCGCGACGGCGCCGCCCACCCCTTCGCCCACGTCACCCACGCCTTCGGCGAAGGCCGCCGGCTGACGGTCACGGGGGCCGACCCCCAGCTGAACACGGTCACAGAGGCCGTCCCTCAGCTGAGCCCGGCCGTCCTCGCCCGCTCGACCGCCGGGCCGATCGCCTCGGCGAGCGCCTTCACGTCCTCCTCGGTCGACGTGTGGCCGAGCGAGAAGCGCAGGGTGCCCCGGGCCAGCTCCGGGTCGGTGCCGGTGGCGAGCAGGACGTGGCTGGGCTGGGCGATCCCGGCGGTGCAGGCGGAGCCGGTGGAGCATTCGATGCCCTGGGCGTCCAGCAGCAGGAGGAGGGAGTCGCCCTCGCAGCCCGGGAAGCTGAAGTGGGCGTTGGCCGGGAGGCGTCCGGCCGGATCCGGGTCGCCGCCGAGCACGGCGTCCGGCACGGCCCGGCGCACGGCGGCCACGAGGTCGTCGCGCAGGGAGCCCACACGGCGGGCGAAATGCTCGCGCCGCTCGGCCGCCAGCCGTCCGGCGACGGCGAAGGAGGCCACGGCGGGCACATCCAGGGTGCCGGAGCGCACATGCCGCTCCTGGCCGCCGCCGTGCAGCACGGGTACGGGGGTGTGGTCACGGCCCAGCAGCAGCGCGCCGATCCCGAACGGGCCGCCGATCTTGTGTCCGCTGACCGTCATCGCGGCCAGTCCGGAGCGGGCGAAGTCGACCTCCAGCTGCCCGAAGGCCTGCACCGCGTCGGCGTGCATGGGGATGGCGAACTCGGCGGCGACCGCCGCCAGTTCACGGACCGGCATGATGGTGCCGATCTCGTTGTTGGCCCACATCACGGTGATCATCGCGACGTCGTCGGGATTGCGGAGGATCGCCTCGCGCAGGTCCTCGGGGTGCACCCGGCCGTGGTGGTCGACGGGGAGGTAGTCGACGGTGGCGCCCTCGTGCTCGGCGAGCCAGTCGACGGCGTCCAGGACGGCGTGGTGTTCGACGGGACCGGCGAGGACCCGGGTGCGGCGGGGGTCGGCGTCGCGACGGGACCAGTAGAGGCCCTTCACGGCGAGGTTGTCGGCCTCCGTGCCGCCGGAGGTGAACACGACCTCGCTGGGGCGTGCGCCGAGGGCGTCGGCGAGGGCTTCTCTGGACTCCTCGACGGTACGGCGGGCCCGGCGTCCGGCGGCGTGCAGCGAGGACGCGTTGCCGGTCGCGGAGAGCTGGGCGGTCATCGCCCCGATCGCTTCGGGAAGCATCGGGGTGGTCGCGGCGTGGTCGAGGTAGGCCATGGTGGGGCCGATTCTACGAGCCCCGGGTGGGGCGCATGCCGGGCGCGTCACGGCCCGGTGCCCGCGCACGCCCGCGCGAGGTGCGGCGGACCGGCTCGGAGGGCGGTGGGGGAACCGCTGCGGAGTGGTGGAGGACCCGCTGCGGAGCGGCTCGACCGACGATCGCGGACCCGGTCCGGAGCCCGATCCGGAACGGGTGGGAAGCGGCTCGCGGGGCCGCGTCGGGGGTGTGCGTCAGCCGCCGAGGTTCCAGGCGACCGTGCCGTTGGCGGTGACCAGGACGGCGAGCACGGCGAGGTCGGCGACGCCCAGGGCGAGGCCGAGCCAGGCGCGTCCCCGGCGGCGGGTGCGGCGGGCCAGGGCCAGCAGCGCCATCACGATCGCGGTGGGCCCGAGCAGGATGTTGAAGACCAGCAGCCCGACGAGGCCGAGGACGAACGAGGCGACGGCGAGACCGTCCGCCTCACGGCCGGCGGCCCGGGGGGCGGGGGCCGGCGCGGCGGCCTCGGGAGCGGCGGCGACATCGGTGCCGCCACCGGCATCGGCATCCGTAGGGACATCCGTATCGGCATCGGTCACGCGGCGGGCGAAGTCGGTGAGGGTCATGGTGCGAGCTCCTTCGGATCGGTCCGGGAAACGGCAGGCTCGGCGGGTGCGGGTGCGGCGGGTCAGTGGGTGCGGCGCGACACGCGCTCGCGTACGGCGAAGATCAGCAGCCAGCAGCCGATCACGGCCGCGGCGGCCAGGGTCAGCGGCAGCGGGATGTGGGTGACCGCCCCGAGGACGATCCCCAGCAGGAGCAGCGCGGCGACGAGGACAAGCACGGCGGAACCTCTCTGTGCGACGACGAGTACCGCTCGGAAGCGGGCCGGAAGCCGTTCGGAGTACGAGTGTTCACTGACTTGGAAGTCTAAACCCCGAACCCCTTCCTCGACTCGGAGAACGGTTGTTTACTGAATGGCATGAGTCACATCCCCGTCGGAATCCGCCAGACCCAGAAGCTCAGGACCCGCCAGGCCCTTCTGGACGCCGCGCTCGTCCTGCTGGAGCACCAGAGCCTGAGCAGCCTGGGACTGCGGGAGGTCACCCGGGCCGCCGGGGTCACCCCGACGGCCTTCTACCGGCACTTCGAGGACACCGCCGCGCTCGGCGTCGCCCTGGTCGAGGAGACCCTGGGCAGCCTGCACGGGCTGATCGGCGCGGTGCTCGCGGAGACGGGCGACAGCGAGGAGCGGCTGGACCGCAGCGTGGAGGTGATAGCGCGCCATGTCGGCGCGCAGCCCGCCCACTTCCGGTTCATCGCCCGTGAGCAGCACGGCGGGGTGGGCCCGGTGCGCGAGGCGATCGCGACCCAGCTGCGGCGGTTCGCGGAGGAGGTGGCGTGCGCGCTCGGCCAGGAGCCGGGGTCCGCCGGATGGAGCGAGGAGGACCTGTTGATGCTCGGCGGTCTGTACGTGGACCACATGGTGATCACCACGTCGACCCTGCTGGAGGCCGGGCCGGCCGGTGAGGCGGAGGTCGTCCGGGTGGCCCGGCGGCGGCTGCGGCTGGTCACCATCGGCCGGGCGCACTGGCTGGACGAGGGGTGATCAAGGGGCTGCCGCGACGGCCCTTGACCCTCCCGTAACAGGAGGCTCTACGGTCCCCCGGTATGAAGATCGTCGTCCATGACACCGCCTCCGCCCTGCTCGACCTCCTGCACCGCCCCGTGGCCCAACGACCAGACGCCCTGCGCGAGATGCTCGCCCCGTTGCAGGAGGTGATGTCCCGGGTGGGGGTCGGAGACCTGGTCGAGACGCACCGCGCGGGCAGCGGTTTCCCGCTCGACCGGGACGACCCGCGCCATCTGGACGCTTTGGAGCGGATGCGGGAGGCCCGGGTGTGGCAGCGGGTCGAGGACTCCCTCGCCGCCGCACGGGAGCGGCTGAGCACGGCGGCGCCCGGTGCGCGGACCGCCGGCACCGTGCATGTGGTCCTGGTGCTCGGCGACCCGGACGACCCGCTGATGACCCTCAACCAGGGGTACTTCGGCCTCGGCGGCATCCCGGGCGCGATCCTGCTGATGATGTGGCCCACCGCGACCGGCCTGGCCAAGATCGGGCACGCCGCCGCCCATGAGCTGCACCACAACGTCCGGTACGCCAACGTGACCTGGGACCCGATGGCGGTCACGGTCGGCGAGCAGGTCGTGGCCGAGGGGCTGGCCGAGGCGTTCGTACGGGAGCTGGCGGGCGAGGACGCGATGGGCCCCTGGTCGACGTCCCTGTCCGGCGCGGAGCTGGACGAGGTCTGCGCGAAGGTGGCGGCCGGGATCGACGTGGCGGGGATGCAGAACCTGTCCCCGTACGTGTTCGGCGACCGCACCGCTCTTCACCTGGGGCAGAAGCCGGCCGGACTGCCGGACTTCGCCGGGTACGCGGCCGGGCTGCGCTTCGTGGACGCCCACCTCGCGGCCTCCGGGATGACCGCCGCCGCGAGCGTCACGCTGCCCGCACGGGAGATCCTCGCCAACGCGGGCGTGCCGACCACCGCGTGACCGGCCTCCGGAACCCGTACGACGTGACCCGCCTCCGGACCCCGTACGACCGGCTGCGGGAGACTGGCCCGATGAGGAGTGAGAAGCGGCGCCCCGAGGAGCCGCCCGCCGACGGGCTGACCGTCGGGCGCACGGCCGCGCTCGTCGGGGTCAGCGTGAAGACGCTGCACCACTGGGACGCGATCGGCCTCGTCCGGCCGGGCGGGCGCACCCGGACCGGGTACCGGGTGTACGGGGACGACGACGTCGCCCGGCTCCACCGGGTCCTCGTCTACCGGGAGATCGGCGTCCCGCTCGCCGCGATCGGCCGGCTCCTGGACGACCCGGAGGTCGACGCGCGCGAGCATCTGCACCGGCAGCGGGGGCAGCTCGTGGACCGGATCTCCCGGCTGGAGCGGATGGTCGGGGCGGTGGACCGCATGCTGCTGGAGTCGCGGCCCGGCATCCGGCTGACGCCCGGGGAGCAGGTGGAGATCTTCGGGGCCGACTGGCAGCCCGGCTGGGCCGAGGAGGCCGAGGAACGCTGGGGCGGCACGGCCCAGTGGGCGCAGTACGCGGAGCGGGCGGCCGGGATGGACGCCGAGGGCTGGAAGGACGTGGCGGCGGCCACCGACGCCCTGACCGACGACCTCGCGGACGCCTGCCGCACCGGCGTCGCCGCCGGCTCGGACCGGGCGAACGCCCTCGCGGAGCGGCACCGCGCGCAGATCTCGACGTACTTCGACTGCACGTACGCCATGCAGGTCTGCATCGGCCGGACGTATGTCTCCGACCCCGGGTACGCCGCGTACTACGACGCGATCGAGCCGGGGCTCAACGACTGGCTGTGCGCGGTGATCGCCGCGAACGCCCGGGCCCACGGCGTCGATCCGGAGTCCGCGAGCTGGGAGTGAGGGGCGGCGGACCGGGTCAGCCGTCGGCCGCGTACATCTCGACGACCCGGGCGGCGGCCTCGGCCAGCAGGGTACGGGCCTCGGGCGGGTCGAGGACCTCCACGGCCGCCCCGAAGGCGAGCAGGGACCGCGCCCAGGCGGTCTCCGACACGGCCAGCTCCGCGAGCAGCCACTCCCCCGGTTCCTCCCCCGGCCGGGGCGCGTCCGGCTGCGGCTCCCCGGTCAGCGCGCCCGCGTTCAGCCGCCGGAACAGCTCCAGGCGGGGGCGGTGCACCCGGACCCGCAGGCGTACGGCGGAGGGGCGCTGCTCCACCCCGGCGCGGAGCGTCTCCCACACCCCGGCCAACTCCGCGCCCGCGCGCCGCCGTACGGGGAGGCCGGTGGGTTCGGCCGTCTCGATGCGGTCGGCGCGGAAGAGGCGGGGGTCCTCGTCGAGATCCGCGACCAGGTACCAGACGCCGGCCTTCACGACGAGGCCGTAGGGGTCGACGGTGTAGTCGCGCGGGGCGTCCGCGCCGCTGTGCCGGTAGCGCAGACGCAGCGTCACGTCCGCGAGGACGGCCTCGTGGAGGTCGGCGACATCGACAGCCGCCCTGGGTCGGCTCATCCAGCGGGCCGGGTCGACGAGGATCCGGCGGCTGGTCTCCTCGGCGGCCGGTCGGTGCGGGGCGGGCAGGGCGGCCATGACCTTGCGCAGGGCGGAGGCGAGCGCGGCGTCCAGGCCGAGGGCGGCGTGCGCGTCGTCGGCGGTGAACACGAACAGGGCGCGCGCCTCGTCGGCGGTGAGGCCGGTGACGTCGGTGCGGAAGCCGGGCAGCAGGGCGATGCCGCCGTACCGGCCGCGTTCGGCGTAGACCGGGACCCCGGCGGCGGAGAGCGCCTCGACGTCGCGGTAGATGGTGCGTACGGAGACGTCGAGGCGCTCGGCCAGCTCGGTGGCGGGGACCGTGCCCCGGGTCTGGAGCAGCAGGAGGACGGAGAGCAGCCGGTCGGATTTCACCGGTCCATGATGGCCGGATCCCCGGGTGCCGCGACGTGACTGCGTGCGCTTGCCGCGGCTACTTGGCGCGCGGCGCCTTGGCCAGCTGGCGGGACTGGGCGACGAGGCGGTCGGCGCTGTCCCAGACCTCGGCGTCCTCCTCCAGGAAGCCGCCGGCGAGGTTGCGGGTGGTGATGGCGACGCGCAGCGGGCCCGGGGCGGGGCGGCAGCGGATGTGGGTGGTGAGCTCGACGGTGGGGGTCCAGCCGGTCAGGCCCAGCTCGAACGAGGTCGGCGGCAGGGCGTCCACGGTGAGCAGCAGCGACAGCGGGTCCGGGTCGCGGCCGTCGGCCAGGCCGAACCAGCCGCGCATCTCGCCCTTGCCGGACGGGGCTCCGACGGCCCAGCCGACGGTGGCCGGGTCGAGCTTGATGTCGAGGCGGTCGGTGATGGCGGAGCTGCCGGGGATCCTGGGCGCGCCGTCGCTCGGGCCGAGGCAGTGGTCGCGGTCGGGCATGGCGGGCGGGAGGGCCGTCGTGCGGACGTCGTCGGGGAGCGTGTCCAGGTCGCCGTAGGTGGCCAGGACCCGGATGCGCTCGATCTCGCTGCCGTCCTCGGCGTACTGGAAGAGGGAGGCCTGGCCCGTGGAGAGGGTGCGGCCGGCGCGGACCGTCTGGGTGCGGACGACGGCGGGGCCCGGCACGGAGGCGGTGAGGTAGTGCGCCGAGACGGAGAACGGGTCGGGGTGCGGCAGGGCCTCGCCCAGGGCCCGGCCGAGCAGGGCCAGCAGATAGCCGCCGTTGACGGCCTGGATGATGGTCCAGCCCGCGGAGAGCTCGGCGTCGTAGACGCCCTCCTCGCGCAGGGTGACCGCGGTGTCCCGGTCGAACTCGCTGTCGCCGATGGTTGCCCGTGCGGTCTGCGCCGCCTCAGTCGCTGCCTGTGCCATGGCATGCACGGTACATCGATCACCCTACTGAGCGGTAGCTTTTTGGGTGCCGCATTACGCGGCCGGGCGGCCGCCGGACACCTCTAGGCCTCTTCGGCCCGTGCGGAGGAACGGTTGTACGCGCGCGGCGCACGCCAGTGGTAGCGCAGCGCCAGCAGGCGCAGGGCGAACGCGGCGATCACCGCAAGGCCGCTGGTCAGAGCGTTGAGGGTGTCGAAGCGGATGCACAGGACCACCATGGTCGCGCCGACGATCGCGGGCACCGCGTACAGGTCGCGGTCCCAGCGCAGCAGCGAGGGCACCTCGTTGGCCAGCACGTCGCGGAGCACACCGCCACCGACCGCGGTGGCCAGGCCGAGCGCCGCCGACGCGGTGAGCCCGAGGCCGTACTCGTACGCCTTGACCGTGCCGGTCACGCAGAACAGGCCGAGCCCGGCCGCGTCGAAGACGTTGACGCCGACCTGGATGCGCTCCACGTGCGGGTGGAGGAAGAAGACCAGCACGGCGGCGAACAGCGGGGTGATGAAGTAGCCGAGGTCGGTGAAGGCGGCGGGCGGGATCGCGCCGATCATCACGTCACGGAACAGCCCTCCGCCCAGCGCTGTCACCTCCGCGAGGACCGCGATGCCGAAGACATCGAAGTTCTTGCGGACGGCGAGCAGGGCGCCCGAGATCGCGAAGACGAAGATCCCGACGATGTCGAGCGCATGCTGGACGGAGGGCGTGAACAGTTCGGTGAGCACCGGGCAATTGTGCCGGTCTTAGTCCTGGGCTCCGTCCTTGGCCGGTACGGCGACGGGCGCGTCGCCCTGGCCCGGCACCTTCGCGGGGGCCTCGGCCCCACCCTCCGCGGCCTCGGGGGCCTCGCCCTCCGACACCTCCACCGCTTCGGCCGCCACCGTTTCCGTGCCGATGACCGCCTCGATACCGGTGGCCAGGGTCTGCTTCACCGTCCCGGCCTCGATCTCGGCCGTGAAGTGGCAGGCCACCTTGTGCCCGTCGCCGGTGTCCAGCAGCGGCGGGCGTTCCGTGGCGCACTTGGTCTCCTGCACCCACGGGCAGCGGGTGTGGAAGCGGCAGCCCGTCGGCGGGTTCGCCGGGGAGGGCAGGTCGCCGTGGAGCAGGATCCGCTCGCGGCGGTCCTCGACCTCGGGGTCGGGCACCGGAACCGCCGACATCAGCGCCTTGGTGTACGGGTGCCGGGGCCCCGCGTACAGCGCGTCGCTCGGGGCCTCCTCGACGAGCCCGCCGAGATACATCACCCCGATGACGTCCGAGATGTGCCGGACGACCGCGAGGTCGTGCGCGATGACCAGGTAGGTCAGGCCGAGGGACTCCTGGAGCTCCTCCAGCAGGTTGATCACCTGCGCCTGGACCGAGACGTCCAGCGCGGACACCGGCTCGTCGCAGATGATCACGTCCGGCTCCAGGACCAGGGCGCGGGCGATGCCGATGCGCTGGCGCTGGCCGCCGGAGAACTCGTGCGGGTAGCGGGACATCGCGTTGGACGGCAGGCCGACCTTGGCGAGGATGTCCTTGATCTTCTCCCGGCGGTCCGCCGCGTCCTTCCCGATGCCGTGGGCGGCC
Source organism: Streptomyces sp. NPDC091289 (assembly GCF_044757365.1). NCBI lineage: Bacteria > Bacillati > Actinomycetota > Actinomycetes > Kitasatosporales > Streptomycetaceae > Streptomyces > Streptomyces sp. NPDC091289. The sequence continues at coordinate 47,222 of NZ_JBIVUT010000024.1, forward strand.
ATGCCCTCGGCCAGGATGGACTCGATGTTCTGCCGGGGGTTGAGGCTGCCCAGCGGGTCCTGGAAGACCATCTGGAGACGGCGGCGGAAGGCCCGCATCTCCTCGGAGGGCAGCTTCGCCAGGTCGGTGCCGTCGAAGACGACCCCGCCCTCGGTGATGTCGTTCAGCCGCAGGACCGCGCGGCCGAGCGTCGTCTTGCCGCAGCCCGACTCGCCCACCAGCCCGTACGTCTGGCCGGCCTCGACGCTCAGCGAGACGCCGTCGACCGCGTAGACGTGGCCCACCGTACGGTCGAAGAAGAGGCCCTTCTTGACCGGGAAGTGGACTTTGACGCCGTCCAGTTCGAGAAGGCTCATGCCGGGACCTCCGCCTTGGGCAGGACCGGGTTGACGCAGCGCACCTGGTGTCCGGCCGTGCGTGGTTCGGTCAGTTCGGGGGTGCCGGTGAGGCACTCCATCGTGTAGTGGTCGCACCGGGGTGCGAACGCGCAGCCGTCGGCCCAGGCGATCTTGTCGTTGATGGACCCGCGGATCGGGTGCAGCGGCTCGCCGCGCGGCGCGTCGAGGCGCGGGATGGAGCCGAGCAGCCCGTGCGCGTACGGGTGGGTGGGGTGGGCGAACAGCTCGCGCCGGCCCGCCGATTCCACCGCCCGCCCGGCGTACAGGACGTTGACCTCGTCGCAGAGGCCGGCGACGACGCCGAGGTCGTGCGTGATCATCAGCAGGGCGGTGCCCTCCTGGTCGACCAGCTCCTTCAGGAGCTCCAGGATCTGCGCCTGGATCGTCACGTCGAGCGCGGTCGTCGGCTCGTCGGCTATCAGCAGACGGGGGGCGCAGGCGACCGCCATGGCGATCAGCGCCCGCTGGCGCATACCGCCGGAGAGCTGGTGCGGGTACTCCTTGAGCCGCCGGTCCGGGTCGGGGATGCCGACCCGGTCGAGCAGCGACGCGGCTTCCTTGCGGGCCTTCTCGCCCTTCAGCCCGCGGTGGCGCTGGAGGATCTCGGTGACCTGGATCCCGATGGGGACGACCGGGTTCAGCGAGGAGAGCGGGTCCTGGAAGATCATCGCCATCTGGCTGCCGCGCAGATCGCGGAGCTTGCGCTCGTTCATGGTCAGCAGGTTCTGGCCGTCGAACTCGGCACGGCCGCCGATCCTCGCGGCCTTGCGGGGCAGCAGCCCCATCAGGGCGAGCGAGGTGACGGACTTGCCGCAGCCCGACTCGCCGACCAGGCCCACGACCTGGCCCTGGTCGACCTCGAAGGAGACACCGTCCACGGCCGTGGCGTCCTTGCGGCCGCGGGCGGTGAAGGTGACGCTGAGTTCCTCAACGGAGAGCAGTGACATAGGACTTCAGCCTCGCAACTTCGGGTCGAGGGCCTCGCGCATGGACTCGCCGAGCAGGGTGAAGCCGAGGGCGGTGATGATGATCCCGACGGCCGGGTAGGCGGCCATCATCGGCTCGTTGTCGAAGAAGCGCTGCGCCTGGGAGAGCATCACGCCCCACTCGGGAACGGCCGGGTCGGGGTTGCCGAGGCCCAGGTAGGACAGGGCCGCGGCCTCGATGATCGCGGTGGCCAGGCTCAGGGTGGCCTGGACGATCACGGGGCTCAGCGAGTTCGGCAGGATCTGCGTGAGCACGATCCGCTTGCGCCGGATGCCGACCGCCTTCGCGGCGAGCACATAGTCCGCGCCGCCCTGGACCAGCATCGAACCGCGCAGCAGGCGGGCGAAGATGGGGATCTGGACGACACCCACGGCGATCATCACGGTGGTCAGCGACTGGCCGAGGACCGCGGCGATGGAGACGGCGAGCAGCAGCGAGGGCAGCGACAGCATGATGTCGGTGAAGCGCATGATCACGGTGTCGACGCGCTGGCCGATCTTGCCGCCGAGGGTGGCGGCGGCTCCGGAGAGCACCCCGACCAGCGCACCGACGATCAGCCCGATGAGCATGGAGACGACACCGACGAGCAGCGTCTGCCGGGCCCCGACGAGCCAGCGGGAGAACATGTCGCGGCCCAGGTGGTCCAGGCCGAACCAGTTCTCGCCGCGCATGCCGACGAACTTGCCCTGGTTGGGGAAGACCTCACTGCGCCAGTTCTGCGCGGTGGGCCCGTGCGGGGCGACCCAGGGGCCGACGATCGCGACGAGGATGAACACGGTGATGATCGCCGCGCCGATGATCGCCATCTTGCTGGACCGCATCCGGCGGAACGCCTCGCGCCACAGGCTGGTGCCGGTGACGGTCTCGGTGCTCTGGGTCAGCTCGGCGAGACGGTCGATCTTGTCTGCTTTGTTGGTCATGATCGTCACGTCAGTGCACCCGCACTCTCGGGTCGATGATGCTGTACGCGAGGTCGACCAGAAGGTTGATGAGCACGTACACCATCGCGATGAAGAGAATGAATCCGACGAGGACCGGGTAGTCACGGCCGTCGATCGCGGTACGGATGAAGGAGCCGATGCCGCCGAAGTCGAAGACGGACTCGGTGAGCACCGCACCGGAGAGCAGGCTGCCGGTCAGCAGGCCGACCGCGGTGATCACGGGCAGCAGGGCGTTGCGCAGCACGTGGCGGCCGCGCACGGTCCGCTTGTCCAGGCCCTTGGACTCGGCGGTGCGGATGTAGTCCTCGCCGAGCACCTCCAGGACGCTGGCGCGGGTCATCCGGACGATCACGGCGAGCGGGATCGAGGCCAGCGCGACGGCGGGCAGGATCAAGTGCATGATCGCGTCCCAGCTCGCGTCGAGTTCGCCGGTCAACAACCCGTCCAGTACGGAGAATCCGGTGATGTCGGTGGCGTCGAGTCCGGTGGTGAGCCGGCCCTGGCTCGGGAACCAGCCGAGCTCCACGGAGAAGATCCCGCGCAGCAGCATGGCCAGGAAGAAGACCGGGATGCAGATGCCGAGGAGGGATCCGGAGACGGAGGCGACGTCCAGCCATCCGCCGCGGTGCTTGGCCGCCAGGTAGCCCATCGGGATGCCCACGACCACGGCGATCAGGATGGCGGCGACACTGAGCTCCACGGTGGCCGGGAAGCGCAGGGTGAATTCGTCCCACACCGGCTGGCCGGTCTGGGTGGAGGTTCCGAGGTCGAGCTCGAAGATGCGCTTGAGGAACCGCCAGTACTGGACGTGGACCGGCTCGTCGAGCCCGAGTGCCCGGTTGATTCTCGCTACTTCGGCTTCGGTGGCCCGCTCGCCCAGGATCGCTGAGGCGGGTCCGCCGGGCAGTCGGTTCAGCCAGAGGAACAGCAGGACCGACAGGCCGAGCAGGGTGGGAATGAGCTGGAGAAGTCTTCTTACGACGAGTCGCAGCACCCCGCATGCCCCTTTCTCACGTGCGTCGATGCGGGTCCGCCCGGCCACCTGACTGCTGTGGCCGGGCGGACCCGCTGGTGTGCGATTACTTGAAGGAGACCTCGGCGAAGTTCTCCTGCGTCAGCGGGGAGACCTTCGGCGGGTTGACGTTCTTGGCGAACGCGATGGCCGGCGGCGACGACGAGATCGGCACGCCCGGGACGTACTCCGCGATCGCCTCGTTGGCCTTCTTGTAGGCCTCGGTGCGGGCGGCCGGGTCGGTGACCTTGGAAGCGGCGTTCACGGCGTCGAAGACCTTCTTGTCCTTGAAGCCCCACTGCTTGTCCGGCCCGGAGAACCAGGTGCCGATGAAGTTGTAGCCGTCGTTGAAGTCACCGGTCCAGCCGAGCATGTGCAGGGCGCAGGAGCCCGCCTCGGTGGCGTCCAGGTAGTCCGGGGCCCACTTCATGGCCTTCGGGACGATGGTGATGCCGGCCTTCTCCAGGTCGGCCTTCATCAGCTCGAACATGTCCTGCGGAGCAGGCATGTACGGGCGGGTGACCTCGGTCGGGTAGCAGAAGTCGATCTTCAGCTTCTCCTCGCCGGCCTGCTTGAGGAGGTCCTTCGCCTTGACGGTGTCGAACGGGTACGTCTTCACCTTGTCCGAGTAGCCGGCGACCGTGTCGGGCATGAACTGGGTCCCGACCTTGCCGCCCTCGGGCAGCTGGGTGTTGACCAGGTTCTCGCGGTCGATGGCGTGCGTGATCGCCTGACGGACCTCGGGCTTCTTCAGCGCCGGGTTGGCCGACTGGCTCATACCGACGTAGAAGATGTTGAAGACGTCACGGGTCGGGACCTCGTAACCCTGCTTCTCCAGCGTCGTCACATCGGCCGGCGCGACCAGGTCGTAGCCGTCGATGTCACCCGCCTGGAGCGCCTGGCGGCGGGTCTCCTCGGTGGAGATGGTGCGGAAGACCAGGTTCTTCACCTTGGCCTTGTCGCCCCAGTAGCCGTCGAAGGCCTCCAGGGAGACCTCCTTGTTGCCCTTGTTCCACTTGGTGATCTTGTACGGGCCGGTACCGGCGACCGTGCCGGCCTCCTGGCTGTACTTCGGGTACGTGATCGCGTCGCCCTTGGCGGTCGCGTTCTGCTTCGCGTACTCCTTGAGGGCCTTCGGCGAGTGGATCGCCAGGGCCTGGAGCGAGAAGCCGCCCGGGAGGTTCGCCGAGGGCTCGTTGACCTCGATGACAGCCGTGTTGTCGTCCTTGGCGGTGCAGGACTTGTAGTTCGGCTTGGGCGTCTCGGGGTCCTCGTTCTTCGCGAAGCCGCCCATGATGGTCTGCCAGTAGTAGGAGACCGCGCTGGACTGGTACGTGCCCGTCCAGTTGAACCAGTAGTCGTAGTTCGCGCAGACCGCGGCGGCGTCGAACGCCTCGCCGTCGTGGAACTTCACGCCCTTGCGCAGGTTGAACGTCCAGACCTTGCCGGCCGGGTCGCTGTCCCACGTCTCGGCGAGGCCGCCGACGAGCTTGCTCCCACCGGGCTCGTGCTCCAGGAGCGCCTCGAAGGCCTGACGGGTGACGCGGAACGTCTCGCCGTCGCTCGCGAGGGCCGGGTCGAGGGAACCGGGGTCACCGGCTCCGGCGAAGACGAAGGTGTTCTTGTCGCCCCCCTTGGAGCCGCCTTCGTCCCGCTCGCTGGAACAGCCCGTGGCGATCAGCCCGACAGCAACCGCTGTCGTGATCGCCCGGACAGCCCGGGACTTGAATATTCGCATGGGTCCACCCCTGGTTCGCCATGTGGTGAGGTTTGATGGCCGCACACTACAGACGGTGCCTGCCGCAAGAGAACAGTCCGGATAGCGGTGAGACCTAGTCGAGACCCGGACAGTTAACAAACCGTCCAGTTCCGGGACATCCTCACGGGGGAAGTTAACAAGCCGGACATCGAGGGGTGTTCGACGGAGGGTGACCGGAGGCGGAGAGAGGCGGCCGGAGGCGGAGGGCGCGTCCGACCGCGCAGCCCGCCCGAAGGAGCCGGCCGGAGGCGGAGCCGTCCGCGCACTCCTCCCTGTCGCCGCTCAGCGAGGCTGGGGCGGGTATCCGTATCCGGGGGCGGCGAGGGGCGGCGGGCCGGCGGGGGCGTGGGCCTCGCGGTCGTAGAACGGGCGGGCGTTCGCGCGCAGCCACATACCGACCGGGTCGTACTCGTCGGACATGGCGACGGTGGAGACGGGCAGCCCCTCGGGGACCGCCCCGACCGACTGACGCATCATCTCGCGCACCGACTCGACGGAGGCGCGGTCGGTGTCGTAGAGGTCGAGGCCGATCGCGAGATACGGGACGCCGACCGCGGGGTGCACCCACGCGCGGCGCAGGGAGCGGATCGCGGGGGTGCGGTGGGCGTTCTGGGTGAGCAGAGCGTAGAACTGCGGGAGTTCGATGGCGGGTTCGGTCAGCCGGAGCGGTCCGGCGGGCAGCCGGTCCAGGCCGGTGGCGATACGGCGCAGATCGAGCCAGGGGATGCCGACACCGCCGCCGGGGGCGTGCGGATTCAGCCAGATGCCCCAGCGGTCGGGGAAGAGGGCGCGCGCGATGTCGCGTCCGGTGACCAGCTCGTGGGACCTGTTCCAGCCGCTGGCGGAGAGCTCCTGGGCGGAGGTGACGCAAGGGGCGTAGCCCAGGCCGTCGATCTCCATGTTGCCGTACTGGGCGTCCGGTGAGCCGGCCGTGCCGTGCCAGAGCAGCATCCAGATCCGGCCCTCGGCGACCGCGGCGAGCAGCGCCTCGTAGGTGTCGTAACGCCCGGGGGTCACCTGGCGCAGCATGTGCTCGACCTTCCCGGCCGCCGCAGTGCCTGACGCACTCACCCTGGGTTCCGCCCCTCGTCGATCCGTCGTGTTCACGCCATCGCTCCCGGGCACAGGGGAGCGACCACGCCATCAAACCAGCTTATGCGTCACTTCTGACACCGACTTGACGCCATGGTCCGGCGGTGCCGTCACCCAGCCGCTTTCCGTTGCCGTCCGTGGGCCTCGTACCGGTGGGTCAGTGCCCCTCGCGCCGGTAGAAGGGGCGCACTTTCTCCCGCAGCCAGTCGCCGACGAGGTCCTGGGCCACGTCCAGCAGGACCAGGTTGACCGGCCAGGGCACCTGGACCCGGCCGAGCGCCCGGCCGATGGCGTCCATGGGCGCGCTCTGCCCCGCGCCGTCCCAGGTGGCGAACTCGACGCCGACGAAGAGCACCGGGTCGCCGCCCTCGATGCTGGCCAGGGCCCGGCGCGCGGTGCTCACCACCCCGGTGGCCTCGAACTCCTCGGAGACGGCGGTGAGGAAGTCGACCGGGTCGTGCTGCCAGTCCGGCTCGAACAGCCGGACCCGGCCGCCGGTGGCGGGCCCGTCCAGGGCGGTGCGGCCGGCCCGGCAGAGCTCGGCGACGGCGGGCGGCGGGAGCGGTATGCCGACCGCACCGCCGGGGTTCACGGCGATGCCGACCTGCGGGGGCAGGCCCCGGGCGAAGTCGCGGGCGGGCGCGACGGCGAAGGACATGTGGCTGCCGACGCAGCTGAGGAACTGGGCCTCGGAGCTGAAGACGGGGACGAAGGCCGCGCCGTCGATCTCCATCATCGGCAGGTCGAGGTCCGCGCTCGCGGGGCTGCCGCCGGCCGGCAGCGGCACCCAGACGGAGCTGCGGCCGAGCACCTCGACGAGGCGGCCGCCCGCGTCCGGGACGCCGAGCGAGGCCGTCAGCACCTCTTCGAGCTCGTTGGCGGGCCACCCCTGCTGGGGGTGCGCCGGTGCGGGTGCCGGAATGTCCACTGCCTCTGTGCCCTCTCTCCACCGCTTCGGCCGCGCGCGGCGGCCGTCCTGCTCCGGCCAGCACCCTAACCTTCAGCGGGCGGTGGAAGCCCCGGCGTCGGTGAAGGAGATCCGGCCGAGCGCCCCCGCGGCCACCCGGTCCAGCAGCACCGCGGAGGCGCAGCCGGCGGGCAGCAGCCCCTGTTCGGTGTCGCGGAGCAGCCGGGCCACCGCGTGCCGGTGGCGGGCGAAGGCGTAACCGGAGACCCCGCGTCCGCGCTCGCGCTGCCCCTGCCGGGCCACCTCGGGCGTCACGTCGAGCAGGATCAGATGGAGGGTGTGGCCCCGGCTCACGGCGTGCCGGGCGAGCCAGCGGCGTACCCAGGTCTGGGTCCCGCAGTCGTGCACGACGACGGATTCACCGGAGCGCAGGGCGTTCCAGAGGCCGAGGTAGTGCGCGGCGCGGACCAGGGGGCGGTAGAGGGCGTAGGGAAGTAACCGGGGCAGGGCGGCGGCCCAGCTGTCGCGGGTGTTCTGGGAGTCGATGGCGCGGCCGCGCGCGGCCCGCCGGATGAGGGTCGACTTGCCGCTGCCGGGGAGTCCGGAGACCACGACGACGTCACCGGCGGTGAAATCGAGGCGGTACGGGCCGCAACGGGCGCGCCCGCGCAGGTCGCGTACCACCGGCGCATGCGTCGTCAGCAGTTCCCGTACGGGTGCGCCGGGCTGTGCGGGCATCGCGCCGTGCGCTCCCCCCGCGGTCGGTGCCGACCGCTGCAACGTCATCGCCCATCCCCCTGCCGTCGGGTCACCCACGCCTGCCCCTGAGTGTAAAGAAAAGGTAATGCCGCACAACCGACCCCGGGGCCGGTCGCTCCGTCTTCACCTGCATGGGGACCAGGCCCCCCACTCTCCTCCCATGCGTGCAATGATGGCCCCGCCAACTGCATACCGGCCGTTCGAATCCGCGCGGGAGAGTTCCGGCCACACTGTGAGCCGGGCGCCGAAGGAGCAAGATCCTCCCTTGAATCTCTCAGGCCCCGTACCGCGTGGATGAGGCAGATCTGAAAAGCGAGCCGCCCCGCGGCTCCACCCAAGGTGCAAGCCGAGCCCTCTGAACAGGGGCGCCCTCCAGGGGCATACCCCGTCGGGGGCTATCGGCGAACCTCTCAGGTTCCGATGACAGATGGGGAGGATTCGTCCTGACGTCGTCATGCCCTGGAGCCGTATCCATGAGCACTGCCCCCCGTCTTACCGCCCTCGACGCGCTGCACCGCTCGCTCGGCGCCACCATGACCGACTTCGCGGGCTGGGACATGCCCCTGCGGTACGCCAGCGAGCGCGACGAGCACAACGCCGTACGCACCCACGCCGGCCTCTTCGACCTGTCGCACATGGGCGAGATCACCGTCACCGGCCCCGAGGCCGCGGCCTTCCTGAGCTACGCGCTGGTGGGCAACATCGCCACCGTCGGCAACGGCCGCGCCCGCTACACGATGATCGTCCAGGAGGACGGCGGGATCGTGGACGACCTGATCGTCTACCGCCTGGGAGAGACGGGGGCCACCGAATATATGGTCGTCGCCAACGCGGGCAACGCGCAGATCGTGCTGGACGCGCTGACCGCCCGCGTCGGAGGCTTCGACGCCGAGGTGCGCGACGACCGGGACGCGTACGCGCTGCTCGCGGTCCAGGGCCCCGAGTCGCCCGCCATCATGAAGGCCGTCACCGACGCCGACCTGGACGGGCTGAAGTACTACGCGGGCCTGCCGGGCGCGGCCGCCGGGGTCCCGGCGCTCATCGCCCGTACCGGCTACACCGGCGAGGACGGCTTCGAGCTCTTCGTCGCGCCCGAGCACGCCGAGCAGCTGTGGCGCGCCCTGACCGAGGCCGGCTCGGCCCACGGACTGATCCCCTGCGGGCTCTCCTGCCGGGACACGCTGCGCCTGGAGGCGGGCATGCCGCTGTACGGGCACGAGCTGACGACCGCGCTCACCCCGTTCGACGCGGGCCTGGGCCGGGTCGTGAAGTTCGAGAAGGAGGGCGACTTCGTCGGGCGCGAGGCCCTGCAGGCCGCCGCCGAGCGGGCCGAGACCGCCCCGCCGCGCAAGCTGGTCGGCCTCATCGCCGAGGGCCGCCGCGTCCCGCGCGCCGGTTTCCCGGTCGTCGCCGACGGCAAGGTGATCGGCGAGGTCACCTCCGGCGCCCCCTCCCCGACCCTGGGCAAGCCGATCGCCATGGCCTATGTGGACGCGGCCTTCGCCGCGCCGGGCACCGAGGGCGTGGGCGTGGACATCCGCGGCACGCACGAGCCGTACGAGGTCGTCGCGCTGCCGTTCTACAAGCGCCAGAAGTGATATCCCGGGAACGACCGGGGACAATCCGGTCCTTCCCGCCGCGCGCAGGCGTCACGGAAGTGACGTACCTCCGTCTCACACCGTAAGACCACCGTTCATCAGCACTCCCCCGCGTACAGGAGAATTCAGGTCATGAGCAACCCCCAGCAGCTGCGGTACAGCAAGGAGCACGAGTGGCTGTCGGCCCTCGAGGACGGCGTCGCCACCATCGGCATCACGGAGTACGCGGCCAACGCGCTCGGTGACGTCGTCTACGCCCAGCTCCCGGAGGTCGGCGACACGGTGACCGCGGGCGAGACCTGCGGCGAACTGGAGTCGACCAAGTCCGTCAGCGATCTGTACTCGCCGGTGACCGGTGAGGTGACGGCGGCCAACCAGGACGTCGTCGACGACCCCTCGCTGGTGAACTCCGCTCCCTTCGAGGGCGGCTGGCTGTTCAAGGTGCGCGTCGCGGAGGAGCCGGCCGATCTGCTCTCCGCCGACGAGTACACCGCGTTCTCCGGCAACTGAGACCTTAAGGGACCCCCTGATGTCGCTTCTGAACTCCTCCCTCCACGAGCTGGACCCGGACGTCGCCGCCGCCGTCGACGCCGAGCTCCACCGTCAGCAGTCCACCCTCGAAATGATCGCCTCGGAGAACTTCGCTCCGGTCGCCGTCATGGAGGCCCAGGGCTCCGTCCTCACCAACAAGTACGCCGAGGGCTACCCCGGCCGCCGCTACTACGGCGGCTGTGAGCACGTCGACGTCGTCGAGCAGATCGCGATCGACCGGATCAAGGCCCTGTTCGGCGCCGAGGCCGCGAACGTCCAGCCGCACTCCGGCGCCCAGGCGAACGCCGCCGCGATGTTCGCGCTGCTGAAGCCGGGCGACACGATCATGGGCCTGAACCTGGCCCACGGCGGTCACCTGACCCACGGCATGAAGATCAACTTCTCCGGCAAGCTCTACAACGTGGTCCCGTACCACGTGGACGAGAGCGGCACCGTGGACATGGAGGAGGTCGAGCGCCTCGCCAAGGAGTCCCAGCCGAAGCTGATCGTGGCCGGCTGGTCCGCCTACCCGCGCCAGCTGGACTTCGCCGCCTTCCGCCGGATCGCGGACGAGGTCGGCGCGTACCTGATGGTCGACATGGCGCACTTCGCGGGCCTGGTCGCGGCCGGTCTGCACCCCAACCCGGTGCCGCACGCCCACGTCGTCACCACCACCACGCACAAGACCCTCGGCGGTCCGCGCGGCGGCGTGATCCTCTCCACCCAGGAGCTCGCCAAGAAGATCAACTCGGCGGTCTTCCCGGGTCAGCAGGGCGGCCCGCTGGAGCACGTGATCGCGGCCAAGGCGGTCTCGTTCAAGATCGCGGCGGGCGAGGAGTTCAAGGAGCGCCAGCAGCGCACGCTGGACGGTGCGCGGATCCTGGCCGAGCGCCTGATCCAGCCGGACGTCACCGAGGTCGGCGTCTCCGTCCTCTCCGGCGGCACCGACGTGCACCTGGTCCTGGTCGACCTGCGCAACTCCGAGCTGGACGGCCAGCAGGCCGAGGACCGGCTCCACGAGCTGGGCATCACGGTCAACCGGAACGCCATCCCGAACGACCCGCGCCCCCCGATGGTCACCTCGGGCCTGCGGATCGGCACCCCGGCGCTGGCCACCCGCGGCTTCGGCACCGAGGAATTCACCGAGGTCGCGGAGATCATCGCCGCCGCCCTCAAGCCGTCCTACGACGCGGACGACCTCAAGGCCCGCGTGGTGGCGCTGGCCGAGAAGTTCCCGCTGTACCCCGGCCTGAAGTAACACCTGGACTGCGGTTCCGCACGTTCGGACGGGGCACCGCGCACACTGAACAGAGTGAGCGTGGTGCCCCGACCCGTGTCCCCGATGATCCTTCTTGTTCCGCTTGCCCCGCTTGTCCCGCACCACCCAGGCAGACAACGGCGTCTTCCAACCCCAAGGAGTACTCCCGTGGCCATCTCGGTCTTCGACCTCTTCTCGGTCGGCATCGGCCCGTCCAGCTCCCACACGGTGGGCCCGATGCGCGCCGCCCGGATGTTCGCGCGCCGCCTGAAGAACGAGGGTCTGCTCGCGCACACCGCCTCGATACGGGCCGAGCTGTACGGCTCCCTCGGCGCGACCGGCCACGGGCACGGCACGCCCAAGGCGGTCCTGCTCGGCCTGGAGGGCGAGTCGCCCCAGACCGTGGACGTGGAGTCCGCCGACGGCCGGGTCGAGGAGATCCGCTCCACCGGCCGGATCAACCTCCTCGGCATGCACGAGATCCCGTTCGACTTCGACGCGGACCTGGTCCTGCACCGCCGCAAGGCGCTCCCGTACCACGCCAACGGCATGACGATCCTCGCGTACGACACCGAGGGCGCCCCGGTCCTGGAGAAGACGTACTACTCGGTCGGCGGCGGCTTCGTCGTCGACGAGGACGCGGTGGCCGGCGAGAACCCGATCGTCCCGGACGACACCGTGCTGCGGCACCCCTTCCGCACCGGTGACGAGCTGCTGCGGCTCTCCCGCGAGACCGGCCTGTCGATCTCCCGGATGATGCTGGAGAACGAGCTGGCCTGGCGCACCGAGGCGGAGATCCGCTCCGGGCTGCTGGACATCTGGCGCGTCATGCAGGCCTGCGTCTCGCGCGGCATGTCCCGCGAGGGCATCCTCCCCGGCGGCCTCAAGGTCCGCCGCCGCGCCGCGAACTCGGCCCGCCAGCTGCGCGCCGAGGGCGACCCGCAGGCCCACGCGATGGAGTGGATCACCCTCTACGCGATGGCGGTCAACGAGGAGAACGCGGCGGGCGGCCGCGTCGTCACCGCTCCCACCAACGGCGCGGCGGGCATCATCCCCGCCGTTCTGCACTACTACATGAACTTCGCGGCGGGCGGCTGCACCGAGACCGAGAAGGAGGACAGCGTCGTGCGCTTCCTCCTCGCGGCCGGTGCGATCGGCATGCTGTTCAAGGAGAACGCCTCGATCTCCGGCGCCGAGGTCGGCTGCCAGGGCGAGGTCGGCTCCGCCTGCTCGATGGCGGCCGGCGCCCTGGCCGAGGTCCTCGGCGGCTCCCCCGAGCAGGTGGAGAACGCCGCCGAGATCGGCATGGAGCACAACCTGGGCCTGACCTGCGACCCGGTCGGCGGCCTCGTCCAGATCCCGTGCATCGAGCGCAACGGCATGGCGGCGGTGAAGGCGGTCACCGCGGCGCGGATGGCGCTGCGGGGCGACGGCAGCCACAAGGTCTCCCTCGACAAGGTCATCAAGACCATGAAGGAGACCGGGGCCGACATGAGCGTGAAGTACAAGGAGACGGCCCGGGGCGGGCTCGCGGTGAACATCATCGAGTGCTGAGAGGGCGGGCCCTGACCAGCGCGTTTGTTACTTTCAGCACTGTCAGGGCCTTCCCTGCTTGCACGACGGAAAGTCCCTGGAGACGCCCTGGGACAGACGTGAAAGTCCCTGGAAAATCCCATGGGATGGGCCTCTGACCTGCAGGTTCGTGACGCATAGTCAACGATGGGAGCCCCCGCCCCCGCCATCTGGATGTATCCAATCGATCCCCCAGACTAACCAGAGGGGTATCATTCGATACATGAGTGCTGCGGAAATCTCGCGCTTGAACCAGCGGCTGGCTGACCTCTCCCCGACGTTCACGACAGCGCAGGCACGTCAGGCCCTGCTCTCCGCTCGCGATCTGGCGCACCTAGTCACCGAAGGCGAGATAGACGAACTGTCCCGTGGTGTGTATCGGCGGGCAGACGCGCCGGAGACCGCATACGCAGACCTACTGGCCGTGTGTACGCGGGCGCCTCGCGCTGTCCTGTGCGGGGAGTCCGCCCTGGCTCTGCACGAGCTGATCGACGACATCCCCAGCGCTGTACACATCGCCGTACCACGCGGATCACGTCGTCCCACGATCTCCTATCCCCCGACCGTGGTGGCGCAGTACGCGGCGAAGACGTTCAACCTCGGCGTCGAGCGGTTCGAGGCCGCGCCGGGAGAGACCATTCCCATATACAACGCCGCCCGCAGCGTCGTCGACGCGATGCGCCACCGTGGCAGAATCGGCGAGACCATGGCCCTGTCCGCACTCGGCCGCTACCTACGTCGCAGCGGACGGAGCGGGGTCGGCGAACTCCAATTCATCGCCCGCGAGCTGGGCGCGCTCTCCGTCATCCGCCCGGCCGTAGAGGCGGTGCTTGCCTGATGGTCAACCCAACTCGGGATACCACCGCAGGCCGCGTCTACAACGACCTGCGCAATCTGGCTCGTCGGAACAGCCGTTCAACGGACGAGGTCATGGTCGAGTACGTACTCGAACGATTCCTCTACCGCCTGGCAGCATCCCCCCTCGGCCGCGAGCACTTCATCCTCAAGGGCGGTCTTCTACTCGCCCAGTTCGGCGCCCGCCGGATGACCCGTGACATCGACATCCTTGGCCGCGCGTTCTCCGGCGAGGAAGCCGAGATCATCCGCAGAATCGCCGCGATCGCCACCACTGAGGTCGACGACGGCGTGGCATACGACTCCGCCACGCTCAGAACCGTACCCATCCGAGAGGAGGACGAGTATCACGGCGTACGGCTGTCCATGGCCGCATCGATCGCCCGTGCGCGCCTCAAGCTCCAACTGGACATCAGTTTCGGCGACCCCGTCACTCCCGGACCTCAGATCATCAACTACCCGCAGCAGCTCACCACGGACAGCTTCCAACTCTTCGGTTACCCGCTCGCCACCGTCATCGCCGAGAAGCTCTCCACCGCCATCTCGCTCGGCGATCTCAACACCCGCGATCGGGATTACGCGGACCTCTACCGCCTGCTGACGCTCAACAATCTCAACGGCGAAGAACTGGCCGCAGCGCTGACTGCCACCGCCACACACCGTGGCATCGAGCTGAAGCCCCTCAGCGCCACGATCACCGACCTCGCCGAGCGCCGCCAATCCTCCTACACCGCCTGGCGCCGCCGACAGGGATCTTCCTCGGCCGGCTATCCAAATCTCTTCACTGACGTTGTCGGGCTAGTCATCGCGTTCGCAGACCCACTGCTCGCAGGCACCGCCGCCACACGTAGTTGGAACAGCTCAGCCAGTACGTGGACTTGATCTCACTCCCTCACAAACCGCCGGAGATGCCTCGCACCCCGAAGCGTCAATGAGCCTCTTTCATCCTGTGCTGGCAGGTGAACGGACTGGTCAGCAGGTGTGGAAACGAGACAGGGCCTCTCGTCGTTGGCACTCAACACACCAGCGACCGAAGAGGCCCTGTTGGTTCCGTATCCTGCCAGGCGCAACGTCCCTCACGAGCTCGTCGAGCATGTTTCCTGGCTGCTGCACGAGCACCGCCTGGCACGCAGCACCCACTGGCGCAAGCTCGGTTGCTTCAAGCAAGCACTGCTCACACTCGTCCATCTGCGTAAGAACGAGACGTTCTCGCAGCTCGGAGCGGGTTTCGGAATATCCCAGGCCACCGCCTGGCGGTCCGTGGACGAGACTCTGGATGTCCTGGCCTCCTGGGCGCCCGGACTCCACGAAGCCCTCACCGGCCTCGGCGGGGCGCCCACGTCATCGTCGACGGCACCCTGATCCCCACCGACCGAATCCGCGCGGACGAGCCGTACTACTCGCAAAAGCACCGCAAGCACGGCATGAATGTGCAGGTCATCGCCGCCCCGGACAGCACCCCGCCGCGGTTCTCCCGCGCGACGCCCGGCCGCCGGGACCACGCCCGGCTGAGGGCTCCGGGCGAACGCGCCTTCGCGGAGCTGAAGACCTGGCGACTGCTCCGGCGAGCGCGATGTTCCACCCGCCGTATCGGCACCATCGTCCAGGCCGTCCACACCCTACTGACCTGCGACTACAGAGGATGAAAGAGGCTCAATGACATCCCGTCACCAACTTTGGGAGGTGCGCCCGACGCACGGAGTGGCGGGTGCCCGGTCGTTCGTGACGCCAGGCGAGCCCTGCGACCAAGGCGAGGAGGCTACGGACGCCAGCAGGGAGCAAGGAGTGCCCATTTGGCCCGGCGGTCAGGCTGGCCCGCCCACCCACAACTTGTCAATCAAACGCAGCAGGACATCATATGTCTCTCCACGGTGGTATTTGATCACGGGGGAGTCCCTACCATGCCGGTCTGCCGAGTACGGAGTCAGATAGACGACACGTTCGGTTGCGATGATCCGGCCGATGTGTGGAATGCCATAACCACGTATTTCGAGGTGCCCCTCCATCGTGATCGGAGCAAGGTAGTCGTAGGTCGCAGCGATCTGGCGGCGCAACAGGCCGGCACCGAAAGCGGAGTCGAAGACTTGGATCTCCTCCTCCCGGTCGGCGATCCAGTCCGGTTCTCCTGCGGGGACATCAAGTTTCGGCAGCAGTATGCGGCAGCGGGAGCGGCGAGCCCGACAGCGAAGGAATAACTCCTCGAACAAGTCACGCTGTAGTTCATTACCGCGGCCTGTCAGAACGGATATCTCCCTCGCCCGACTCAGTTCCCGCTTGATGTCGTGTGCCGCATCTCGACTGTTGGCGAATACTTCTTCCACATCCAGGTGCAGTAGATGGGCAGCAAGGCCACGCAAAAGGCGACGGGCAGTCTTCGAGAATACCCATACCAGCACCAAGAAAAGAGCGCTGGCGAGCAGTGACGTGCCGATATCGCGTAGAATTTCCATTCCTCATCCCCGTTGCCACCACTCGTTTCATCCGGTCAGCGCCTCAACCCGACCAGCTTTCACGCACCGCGAACAGATCCCGGAGGTGTTCCACGGCTTTCTCATCGGGACGGGCTTCTTCCAGTGCCGCGAGCAGGGCGCGACGGGCCTCCAGGCCGCCCGCGCCGTAGGCATACTCGGCGATCGCCCGCAGATGGTCCCGCGCCATGTTGTGGTCTGCGATGGGCAGGAGTCGGCCCGCATTCATGAGCCGCTGCATGTCCCGCACGATCCCCCTACGAAATTCGTGGCTGTCCATGTCCTGGAAGGCTTCCAACACGTTGACCAGTCGGGCTTCGACGAGCGTGGACTCAGACGAGGCGGCGACCCCGGCCAGGAAGGCGACGACCTCGTCGAGGTCGACCGGAGTCCATGTCGCCGCAAGGCAGTTGGCCCGTGCGGACACAAGTGCGGCACGCAGGTTCAAGCGCGCGGGGAACTCGGCTGCCAGCACCTTAAGCTGGTCGACCGCCTCCGGAGTGCCGCGGCGGCTCAGTGTCCCGGGCAACGCCTCACGCCAGTCCAGCGCCTCCATCTCGGGAGTCACGGTATGTACCCCGAGCGGTCGGCTGTTCCAGTCCTGCGGGAAGACCGTGTTCAGCCACCGATAGAGCGCGCTCAGCCCCTCTTCGTCGGCGTGTACCTCGACATGCCCACGCTCGGAGCGCCCTGCGCATTTCAGAGCGAGATCCCGGCTGAAGCGAGCCGATGCGTCAATGAGTTCTCCGAGACCGGTCCACGCCTCAAAGCCGTCGACCTCCACCAGAACGCAGGCGGCGAGCACCGGGAGCTCGAGATCCCCGGCTTCGCTGTCCCGCTCCACTGCCATGAGTACGGACTCGGCGACAGACCGTGCAAGGGTGTTCTCCACGGCAAGAAGGCCGGCGAGGAGACCGGACCACGTGCGAACCAGCGCTGACCGACCCTCCTCTCCCTTCTCGAATACCTCCGCGGCCACCGACCACGCACCCGCCGGGCGCGCCGAGCGGAAGTCGGGCAGGAGGGCAGCGGACAGCGCCGCCAGGAACTCTTCCTCTATCTCGGTGACGACCGAGGACCAAGTCGCCTCGATGCGTTCCAGAACCAACGGTTGTACGCCACGGTCCAGTTGCGCCCTGGCAGCTGTCTCGATCGCACGAGCAAGGCCCTGGAGGTCATTGATGGCCACCCTCTGGAGCAGCAGCGCCCACGTCGTGGACGAGAGGACGTACCACGGGTCAGCGATTGCGCCCACCCAGGAACTCCACCGGTCTGGTTCGAGTTCGTCCAGCCGACCTACTTCATCGAGCAGCGACAACGACAGGACGCCGGCCCAGGCGCGCTTGTCCTGTTTCTGCAGTCCGAGCCATTCATCGGCGTGGTCATGCTCGAGCCGTAGGAATTGCAGTGCGCAGCAGGGCAGATCAGCGAGTTCCTCGGCGGTGAATACGGAGCATCCCGGCCAATCGCTAACCTTGTCGTCAAAGCGGAGCTGCCCCGTTCCGGTAGTCGGATCGACCTGCAGGTCCCAGAGCAGAGCCCAGAAGCTGTCCGTGTCGTGCTGGCGTGCCCGCTGGAGGCGCTCTCGCTGCCGTGCGATGAACTTCACGCTCTCGGGCCAGGGCTGCGGGGATGAGGCACGGTGGTTACTGCGCCAGTTGTCAGCGAAGTCACCATGGATGTCGATCGGTTCGTAGAACCATCGGAGATACGGCCAGGCAGGATTGCCCTGGCTCTCGTAGGCCAGCTCGAAGTGTTCTTGGCTCCCCTGATCGAAAAGTATCTCTGCGAGCTGCGCATACGCGTCGGCCTGCTCGGCCTGCTCGGTGCAGTCTGCGGCCGTCTGCAGCGCCCAGGCGAAGTCACCCGAGTCGAGCAGCTTGTGCCGGTCGCCGTGCGATCCTTCGGGCTCACCGAACCACGCGCGGGGGGACTGCCATTCGCGCACGACGAGCCACCCGAAATACCTCATGGTCTGCCCTGCAGCGATTCCCTGGGAGAGCAGGGCGGCGGCAAGCTTGCGCCGCAGATCGCGTACCGGGACCGGCTCGAGCCCATCGGGCGTGAGCGGGTTCAGTACATGAGGGAACTGCGCCTTCTCATGACGCAGTATGCGTGCCGTCAGAATCCGGGCGATGTCGGGCAACAGTGGCTCCGCACCTGGAAGACTCAACGCCCTGTCGACCGTGCCGGAAACAAGCCTGTCTTCCGCGAACGGCTTCCTGCGACCGGCGGGGCTCGCTGTTCGGCCCTCCACGTCCTGTGCCAGCCATGCCACGATGCGGTGCACGTCCCCCGCAGGGCACTTGCCGGGCATCTCGGCGAGAAAGTGCTCGTACGCCCCGTAGCGGTCAACGCTTGGTGCCTCGCTCAGCGCGTCGAGCACCGTCTTCGTGTCGAGGAAGCGTGGCCAGAGCAGAGTGAGCAGAGCACCCCGGAGTCTCATGCCCTCATCGGTCTCACTTCCCTGCCCGAGCGTGGCCAACACTTGCTTGAGGACAGGTGCGGCCACGGACTCGTCGCAGGCGAAGGCGGCTCTGGCGGCGTTCGCACGGTTGCCGGTCGGCCACCGAGGATCTGCCGCCACCTTCAGAAGCAGCGGTGCGAGACCGGGCGAAGGACACTGCTTCGCCAATTGAATGGCCACTTGGGCCCGAGCCCGAGTCTCCCAGTCACCGAAATCCGCAGGGTCCAAGGCGAGAGCCGGGGCAAGTTGACCGGCCAGAGCGGGATGACCCAGCGCCCAGCGGGTCTCATGCCATCTGGCTTCACCGAGTTCCACATCGGCAGCACGCTCCAACAAGCGCCTGACTATCAATTCTTTGACGTTGTCGGAGTGCACGAGTCCGCTGTGCATGGTCAAGCTCTCCGGGTCGGCCGAAGCGAGCCATAGTGTGCGGTCGGGATCCAAAGCCACCAGCCAGGCAGCGGATTCCCGCAGAGAAACAGGGATGCCGGCCGATTCCTGGTCCGGCGCTTCGACCAGGAACAGGCGGCGGAGCGCTGCATCCGGGACGGCTCGGGAGATGAGGTGCTGGGCGGCGAGGAAGGCCGCAAGCGACGAATGACGAAAGGCGAACCTGTGGTTACCGCTCGCGGTGAACAGCCCTGAGGACAGCACTTCATCGACGACGGTCGGGGTCACCTCGAAGGTCTGACAGCCTGACGTCTGTTCGCTGCCTCCGGAGACGGTGGACACATCCAGGTCGGTGGTCCGTGGCCGACCCTCGCGAGGACTCCCCCGCCACAGGGTGCGCCGGCCCGAAAGCACCATTCGTGCGGCGATACGGCCCGCGACTTCCAGCCGCTGCGGCCAGGTCGTCGCCGGTGCGGCCACGGTGAGGCGGTCGGGGTCGTACTCCTGCGACAGTAGTCGAACACTGTCCTCGAACAGCTCCTTGGCGCCGCCCCTCAGGCAGCCGTGTGCCTGGTACTCACGCACGATGAGTTCGAGGGTGAGCGGCACACTGGCGAGAGCTCCCGCGCGGAGGGCGACCACCTCGGAGATCAGCTGCTCCCCGCCTACACCAGCGCTGTCCACGAGCGCCACGGCATCGGACCGCGACAACGGGGCGAGGTCCACCAGGGAACAACCGCCGAATGCCTTATGGAAAACGGATGTCAGACCGGACGGGTAGTCGCCCGTCCGGCAGGCGAGCAGCAGCCTGAGCCCCCGCACGTCTTTATTCTTCAGGCAACGCTTCAGGTAGGAGGGAAGATGACGACAGATCTCGCTCTCGTCGGCCTGGTCGATCACCATCGTCAGGTTCCCGCTCGGCGAGGGCCCCTGACCGGCTGCCAGGCTCGGTAGC
The DNA here is from genome assembly GCF_044757365.1 of Streptomyces sp. NPDC091289. Classification (NCBI taxonomy): domain Bacteria; kingdom Bacillati; phylum Actinomycetota; class Actinomycetes; order Kitasatosporales; family Streptomycetaceae; genus Streptomyces; species Streptomyces sp. NPDC091289. Next base: position 67,171 of record NZ_JBIVUT010000024.1, read on the forward strand.
CCCCTGAGATGACTCCCCAAGACCTCGTCCCAGGTGGCAGTTGTCAGATCGGGGCCATCGACCCACACACAACGGTCCGCCCCGTCGGGGACGAAGGGGTCGTCCCACATCGGTAATCCCTGCACCAACGACCTGAACACCGAGGTCTTTCCAGCACCCGGCTCACCCAGCAACACGGTTGCCCCCTCACGGGCGACATCACCCGGGGCAACGAGCAGACCCGCAGTCGCCTCGGATCCAAGCGGCGCCATGATGTGCTCGCTGCCCAGGAATCCGTCGGCGTCCAACGGGAAGAAGTCCCCGTCGGGAGAGCTGTCAGCACGGACGCGGCACCAACGCGGGGCCTGTACGGCGAAAAATTCAGTCGTCATGGCAACAACCTGCTCAGCCCTTCGAGGGCTCCGTCGTCAGGCCGAGCGTACTCAAGTGCGGAGTAGAGGGCCCTGCGTGCGGCAGGAGGATCCCGGTAGGCGTTCATCCGACGGATGATCTCCCGCACATGATCACGTGCCATCGGCGATTCCGCCGCCATGAAGGCATGAGGCTGGCCAAGTGTGCGCCCCATGTCGGTGAGAAGACTATGCCGGAAATCCCCCCTGCCCATGTCGTCAAAGGCCATCAGGGCTCTCACCCACTCGGCCTCCGGTGCTGCCGCCTCGCCCATCGCTCCGGTGGAGCCTACGGTGAGGCTCGATCCGCCAGATCCAGCCGTATCCGGCAGCAGCTCGCACGCGAGGGCGGCCGACGCGGCGGCGGCGTGTGCGGACGCCCGGTGCTGTGAACCCGACGCATCGGCTTCGCCTTTGTTGGCATCGGCGTGGTCGCTAATGCCTCGAAGGGTGAGGATCCGAAGGTCCTCCGAAAGGTCAGCGACCCGGGCAACGCCGGCAGACTCCATCTCGATGGCCAGGGCGTCACCGTAGTGGAACGCGATCTGGTCACGCAGAGGAGCGTCTGAGGAATTGAGGACGACCTCACCAGCGGCGATGGGCTGGAAGTGAACCTGCGGACCGCCCTCCCGCCATGTCGCTCGCACCTCATCAGGCACCCACTTGCGCCAGCTTTCCGAGCACAAGGCGATTCCTGCCGTCTGCTCCAATCTGTGCGACACAGCACCTGGAACCGGTCGGGCGTGGAAGCCTTCGGGTGCCTCCTTGCCCGAATGCAGGTGATAGATCTTCGTCGACACCACGACGTCACCGAGTTGAGCCTCTGGCTTCAGTCCACCCGCAACGCCGACGAAAAGCAACGCATGCGGGCGCAGCCACTGGCGGACACGCTCAGCAATGCTGGCCGACGTGAGGTTGCCAGCTCCGATTCGTGCGACGGCAACGGTCCCTGCAAGTCCGGGGAGTGTCCCCTTCACGAGGCTCGTGCCTTGCGGATGAACGAGCGTCGACTGGTCGCGCAACAAGTGCAACACAGCCCGGAACTCAACTGGTAGTGCGGTGAGAACTACTACGTCTGCACTCGGCTCCACGTACCCTGCCCTTGGCCTCAGCCGACAATCTCACGCAACACTAGCGCGGACAGGGCATGTGCTGTGGGCCGAACGTCCGTGAAAGATGGTGCATGGGCAATGCCGCCTACAGGGTCTCACCGATCGGACAGGAAGGGGCTGACCTGTATACCTACCAGCGCACCACCGTTCGCGTTGGTCCTCGGATCCTGGAATTAGCAGTACGTACCCCTATGACCGGTTGGTACCAGTAAGGGGAGACACACCGGCGCCCTACCAACCCGCTCACGGGCACCTACTCCGGAATTCTGTGGGCAACTGTCGGCATGAAAGTCCCTGAAAAATCCCTGCTGTGACGCCGATCGGACCTGCTTACGCCAAACCCGCAGTTCACACCCTTAGTCAAAAGCGGCCCACATGAGCGTCATGCACAAGGAGACGGCGCGGGGCGGGCTCGCGGTGAACATCATCGAGTGCTGAGGTTCTAGTCCCTGACCAGCGCGTTTCCTTCTTTCAGCGCTGTCAGGGCCTTCCCTGCTTGCACGGCGGAAAGTCCCTGGCACAGACGGGAAAGTCCTTGAAAAGTCCCTGGAGTGTCCCGGAAGCACAGATGGCGTGTTGCCCGCCGGTGAGATCGAGGTCGCCGAAGTAGCGGATCTCCGCGATGCGGTGCTTAGCCGCGAGCGTGTTGACCGATGCACGGAATGTGCCGCCGAAGCGCTCAGGCGACATGAGCGCTCTGGGCAGGGACCGCCGACGGCACCGAGGTCTACTCCACGCCGTTCTCAGGCTCGCCGCTGTGCTGCGGTTCAGACTGATCGGCCACTGGGCCCCTCCAGCAGGTACCGGCTATTCCAGGGAGAGATACGCCCGGCCCCATCATCGCTCTCGGCCACCGCTGCTGCACGCCGTTTGCGCGTTCGGCATCGTACGAGTGACTACGCCCGGACCGCCGACTCGGCCGCTGACACCCGGATCAGTCGCGGTACCAGGGTTTCCAGGCCCGCGACGCGGTCCAGACGGATACAGCTCTCGACGCGGCCGTTGATGTCCTGCTCGATCTTCCGGACCACGGTCGGCGTCTCACCGTGCCGGACTGCGGCGTACGGATCGCAGCCTTCCAGCCGGGCGCGACGTTCACGCACGCTCATGAATGCGAGCGCAACTGGCCTAATCCCATGGTGCAGCACTCTCGCTGAGCGCCTGGGGTGGGTGCACCCACCGAGGACTCGCGATCATCTCGACCTGGCCGGCCACCACAAGGGGGACGCAAGGGTCTTCTCCACGCTCGCCGACTACACCCACGTGCTTAGCCTCGACGCCTCGGTCCTCGGCCTCCCCTCGACAGGTGATAGATCGCCGAAACCAACGCGTCGGCACACGGCTCCCGCTAGGCATCTGGGCACCTGCTGTACCGCCGTTGGAGGAGTCTTGGGAATCGAAGGCGCGCAGAAGTCCGCCTGGGAGAACAAGGCCCTCAAGGGGTCCAACGCCAGTGACGCGGCATGGGAGTTCGGAGGTCGGTGAAGCCTTCGCCGCTTGGCGCAAGGGCGAGGCCAGCCTCGGGGAGGTAGGTCGTACGTTGCGCAGTTTCGGCCTGGCCTGCTTGTCGTTCGTTGGGCGGTGCCCGCTCGGGCCCGGCCGGAGCACTGCCTCGTTCGCTCCCGCCGACATTTCCGCTGGGCGTACAGCGAGCCAACGAACGAACGCCCTGGAGTCTGAAGCAGATGGTGGGTTCTGGCCCATGATGTACCGGACGGCCCCCGCCGTTGAGCGATCGGGCGGGGGCTTCGTCAGTTGTCAGGTTGATGCAAGTGCCCGCTCAGGCGATCACCTGAAGCCCCATCGCGAAGTAGTGACACGGTGCCACCCCGCCTAAGCTGTCTGCGTTCATCCTCGTTCTCCAGGAGTTCACGATGCCGACGACGCCGCCCGGCTACGGCTATCCCCAGCAGCCCCCGCCGTACGGCCATCTCCCGCCTCCGTCGGCGCCTGCGCGGCGCTGGTGGCAGCACCCTGCGGTCGTCATCGCGGCCCTGGTCGTCTTCCCGCCCGGCGGGATCGCGCTGGCGTGGCTCAGCCGATGGAGCCGGACGAAGAAGATCATCGCATCCGTTCTCGCGAGCCTCTGGTTCATCACGCCGTTCCTCGGCGACCCACCGAAGAACCCGGAAAGCGACGCCAAGCCGAAGTCGGTCGCGACTGTTACGGCAACGGCTGAGGCGGCGGCCACGCCCACCCCGTCCGCGAGCCCGTCACCCAGTGGGCCGCCCAGCTACGTGGGGCAGAACCTCAAGAAGGCCAAGGCTGCCGCCTACTCCGCCGGGTTCAACGCAATCTCCCACGACGCCTCGGACGGCGACGCCGGACAGTGGGCCGATGGCAACTGGAAAGTGTGCTTCCAGACCTCGGCGGCCAAGAAGGCCGGCTCGATGCCCACGCTCGACTTCGGCGTAGTCCGCAACGAGTGGCCGTGCCCTGCGAAGGACGGCGAGACGATCCCGTACCCGAAGATACCGAAAGTCGTCGGCCAGACCTTCGAGAAGGCGTCCACAACGCTCGAACCGCTCGCGCTCCAAGCGATCGAGGCGGACAGCGCCTACTCCGACGTCACACTCCCCGCCACCGTCGGCGACTGGACCGTCTGCTTCCAAGACCCGGAGGCCGACGAGGATATCGAGTATCCGAAGACCATCACGGCAAACCTCAAGGTGACTGCACCCGGCACAGCCTGCCCGAAGACGGAGTTCACGGAGCTACACCCCGATCCGGCACCACCCAGCACGGACGACGACTCGGACGGTTCCAGCTCCTCGTCATCCGGCGGCTCCGATGGGGGCGGCAGCGTCGGCACCGTCACCCCCGGCGCCTACTGCTCCCATCCCGGATCGACGGGAATCGGCAAGGAGAACGGCAGGCTCTATACCTGCAAGGGCCCCGGCGAGGAACGCTGGCGCCGCTGACCCAACACGAAACCCCACTCGGCGCTCCAGTGGGTGGACTGGAGTGGGTTGTCAGACGCCGGGCTTCGGCTATGACCTCGGCGTCGATGTCCGCCTCTGGGGTGTCGCTGTGCTCGAGGGTGTCGCCTTCGTCATCGAGCAGGACGAGCCGTTCGGTCAAAGGCAGATCGTGCCCGAACCGGCGGTGAATACGGACGATGAGCGGCCATGTCTTGAGTGGGGCCGGCGTGTACGTGACGGAAAGCCCGGACCTACGACGCCAGCTCCGGTGGACATCAAGGGACGGCCCTGCTTCTGCCTTCTCCGGGGCAGACCCGCAAGGTCCCGCTCGCCCCGAACCTCGCGGCCCGGGCTCGAGCGCACTTCCGACGCTTCCCCCCTGGTCGCCTGCACCCTGCCGGGGCTGATCCCCGAACCGCCGGCGACCGCCTTGGAGGAGAAGCGGCGCAAGCCATGGGCACCTGGCTGGAGCAGGACCATCAGCACAAAATCCGCAGGTCAAAGACTCGATTGGCCGTGGGCCGTCGTGATGCGGGCCACGGCGGGACATTGATCGGGTATCCGTGATTCCGCCTCCTCGGATGTAAGGGGAGCGCGGCGGTGGCATAGCTTCGGGCGGCGGTGACCGGGCCTGCGGAAGGAACCCGCGCGCGTCGTCATTCGGGGTCCCAGCCGGAATGGCCCTGCGCCCTGCTTCCCGGCAGTCGGCCGGGCGTGCTCCGCTGCACGCCGTAGGGCCGATGTTCCTTCCGCGGGCCCGGGCCCGCGCACCTCCAGGGGTGCGCGGAGGGTGAGCGCGGGCGACTGCCCGTGAAGAGGTGCGGTCCGTGGTCGTTCACCGAGAATAAGGAAGATGAAGAGCGAGGCTGGCGATGTGATCGCGACCTGTGGTTCTGCCCTGCGGTCCCTCGCACGCGCCTTCGCCGAGCCGCACGCCGAGCCGGTGCTGCTGTTCGTCGAAGGCTCCGCCGGTCTGGGAAAGAGTCATCTGCTGCACGGACTGGCCGCTCTGCCCGAGGCCCCGGATGTGGTCCGCCTGTGGTGGCGGTGCGGAGCCGACGGCGGGCAGCAGGTGGAGGACGGGCTTTGGGGGAAGCCGACCCTGCTGCTGGTGGACGACGTCCAGCGGGCCGGCGAGGACGAGCTGCGGCGGTTGCGGCGGGTGCTGGAGCGGCTGGAGCCGGGGTCGGCGGCCGTGGTGTCCTACCGCCCCGAGGAGCTCCCCGTTCCCGGGCTGCCGCTGGGCGGTCCGGAGACGACCTATCCGTTCCGGCTGTCGGTGCTCAGGGTCCGGCTGGCGCCCTGGGACGAGGAACGCGTCCGGCAGACGGCCGCGGAGGTCCTGGGCGAGAGCGGCTGTACGGCCGAGGCCGTGGGCACGCTGCACGAGCGCACCGGTGGTGTGCCCCGGGTGGTCGTCGATCTGCTGGCCATGCTGCGGGAACGGCGGCCGGCCTGCACCGGCACGGCCGCCGAGGTGGCCGCGGCCGGTGTGCCGGCCCGTCTGGCGGAGCTGGTGCTGAACCGTACGTACGCGCTGTCCCCGGCGCACCGGCCGCTGGTCTGGGCGGCCGCCGTCCTGGACGGACCCGCCGCCCGTGACGAACTGATCGCGGTGTCGGGGCTCGGAGCCGTACCGGGGAGCGATGCCCTGTTGCGGGCCCTGGAGAGCGCGGCCCTGGCGGAGCTGGGCGAGGGACGTTACGGCTTCGCCGTGCCGTTGGCCGCCGCTGCCGTACGGGACGCCGTGCCCGGTCCCGTACGGCAGGATCTGCACCGGCGGGCGGCGGCCGTGCTCCGCCGCAGACAGCCCGTGGCGTGGGCGGCCGTGGCCGGGCACCACCGGGCGGCCGGCGAGGACCGCGGCTGGCTCAGGGCGGTGGAGAAGGCGGCCGAGTCGGCGGCGGCGTCCGGCCGGCACCAGCAGGCGATCACCCTCCTGGAGCGGACGCTCGCCACCCCCGGCATCCCCCCGCAGGCCCGGGCCCGGCTGGCGCCGCTGCTGGCCCGCAACGCGGTCACCGGGCTGCGCTCGGACCAGACCGTGGAGGTGCTCGAGCAGATCGTGCGGGACGCGGACCTTCCCCCGGCCGTACGGGGAGAGCTGCGGCTCGACCTGGGGCTGATGCTGTGCAACCAGATGGGCCGGTTCACCGAGGGCTGGCGGGTGCTGGAGATCGCCGCCGCCGAACTGCGCGAGGTCCGGTCCGTCCTGGCCGCACGCGCCATGGCGGCGCTGGTCACTCCCTATTGGCCGGGCCCTTCCCTCGACGTCCACCGGGCGTGGCTGATCAAGGCCGTGGCCGCCGCTGACGACAGCGGGGACGAAGCCATGCGTACGGCGGTCCTGGCCAACCATGTGGGACTCGCCATGAGTTGGGCCGACCCCGAGGCGTGGGACCTGGTGAAGCGGCTGCCCGTGAAGAGCACGGACCCCGCCTGCGCCCGGCAGGCGGCACGCGGTCTGTGCAACGCCGCGGACTCCGCGGTCTGGCTCGGCTTCTACGGGCGGGTGGACGGCCTGCTGGCAGAGGGGCGTGAACTGGCCGCGCGCAGCGGCGCGCCGTACACGGAACACAGCGCGTCGGGGACGCGGCTGCTCCAGGAGTGGTGGACCGGCCAGTGGCTGGGCCTGGCCAACCGGTGCGAGGACTTCGTCACCGCCACCGCGGACATGCCGTTCATCGCTTCCGACGCCTACGTGGTGCGCGGCCTGCTCGCCGTCGCCCAGGGGGACTGGGGGGAGGCCAGATCCTGGCTGTCCCAGCGGGGGACCTTCGGGACGGAGTACCTGCCGGTGCCCCTGGGCGCGACGGCGGCCGGTGCGGTGATCCGCCTGACGCTGGCCCGCCAGGAGGTGACCGCCGCGGCGGAACACGCGCGGGCGGCCTGGGAGGTGGTGGCCGAGAAGGGGGTGTGGCCCTGGGCCGCCGAACTCGCGCCGTGGGCGGTGGAGGCACTGGCGCGCGCGGGCGACACGGACGCGGCGCACGCCCTGGTCCGGGACTTCTCCCAGGGCCTCGGAGACGGTGACGCGCCCGCCGCCAGGGCCGCACTGGTGTGGAGCCGGGCCGTGCTCGCCGAGACGGAGGCGCTGGCCCAGGGGCGGCGGAGCGGTCTGCTGGCGGCCGCCGAGTCGTACCGGAAGGCCGCGGCGTCCTACGCGGAGCTGCCCCGCCCCTACTCCCGGGCCCTGACGGTCGAGGGCGCCGTACGCTGCGTACTCGCGGCGGACACCGGGGACGCCACGGACACCACGGGAGACTCCGGTCCGGGCGCGGCGAGCGAGGACACCGCCGCCTCGACGGGCCCGGCGGCCGACCCTGCCGCCACCACGTCGGCGATCACCGAACTGGAGTCCTGCGCCCAGGACTTCACCGACCTGGGCGCCCTCTGGGACGCGACGCGGGCCCGCGCCCTGCTGCGTACCCGGCAGCCCGCCAGGAAGGGCCGGCCGCCCGGCCGCCCGTCGCACACCGACCAGTTGTCCCCCCGGGAGGCCGAGGTCGCCCAGCTCGCGTCCTCCGGCCTGACCAACCGGGAGATCGCCGCGACCCTGCACCTCTCCCCACGGACCGTGGAGCAGCACATCGCGGGCGCCATGCGGAAGACCGGCGCGCTCTCCCGCCGCGACCTCGCTCACCGGCTCTGACGAGGCCCCACGGGCAGGAAGGACCGGTCGGCCCGGAAGCTTCTGTCGTGCTCCCAGACCGCCACGGTCGCGGCCGTCCAGTCGAACACCCACCCGGAACGCACCCCGCGCGCTCCCCAGCCGTCCGGACGTCGGCGCGGAAGGGCGAAGCCCGCCTTCTGTGCGGCGACCGCCGCGTCGCACGCCTCGCGCGCGATGCGCAGGGCGTCCGACCCGGTCTCGGCGGACCCGGTGAAGACGTGCAGGCCGCACCGCTCCGGCTGCGTGGAGTTCCTGGTGGGGACATTGACCTGGAAGTAGAGCTCGCCCATGACGCCATCTCCTCGGTGTCGCGGTTTCCTGCCCTACGGCGCGGGCCGCGACGGATGCGCGCCGACCGGGCCGAGGTCCCTCGCACCGGATCCACCGCTGACAGGTCACACCAACGTACGAGGCGCGGGCGATCCTCAATATCCGGAATGACCCGATCACCTATACGTATCCCCGCACGTCCCTACGGAGCCCGGCGTATCGCGGCGTATCCGCGCGCAGCCCTGCGTGATCCGGCGCGGTCCGGCGTATCCGCGCGCCTCCCGGCGGCCACGGGCGAGCGTGGCGGCGCTCGCCGCGTCCGCGGCGGGGCGGGCCGGGCGCACGACGCCGTATCCGTGATTCCCGCCTACGGATAAAAACGCGCACGCTCTGTCACTAGGTTCCCCCCACCGACGCACAGCACCGCCATGCCCATGACCAAGGGAAGCATGAGCACCTCCATGAAACTCATCCGTCTCGGAATCGCGACAGGGTCCTTCGCCCTTCTGTTCGCCAGTGGCTGCCAGTTATCCCCGACCGAGACCGGGAACGAAAAGCCCATCGTCATCGGGACGGCCAGTGTTCCGGCCGGACTGGACCCCGCCGGGGTGTATGACGCCGGATCCTGGGCCGTTTTCACCAACATCTACCAGAACCTGCTGACCTTCGAGCCGGGGTCGCCCACCCCGAAGCCCGACGCGGCCGAGTCCTGTGCCTTCACCGGCCCCGCACTCACCTCGTACCGGTGCGAGCTCCGTGACGGCCTCACGTTCTCCAACGGGAATCCGCTCACCGCGACGGCGGTGAAGAGGTCGTTCGAGCGCATTCTCCGCATCCGGGATCCGCTGGGGCCGGGGCCTCTGTTCGCGAACCTCCTCTCCGTGGACGCCCGGGGTTCTCTCGTGACGTTCCGCCTCGCGAACGCCGATGCCACCTGGCCGTCGAAGATCGCCACCGGGGCGGGGTCCATCGTCGACCCGGCGGAATTCCCCGCGAACCGGCTGCGGGAGGAGAAGAGCGCCTCTGGATCGGGTCCCTATGTCATCTCGTCCTACACGGCCGGGAAAGCCATCACTCTGGAACCGAACCCCGCGTACGACGGCGCCGTGACCAAGCGGGGGGTCGCGGTCGAGGTCCGCTACTTCGAGACGTCGCGGAACGTCGAGGAGGCGTGGAACGCCGGAACGGTCGACATCGCCTACGCGGGGCTTCCGGCCGCCACCCTCGCGGGGATCGACCCCAGCGACACGGACGTGCGTCTCTCCACCGGAGACAGCGCCGAGGCGCACTATCTCGTGCTGAACCTGCGCTCCCCGCGCAAGCCCCTGGGGAACGCCGAGGCCCGCAGAGCCCTCGCCGCACTCATCGACCGCGGACACCTGGCGAGCGAGGTGTTCGACCACACCGTGACGCCGCTGTACTCGCTCGTCCCGCAGGGCGTCGTCGGACACAGCACGGCGTTCTTCGACCGCTACCCGGAGGCGGATCCCGCGTACGCGGCCCAACGCCTGCGATCCGCCGGCGTCACCACTCCGGTGCGCATCAAGCTCGGCCACCAGACCGGCATCGCCGCCGTCGAGGCGGGCGTACTGAAGGAGCAGTTGGAGAAGGGCGGTCTGTTCCGGGTCGAGCTGGTCGAGGAGCGTGACTTCACCACGTATCAGAAACGGAGCCTGAAAGGCGAGTTCGACGTCCACCTCTACCAATGGATACCTGACTTCCCCGACGCGGACACCTTCGTCCAGCCGTTGGTGGGGACCGGCAACGTCCTCGGCAACGGCTACACCTCGGCCGAGGTCGACCACGCCATCAGGGATACCCAGCGGTTCAGCGATCGCAGCAAGGCCATCGAACGGTTCCGGACGGTCCAGGACACGATCGCCAAGGACGCGCCCCTGATCCCCGTCTGGCACAAACAGCGTCATGTGGTGACGCGTTCGACCGTTCTGGGCGGTCATCTCCTGGCCGAGGACGCGATCTGGCGACTGTGGGAACTGCGCCGGCTCTGAAGCCCCGGGGCCGATACGGCCCCTCGCATTATCTGCGTATCCGTGAATGCGTCGCTCCGGGTTTCCCGGCGGACGCCGGGCCTCAATAGTTCGGCTCGCGGCGAGTTCTGAACTCGCCGTCGGCCAGGGCCCGGCGATTCACCCCCCATACGGGTCTTGGCTGTCATCCGGAAGGAATCAGCGTGCGCAACACTCGTAAGTACAGCCTTGCCGCCGCGGGCGTTCTGCTCTCGGCCGCCACGGTCCTGGGAACGCAGACCATGGCCCAGGCACAGGACGGGGCGACCACTCCCCGCTACCAGCCCGAGATGGTCCGGGCGTTGGCCGCTTCGCTCGGTGTGAGCGAGCAGGCCGCGGTCGACCGGCTGGACCGGCAGGACGCCCAGCAGGCCAAGCTCGCCGACCTGCGGAAGCGCGGCATATCCGGCGACGGGGCGTTCTTCGACGCCTCGGGCCGGCTGACCGTCAACGCCGACGACCGGGCCGAGGCGGCCCGGATCGAGAAGGCCGGCCTCGACGCCCGCGTGCCCGCCAGAGGCCGGGCCGCACTCGACAGAATCAAGGCCGAGCTGGACCGCCTCGCCGCCGGGAAGACCCCCTCCGGCGTGGTCGCCTGGTCCGTGGACCTGCCCGCCGACCAGGTGACCGTCAAGGTCAACAACGACCGGGGAGCCGCCGCCAAGGCGTTCCTCGCCAAGGCCGCCGAGCACGGCTCCGCCGTCCGGATCGTGCGGGGCCAGGAGAAGCTGGAGGCCAAGGCCGCGATCTACCCCGGCAGCAAGATGACGTTCAACAACACCACCCAGTGGTGCTCCGTCGGCTACGGCGCCCGTGACAGCTCCGGCAAGCAGTACCTGGTGACCGCCGGGCACTGCGTCACGAACACCCTGCGCTACGACGGGGCGGCCTTCGCCCAGGGCTACAAGACGCGTTACGCCCTCGGCACCCGCAGCGTCGACATGGGCATCGCGACCATCAACTCCGGCCACTCGATCACCACCGGCGTCGGCACCTGGGGGAACAGCGACCCGGTCGCCGTCCGGGGCGGCACCCGCGCCTCGTCGGGCGCCGCGGTCTGCAAGTCCGGCGCCACCACCGGCTGGACCTGCGGCACGATCGGCTCGTACAACAACACCGTCACCTACACCGACCCCAACGGCGGCCCCGACACGGTCGTCAGCGGCCTGGCCACCTCCAGCGTCTGCGTGGAGGGCGGCGACAGCGGCGGCGCGTACATCTCCGGAAACCAGGCCCAGGGCATGACCTCGGGGGGCCCGACCAACCAGAAGTGCACCGGTGGGGTCAACTCGCGCGGCTCCTCCTACTTCCAGCCGCTCGACGACACCCTTCGCTACTACGGGCTGACGCTCAACACCAACTGAGCACGGCCGTAACAGGAAGGCCGGGGGCGCTCCCGAGACCGGGCGAGCGCCCCCGGCCGTTTGTCCCCGAGCCCTGACTCGGACGGGGCGTTCCGGAAGCGCGGCCGGGCGGTCAGTCCCCGACCCGGCCGACCTGGAGCTGCCGGCCCTGGGTGGTCACCACCGCCACCGGGACCCCGTCGGGAACCTGTCCGCCGAGTTCGGCCAGCAGCCGGTCCAGCGGTGGCAGATCGGCCGGGGTACGCACGGCGATGTACAGCGTCCGGGAGCGTGCCTGGACGTCGATGACCTGCGCGCCCGGTGTGCCGGACAGCCAGGTGGTCGCGGCGGCGGAGGTGCGGGTGGTCCATACGTGGAGCAGTACGGTCACCGTGGTGCTGGCCGCGAGCACCAGGCCCACCGCGGCGAACAGCAGCCCGAGCGTCGCGTAGGCGCGGCGCGACGCGCGGGCCGGGCGTTCCTGGGCGTGGTCGAGCGCGGCGAAGACCACCATGCCGGCGAAGACGAGGGCGAGCAGGTTGGAGACGAAGAGCACCAGCGCGCCGAGCGCCAGCCACCAGGCGCTCTGTCCGGCACAGACACCGACGACGACCAGCGGCGGCACCAGCGAGATGGCGATGGCCACGCCGGGCAGCACGGCCGCGACGTCCTTGCGGGACAGGGCGAGCGCTCCGGCGAAGCCGGTCGCCAGGGCGGCCACCAGGTCCAGCAGGCCGGGTGACGTCCGGCCGGCGATCTGACTGTCCGACAGCAGATCGTAATCGGCCGGTACCGCCAGCGAACCCACCGCTCCGACCGCCACCACCAGCAGCACCCCGGCGAGCACGAAGCGGCCGGCCGAGCCGCGTCGGCCCTGTACGGCACCGATGGCGATGCCCATGATCGGGGTGGACAGCGGCGCGATGATCATCGCGCCGATCACCGTGGCCGTGGAGTCGGTCAGGACACCGCCGGCCGCGATCACCGCGGAGAAGAACAGCATGGTCCAGAACGCCGACTGCTTGGCGCGCGCGTCCCCGCACGAGAGGTCCAGGTCCTCCGCGAGTTCGGCCTGCGACCGCCGTTGACGCTCCGGAAGCACCCACGCACGCAGTCCTGTGATCATCGGTTCAGTATCGGAGCCGGGCACCGGCGGACACGGGAGCCACCCGTGGTGGTCACCCCTTCGGGTCAGCGCGGCGGAACCCTGCTTTTCGGACATCCTTCCTTCCCTCGGAACCATCCGTCATCGCCCGTTCGTCTGATATGACGGTGTGTGGGGGAAAGCGCAGGGGGGCGCGGGGGCATGCTGCGTATCGACTTCGGCAAGGACGATCTCAACCGGCTGCGGGTGGCGGGGGCCGGTGACTTCATGTGGGACGTGGTGCTCAGCCTGCAGCTGCTGCAGAACCGGCACGCCGCGCTGGTCTTCGACCCGTGGCGGCAGCAGGTGCGCGAGCGGCTGGCGCGCGAGGGGCTGGGCAGGATGACCCGGGCACTGATGCAGTTATGCCCGTGCGCGCCCTTCTTTCCGGACTTCCTCACCCCCGGGCTCGGCGTCGCCGACCCCGACGCCGGACTGGACGCGGTGCTCTCCACACCCAGACGGAGCCTGCGGCAGGAGATCGCCCAGCTCTACGAGGGCCGGGCGATGCCCGCGGGCGCTCGCAGGCTCGCCGCCGGCGGGAGCGAAGCACTGCACCAGCTGGGGGCGGCGGTGCGCCGCTATCACGCCGTGGCGGTGGCACCGTACCGGGCGGCCATCGACCGTGCCGTCGGCGCGGACCGGGCGGCGCGCGCGGAGGCGGCGCTGGCCACGGGGGCGGAAGGTCTGCTGGCCGGCTACCAGCCGGAGCTGGCCTGGCGGGGCGGCCGGCTGGAATGCGGCTACCCCTTCGGCCGGGACCTGGAGCTGAACGGCCGCCCGCTGACGCTGATCCCGTCGTTCTTCTGCGCCCGGTGGCCCGTCACCCTGGCCGCCCCCGACCTCCTTCCGGTGCTGGTCCACCCGCTCCCGCTCGCGCCGGGCTGGCTCCTGGACGCCGATCGGGAATCCGGCTCCGCGAAACGGCTGCACCGGCTGCTCGGACGCACCCGGACCCAGGTGCTGGAGTTGCTCGAAAGCCCCATGTCCACCACGGGGATCGCCACCGCGCTCCGGCTGTCCCCGGCCAATGCGAGCCGGCATGCCGCGGTGCTGCGCGAAGCGGGGCTCGTCAGCTCCTTCCGGGACGGACACCGCATGCTTCATCGGCGGACGGCGCTGGGGAAGGCGCTGCTCAACGGAGTGTGAGGGGGCGGGCGACGGAGCGCCCGCCCCGGACGGTCCTCCCGTCCCGGGGCGGGCGCGTTCCTGCCGATGCGCGGATCAGCAGTTCTTGATCTTCCAGACCGGGTTCCAGTTGTACGAGGCCGACGTCGCGGGCGCGGTCGAGGACCCGTGCTGCGTGCCGTTCTCCTTGTAGAAGATCGCCTTCGTGCCCTTGGTCTGGGTGTTCACGAACCCGCCGGTGCCACCCCAGTACGACAGCGAGTAGGTCTTGCAGACCCACAGGTCGAACACCTTCCACTTCTTGACGACCGGGTCCCACACGCGGGTGCACAGTCGCCCGGACGAGCACGTGTAGTCCGTGCTCGACGCCACGTAGCGGATCCGCTCGGCGGCCGGCGAGATCTGCGGCGACGTCGCGAGCACGCCCACGTCCGCGCCCACCGGATCCGACGGTGTCCGCAGCGTCTTGTCGCTGCCCTCCCAGTCGGCGGCGCCGACCGTCCGGGCCGTATCATCCGCCTGCGCGGGCGTCACCGCCAGCAGTGCGCCGGCAGCCAGACTCGCCCCCGCGACAAGTCCCACCATCTTGCGATGTACCTGCATCTGTCTGTACCCCTCCGTAAAGCGAAGAATCGAACCGTGCCCCGTACGCAGCCCATCGTGGACGTTCCGTCTCCGGCGGACGGAACATTCGATGGATACGCAATCAAGGAGCGCGGCCGTCCTCGGCCCGGCCTACCGCCCCGCGCGCCCCCGCTCCTTCGCCAGCCACGGCCCGAACTCGCTCTCCAGCACCAGCCGTCCGAGCTTGCGGTACTCCTGGAGCACCGCCGTGACGAGCTGGTCCATCGTCAGCGGGGCCCGCGACTCGGCCGCGAGGTAGGCGGCGGTCACCGCGCAGGCCCGGATCGATCCGCCGGCCAGCTCGAAGCGGTTCGCGCAGAACTCCAGGTCCAGCGCGGGATCGCGGGGGATCTCCGGGCCCAGGCAGCGGTCCCACAGGGCCAGGCGCTGTTCGGCGTCGGGCATCGGGAACTCGGCGATCACGTCCAGGCGGCGGGTGAACGCCTCGTCGAGGTTGGCACGGAGGTTGGTGGTGAGCACGGCGATGCCGTCGAAGGACTCCATGCGCTGGAGGAGGTAGGCCGACTCCACGTTGGCGTGCTTGTCGTGCGCGTCCTTGACCTGGGACCGCTTGCCGAAGATCGCGTCGGCCTCGTCGAACAGGAGGATGCCGTTGACGTCGGACGCCTCGACGAAGATCCGCTCCAGGTTCTTCTCGGTCTCCCCGATGTATTTGTCGACCACCGTGGACAGGTCCACGACGTAGAGCTCCATGCCCAGTCCGGCGGCGATCACCTCGGCGGACATGGTCTTGCCGGTGCCGGACTCCCCGGCGAACAGGGCGATGACGCCTCTCCCCCGCCCGCCGCCCGGGCGCATCCGCCACTGCCCGAGCACCGTCTCGCGGTGGCGGGCGCGCAGGGCGAGTTCGGAGAGCTGGGTGCGGGTCGCCGGGGGCAGCACCAGGTCGTCCCAGCCGACCGCGGGCTCGATGCGGCGGGCCAGCCGTTCCAGGCCCGCGCCGTTCTGGGCGCGGACCGCCGTGCGCAGGTCCTCGGGGGTCACCGGCCGGGGCCCGAGGGCGGCGAGCCGGGACGCGACGGTCGCGGCCCTGCGGAGTTGGCCGGAGTCGAGCCGATAGGCGGCGGCCGCCTCGATGAGGGCGTCGTCGGCGGTCGCGTGCGCGGCGGACAGGCCGACGGACCGGCCCGCGTCGGCGAGTGCGCGCCGCCACTGCCGGGCGGCGCCGTCGGGGCCTGGCGGCGGGACGGGGAAGGGCACCGGGCTCTCCGCCGTCCACAGCGGATCCCAGTTCTTCTTCCCGTACGCGATCAGGGGCGTGGAGCCGAGCGCCGCACAGAGCGAGGCGAGCACCCGGGCGCCCTCGGGGCGTTCGGGGGCCAGCGTTTCGAGCGGGCCGAGGATCACACCGGCCCGGCCGAGGCGGGCCTCGGTCGCCAACGCCCGTACGAGCGGGGCGGGTTCGGTGGCGGTGGCGAGCGCCGCGATGTCGACGACCAGGGGGCGGCGGCCGGCGGTGTGCAGCGCCTCGACCGCGAGACCGCGCGGGTCGCCGCCCCGGTCGAGCAGGTGCACCAGGCCGCTGCCCGTGCCGAGGGCGGCCGCGATCCGGGGGACCTCGGGCCGGTCGTCCGGTTCCGGCGGGGGCGCGGCCTCCTGGACGAGCCCGCGCAGCCGGCCGTCGGTCTCGTCGTCGCCGAGGAGATGTGCGGTGACCCGGTCAGGTACGCGCAACAGCCGGGAGAGCAGGGGGCGTTCGGGGTCCGCGATCTCCAGCAGGCCGCCCGCGACGAGCGGGGCGGACGGCGAGAACCGGAAGCGGCCGGAGCCCGCGGCGGGCAGCCCGCAGAGTTCCAGGGCCAGGCCGATGGTGGGCCGGCGGCGGGTGAGGTCGTCGTTGAGGTAGCCGTACAGCCGCTCGAAGCGGGTGTCGATGTCGGGTGCCAGGGCGACCAGGAGGAGTTCGACGTCCGGCGGGGCGAGACCGAAGCGTTCGGCCAGGTCGCCGAGCCGGCCCCCTTCCGTGCGGGGCGGCGCACCGTCCGCGTACGGCGGTACGGGGGTGAAGGCGTCGCGGGTCTCCATGATCCGGATCGCGGCCTCGGGGGTGAGGTACTGCCCCCGGTAGGGGTCGTCGGGGTCCGGGTCGACGGCCCGGCGTGCGGCGACGGCTTCCCGGACGCGTTGCTCGACGCGGCCGAGCCGCTCCCAGAGTTCCTCGACGTCGGTCAGAAGGCCTTGGTCGTGGGTCGGTTGTGGTGCCAGGGTCATCGTGCGGCGTTCCCCCGCTTGCGCCGGCCGGGCGGCAGTTGTCGTTCACGGGGCGCGGCGAAACCGTCCCCGCCCGGGTCGGATGCTCCGTCGTAGCGCAGCCGGCGGCCGGGGCTCTCGACGTCGCCGTCCAGGTTCGGTGCGGTCTTCATCACGAGTCCTTCGGTGACCGGCGGGCCCGCCTCGGTGCGTTCACCGGCCAGCGGTGCGACGACCCGCAGGTCGATGGCGGCCTTCAGCTCGCCGCCGAGCGCGGACCAGACGTCGGATGCGGACGGTCCGCCGGCTCCCGGCCCCGCCGCCTCCAGCTCCACGGTCAGGCCGAGCTCGGCGAGGCTGCCCGTGTGCATCCGGGCGGGCAGCACGTCGGAGCGGACGAGGGTGCGCAACACCTCGGAGAGCAGCCGGTGTTCGTCCTGCGGGCGGTTGGTCCAGGCGGTGACCAGATAGGTCAGCTCGAACCAGCGCGGCGGGGTCCGCCAGCCGGTGACCACGCCCGCCCCGTCGTGCACCTCGGCCGTGCCGGTGCGCCGTCTGCCCGCGTCCTCGCGGATGCCGTGCAGGAAGACGCTGATGGTGGGGGCGTTGCGGCGGGCGGACCAGTCCTTCGTCGGGGCGTCGAAGACCAGGTCGACACCACTTTCCTCCAGACCGGCCTCGGCCAGCAGCAGCCGCAGCCCCTCGTCGACTTCGTGGATCATCGGCGGATCACCTCGTCGGGCGGGGTGATGGTGCCGAGCACCACGAGGAAGTCCGTCTTCACCGGGCTGAACCCGGGGCCCTGCGCGGCCCCGTCTGATCCTTGGCCAGGATGAGGAGCTGGGCGATGAACGTGCCGTCACCGAGCGGCCGGGTGGGGGCCGCGCTCGCGGTGATCCCGGGCTTCCAGCTGAGCGTGACGGGCGCGCCGGGCGGGAAGTCCTTGCCCCGTACGGAGGTGACGAAGCCGGGCTTGCCGACCTTGGGCACCGCGATGATGCGGGGCTGGAGGATGCGCAGCGGGATCCGGGAGACGTTGTCGCGGAGGTTCGCGTCGGTGCCGGTGGTGGTGAGCGACGCGGTGATCGTCGTACGGAGCGCCTTGTCGGGCGAGAGGACGACGCTGATGACGGTGGACGCGCCGGGTGCGAGGTCGGGGAGCGTGCAGGTGCCGCCGGTGCAGCCCGCGGGGGACGGTCCGGCGGGGATGTTCGCGGGCAGTCCGAGCGTCAGCCGGAGTCCGGTGGCGAGCGCGTTCCTGCCGTTGCGCACGGTGTACGTGACGACGACCTTGCCGCCGACGTAGCCGGGGCTGGGCTGGGCCCGCACGGTGACGCCGGGTCCGGCCTCGGGCGCGGGCGGCGGGGGTGCGGGGGCCGGCGGCGCGGGCGGGGCGGTCGTCGGCGGCGGGGCGGGGGCCGTCGGTGTGGGGGTCGGGGTGGGCGTCGGCTCGGTGGGGGTCGGCGTCGGGGTCGGCGTGGTGGGTGTGGGGCTCGGGGTCGGCGGCGGCACGTCCTCGACCGGGACGATCGTGCCGGTGGCGTTGTCCGTGGGGTTGGGGTCGAGGACGGCCCCGGTGACGGACCAGTTGATCCGCTGGTCGCCGGTGGTCACCCCGGTCAGCCGGGCGGTGATGGTCACGTCGGTGCCGGGCGGGACGATGCCGAGGTCGCACTGGGGTGTGCCGGCGGGGCAGGTCCCGGCGTCGGTGGTCAGCTCCTCCAGCCGTATGCCGGGCGGGGCGTCGACGGTGAGCGTGGTGCCGGGCGAGGGCGAGGGGCCCCGGTTGGTGACGGTGATCGTCACCTCGGTGGACGAGCCGACCTCGACCGCGGGCGCGGTGGGCGGTGCGGTCAGCGACAGGTCGACCGACTGCTGGAAGGCGGGCTCCTTCTGCCGTCCGGCGTGCGTGTTGTCGACGGGGGCCAGGTCGCCGGAGGCGATGTCGAGTACGGAGAGCTGCTCCATGGAGTTCGGTGCGAGCTCCCGGCGCGAGGTGAACAGGAGCTTGGTGCCGTCGGGCGACCAGGCCACGTCACGGGGCTGGTGGGGGCCGGTCGCGGTGGTGTCGGGGATGGGCAGGTCGCAGCCGGCGGGGTTGTCCTTCTGGACGGAGGGCAGCACGACCCGGCAGCCGCCGCCGCTCAGGGGCTTGATGAGGACGCCGGCCTGTTCGTTGACCCGGCCGCCGCCGTCCTTGCGGTTGAACGCCACCTTCAGACCGTCCGGGGAGAACGCCGGGCTGTCGTCGATGACGTCGCAGTCGCCGGGGCAGATGGTGGCGCTCAGGTCCCGCTGCCGGCCGAGGTCGGCCACGGGGACGACCCAGATGTGCTTGTTGCCGCCGTTGCCGTTGATGACCTGGTTACGGGTGAAGGCGAGGTTGACGCCGTCGGAGGACCAGGTCGGCTGGGCGTCGCCGCCCGCCTGCTGGCCCTCGGGCGGCCGGACCTCGTCGAGGATCGCGCCGGTGGCGACGTCGGCGATGAGGATCCGGCCCGGTCCCGCCGCCTCCCCGGTGCCGCCGGGCGAGGTGCGGGTGAACGCGAGCTTGGTGCCGTCGGGCGAGAAGGTGGGGTCGGTGTCCCAGTCGTTCGGGCCGCGCCCGGCGAGCGGCAGTACCGCCTCGTTCGTGCCGTCGGCGTCGGCCATCCAGATCCGCTCGATCCGCCCGGCGTCGGAGTCCTCGAAGCGGGTGAGGACGATGCGCCGGCCGTTGGGCGTGTAGTTCTGCCGCTCGGTCCACGGGTCGTACCCGGCGGCCGGGTTGAACAGCGGGTCCTCGGCGGGGTTGTCGTTGGTACGGGCCGCCGGGTCCTCCTTCAGGATGGTGAGGCCCAGGTCGCGGGGGTCGGAGCCGTCCTGGCGGACGTCCTGGAGGGTCACGATCTGTGTGGCGGCCAGCAGCTCGTCCGGCTTCTTGACGGTCTCGGGGTCCGGGGTGATCCGGGAGACGACGACGGTCCCGGCCGGCGGGAACCAGGTGGGCGGCCCCACCTCGCGGTTCTCGTTGACCAGTTGGTCCGGCGGCTCGTCCCCCTCGAACGCGGTCACCCGGTAGACGTGGTCGAAGTCGTCGCAGCCGCAGGTGTGGTAGGGGCTGAGGAAGACGATGTCGTTGCCGTCGGGCAGCCAGGAGGCGGAGCGGGTGCCCCACTCGGCGTGGGCGCCGGCCAGCAGTGGCCGGTCGGTCCCGATGCCCTGGGTGGCGCGGAGTTCGGTGCCGTCGTCGACGTCCGGGTCGGGGTTCGTGGTGAGGGTGTACGCGACGAGGCCCCGGCGGGCGTCGTCGTCGACCGGGTTCCAGGACGGCTCGGTGGCGTCACCGGCCGGGCCGTCGCTGATCCGGGTCCGCGGGCCGCCGTCGACGGCCCGCTCGAATATCTGCCACCCCCGTGCGGCGTCGCCGTCGCAGGCGTACGCGATCCTCGTGCCGTCCGGCGACCAGGTCGGGGACTCCTCGTTGTCGGGGGTGTCGGTGAGCCGGCGCAGGTTCGAGCCGTCGACGCCCACCGACCACAGGTCGCGCTGGACGGTGCCGCCGGGTCCGGGCTCGGCCGCGTCGAAGACCACGGTCCGGCCGTCCGGGGAGAGTTCGGGGTGGGCGGTGTCCTGGTCGGTGGTGAGCCGGAGCACCGCACCGTCCGCGCCGCGTACGTAAACCTGGGGCTTGGCGCTGTCGCGCAGGCTGGTGAAGACCAGGACGTCGCCCCGGGCGGAGGGGTCCTGGTCGTAGTGGGCGGGCCCGTCGCCGAACAGCGGGTCGCTGGTGTCCGCGTCGTTGGCCTGCCCCAGGCTGCGGTGTTCGGTACCGGCGAAGGCGATGCGCCCCGCCTCGAGCGGTTCCGCGTCCGCGACGGCGGCGACGGCCTCGCCCGCCCCGTGCGGGGCGGCGGCCGAGCCGACCAGCAGCAGGGGCGCCAACAGCACCACCGCGCCGGTCAGTCGGCTCAGCCGGGAATGCTTTGCCGGGCCAGCAGTGCCGGTCACGGCCCACCTCACAGTCTGTCGATGACTCTCCACCGGCCAGCTTCGCCCGCGCGCGGGGGCGAAGGACAGGCCGCGAGTACCCGGAGCGGGGGAAGGGACCGCTGCCCTTTGCGGCGGGTGGGCGCCCCGCGCCCGGGGCAGCGGGCCGCCGGAGCGACCGGAGCCGGCCGGCCTCCGGGGCGGGGCGGCCGGCCTCCGGGGCGGGCCCGTGCCGGGTCACGGTGGAGGCCGGCCGGCTGCCCTGGCCGCTTGACGCGCCCGGCGCCGGACGGCCGGCCCTCAGATCAGCCCGTGCCGCATCGCGTATCCCACCGCGTGGGCCCGGTTGCGCAGTTCGAGCCGGGTCGCGACCTCGTGCAGCACGTTCTTGACGGTGCGTTCGGAGTACGAGGTCTTCCGCGCGATCTCCGCGGTGTCGCAGCCCTCCGAGACCAGCCGGATCATCTCCGCCTCGCGCGCGGTGAGGGTGGAGAGCGTGAGCCCGCGGGGGTCGAGGACCGTCCGCTGGAGGGAGCTGACGTGGTCGAGGAGCTTGCCGAGCAGATCGCCCGGCAGCACGCCCTCGCCCTTGGCCATGGCCCGCACCAGGTGGACGAGCCGGTCCTGGTCGGCCTCGCCGCGCCGGAGGACGGCGGCGACCCCGCACTCGATCATGGTCTGGAGGGCGCCCGACTCGAAGAAGCCCACGACCAGCCCGGTGCGGGTGGAGGTGTTGCGCTGGAGGCGGTGCAGGAGCTGGACGGTGGGCTCGTCCACCATGTCCACCACGACCAGGGAGACCTGTGCCCGGTCCGCCTCGGCCTCCGGCAGCAGTTCTATCTCGGGCCGCACGCGCAGTTGGTGGATCATGCCGGTCTGCAGGATCAGGTCCTCCGCGTACACCGCCACGGAGACCCTGCCCCCGGGCGCTCCCCCGGAGCCGGCCGTGCGGCGGTCCGCCGCGTCGGGCCTGCGGTACTGCCCGCGCGTCGCCGTGCCGTTCGCGGTGCCGTTCGCCGTGCCGCTGGTCGTGCTGTTGGTCGTGTCCGTGATCGTCGTCATCGTTCCGTGCCCGTCTTCCTCAGGTACTTCAGCCCGATTTGCCTGCTGGTCCTCATATCGCCCCGGCCGGCCGGGGCAGGGTGCGCGGGCCCGTGGAGGGGGTGCGGGGACACCGCGCCGGTGGGCCCTCGGGGCACCACCCCTGCCCGCTTGTTGCCCTCGCGTCTCTGCTGCCGGGCGGCGTCGGCGGCCTACCGTCGCAGAGTGACCACATCTGCCGAACTCGAAAGCCCCATGGTGACGGTGTCGCCGGGCGGTACCGCGACGACCACCCTGACCGTGCGCAACGACGGCGACATCGTCGAGGCCTACACACTCGACGTGGTCGGCGACTGCGCCGCCTGGACCACCGTCGAGCCGGCGCGTGTGTCGCTGTACCCGGGCACCTCCGAGACGGTGACCCTCACGTTCGCCCCGCCCCGCTCCCACGAGGTCCGGGCGGGCGAAACCCCCCTGGCCGTACGGGTCCTGCCGGCGGAGCGGCCCGAGTCGGTGGTGGTTCCCGAGTCCACGGTGACCGTGGAGCCCTTCCACGAGCTCCGCTCGGAGCTGGAACCGCGCCGCCGCCGGGGCTGGCTGGGCGCCCGCTTCCGTACGGCCGTGCAGAACAAGGGGAACACCCCGGTCGACGTGGCCCTCACGGGCAAGCAGGCGGGCGAGGATCTGCGCCTGGCCTTCACGCCGGACAAGAAGCGTCTGGAGCCGGGCGAGTCGGCGGAGATCCGGCTGAAGGTCCGGGCCCGGAAGCTGATCTGGTTCGGCGAGCCCGTCACCTGGCCGTTCGAGGTCCGGGCGGCCGATGGCGCCGAGGGGGAGGCCGAGGACGAGCGGATCGGCGGACCCGAGCCGCTGCCCGGGGAGTTCGCCCAGATACCGGTGCTGCCCAAGTGGCTGCTGATCGTGCTGGCGGCGCTGCTGGCCCTGCTGCTCGCGTGGTTCGCCCTGGTGCGGCCCGCGGTGCAGAGCACGGCCAAGCAGGCGGGGACGAAGGCCGCGCAGGAGGAGACCGAGCGCGGTAAGGAACAGGGGGCGACCCCGCCCGGCGGTGCGGACAACCCGGCCGGTGGTCAGGGCGAGGGAACCGGTCCGGACGGAACAGGCCCCGGCACGGGCGGTTCGGGCCCGGGCGGCTCCGGCGGAGGCGGCGGGGGCAACGGCGGTGGCGGACTCGGAGGCGGACAGCAGGCCTCGGAGACCATCGACGTGCAGACCCGGGTGGGAGCCACGGAGGAGAGGGCCTACAAGGTTCCGGCCGGGAAGGTGTTCGGCGTCACCGACATCGTGGTGGCGAACTTCCAGGGCGACGAGGGCACCGTGACGATCTCCTTCGGAGAGCGCAAGATCACGACCATCGCGCTGGAAACCTTCCGCAACCAGGACTATCACTGGGTCACCCCCATTCAGGTTCCGGAGAACGCCACCGTCACCGCTTCCGTCACCTGTGCCAAGCCCGGCACTCCGGCCACCGGAACGCAGGCTTCCGGGTGCCATCAGGTTCTGAATGTCAGCGGCGTGCTGAGCGATCTCGCACGATAGAAACAGCGGCGCCGAGCGCTCCGCTTCGCCTGTCGACGAGACAACAGCAGAAACCCGGCCGAGAGGAAACCCGGCGTGCCGGACGATGGCGGATTCGCCCTCCCGGATACACCAGAGGTCTCTGCCGGTTCGGTCGCCCGCGGCAGCGACAGCATCGGAAGAATATCCGCTTCCGGTGGCCGCGGGCACGAACGGGCCTGCTCAGGAGTGGTTCTGACGGTTCGATGGTGAGTGGCGGGTGCCCGTTCGGAGCCTTCCCGTGCCCGCTTCCCCCCTCCGTACCCGGCCGGATCCGCCCACCTTCTCGGCGCATTCTGGCCGAATCGCGTCACCTCGGAGTGTTTCCCCGGTGGCCCCGGACGGCCCCCGGCCTTCCGTGGTTTACCGGGAAAAAGAGATACCAAACACATCGGGTCCCCGGCGCGCCGCCCGCACTTTCGCCCAATCCCCCGGCAGAGGGCGACTGCGGCGACCGCGGCTCTCTGTTCCGTAACGCGTTGTTCTCGTTCTCTTCATGTCACCGGCTCTTCACGTCACCGGCGGAATGCACGTCGACGACCGCGAATACGGAGGCTGTTCCGACCGGACCGCCAAGGGCAGTGTTCCCCGGGGCACGGGGACCGGAAAGGGCACTCTCCTTGCCCCGCGTCCAGGACTCTGGGGCCTACTCCCCGCCCGGGCGGGGAGTAAAGACTGGGCGGTGATCGAGTGACCGTCCAGAAGGAGCGAGCATGCCGTCGTACCTCACCCCCGGTGTTTACGTGGAGGAGGTGCAGTCCGGAGCACGGCCCATCGAAGGTGTCGGCACCGCGGTCGCAGCCTTCGTCGGCTTCGCCGGGACGGGCCCCTTCCACCAGCCGACACTGGTGACCAACTGGGACCAGTACGTCCAGACGTTCGGCACCTTCACCGCCGACACCTATCTCACGCACGCCGTGTACGGCTTCTTCGCCAACGGCGGCGGCGCGGCCTACATCGTGCGCATCGGCGGCCCCGCACAGGGCGCGGAGGGCACGGCACAGGGTGCGGTCGCCCCGGCCCCCGCCGCCGTCGCGCTCGGCGGGTTCCTGGTCGCCGCCAAGCCCGGCACGGGCGACGGCCTCTCCGTGGAGATCGCCGACGCCGAGGGCGAGAACCCTCCGGAGGACCGCTTCCGGCTGCTGGTGCGCCAGGGCGGCAAGGCCGTGGAGACGTACGACGTCTCCACCCGCAAGAACGTCAAGGGCTATCTGGTCACCCAGACCCGCGACTCCAAGCTGATCCAGGTCACCGAGCAGCCCGGCACGGCCCAGAGCCGCCCCGAGAAGCAGACCGTCGCCCTCGCCCCCGCCACCGCGGGCGCCCCCGGGACCGGCTCCGGTGTGGCCCGGATCGACGCCTCCGAGTACGTGGGCGACGCCTCCGCGCGTACCGGGTTCGCCGGTCTCGAAGCGATCGACGAGATCACGATGGTCGCCGTCCCGGACCTGATGAGCGCCTTCCAGCGCGGCGATATCGACGCCGAGGGCGTCAAGACCGTGCAGCTGGCGGTCATCTCGCACTGCGAGCAGATGGGCGACCGGGTCGCCGTGCTCGACACCCCGCCGGGCATGAACGCCCAGCGCGTCCGCACCTGGCGCAACGAGGACGCCGGTTACGACTCGCGTTACGCGACCCTCTACTACCCGTGGGTCAAGGTCTTCGACCCGGCGAGCGGCCGCAACTCCCTGGTCCCGCCGAGCGGTCACGTGGCCGGCGTGTGGGCGCGCAGCGACGGCGAGCGCGGTGTCCACAAGGCCCCCGCCAACGAGGTCATCCGGGGCGCGGTGGACCTGGAGATCCGCCTCAGCAAGGGCGAGCAGGACCTCCTCAACCCGATCGGCGTGAACTGCGTGCGCGCCTTCCCCGGCCGCGGCATCCGCATCTGGGGCGCGCGCACCCTCTCCTCCGACCCGGCCTGGCGCTACCTGAACGTGCGCCGCCTCTTCAACTACCTGGAGGAGTCGATCCTCCTGGGCACCCAGTGGGTGGTGTTCGAGCCGAACGACGACCGCCTCTGGTCGAGCATCCGGCGCAACGTCACCGCGTTCCTCACCGAGGAGTGGCGCCGCGGTGCGCTGTTCGGCCGCACGGCCGAGGAGGCGTTCTACGTCCGGTGCGACCGGAGCAACAACCCGCAGGAGTCGATCGACCTCGGTCAGGTCGTCTGCGAGATCGGGGTGGCGCCGGTGAAGCCCGCGGAGTTCGTGATCTTCCGTCTCTCGCAGTTCTCGGACAGCACCAGCCTCGTCGACGAGTGACCGTGGCCTCGCGGTCCTCCCGCACCCCTTAACTTCCCTTTCGATCAGAACAGGTGACACATAGTCATGGCAGAGGGCGACGCTCTTTCCACCCACGTCTTCGGCGTTCAGCTCGGCGGCTACCTCGTGGAGTCCATCCAGGAGATCAGCGGCATGACCGTCGAGGAAGAAGTCGTCGAGGTCCGTCAGGTGACGGCCGAGGGCAAGCAGATCATCCGCAAGCAGCCGGGCGCCCGCCAGGCGGGCGAGGTGACGATCACCCGCGGGCTCGACAAGAGCAGCGAGTTCACCACCTGGATCAAGGAGACCCTCAACAACGGGGCCGTCGACACCGCGCGGCAGAACCTCACGATCGAGATCAAGGACTCGACCGGTGAGACCGTCCGCCGCATCCAGCTGATGCAGGGCTGGGCCTCCAAGTGGGAGGGCCCCTCCCTCAAGGCCGGCGAGTCCAGTGCCGCCACCGAGACGGTGACCATCACCTTCGAGGAGATCGTGGTCGAATGAGGCGCCGGACCGTTACGCCGGGCGCGGGCCTCGAAGAGGTCCTCGACACCCTCGCCGCCGCGCCCGCAGCACCCGGTGCACGCGAGGAGGCCGCGGCTCCCGCGCCCGCCCCCGCCCGTCCCCGGGAACGGGACACACTGCAGACGGAGTTCGCCTTCGAGCTGCCGCGCGGGTACGTGGACGACGAGGGCCGGCTGCACCGGAGCGGCACCATGCGGCTCGCGACGGCCCGCGACGAGCTGCGCCCGCAGATCGACCTGCGGGTGAAGGAGAACCCGGCGTATCTGTCCGTGGTGCTGCTGAGCCAGGTGATCACCCAGCTCGGCACGGTCACCGACGTGCACGCCGGGATCGTCGAGCGGATGTACGCGACCGACGTGGCGTTCCTCCAGGACTTCTACCGGCGGATCAACAGCGAGGGCCACACGCATGCCGCGGTGACCTGCCCGCTGTGCCACGGGTCGTTCGAGGTGGACCTCTCGGGTGGGCGCCTGGGGGAATCGTGACGTACGCGCTTCCCCGGCTGCGGGAGGAGATCGCGTACGTCGCCTACCACTTCCATTGGCAGCGTGAGGACATTCTCGACCTCACCCACGGCGAACGTCAGCAGTGGGTGCGGGAGATAGCGCGGATCAACACCCGCGTCAACGAAGGCGGGTGATCGCGTGGGGCTCGGGGACTGGTTCCGCCGGACGGACCGGCAGCCGTCCGGTGCGTCCGGTGCATCCGGTGCGTCCGCTCGGGAGAGCGGAAGCGCCGGGGACGCGGGGGCTCCTTCCGTACCCGCCGCGCCCGCAGTGCCCGCTCCTGTCCCTGCCTCCGGCGGGGGCGATGGCTGGGACGGCGGCTGGCGGCGGGTGGCCCCGCCGTCGGTGACCGTCGCCCGGTCCTCGATCGGCGTGAGCGACGGACTGCGGTTCCGGTCCCGGCTGGCCTCCTGGCAGAACCCGGCCCTCGGCGGCGAACTCGGCCACTCCGTCCTGCCGTCGGCCCCGGTCGGCCTCATCCACGGAGTCGCCCGCCCGGGCGGCGCGCGGGCCGCGTCCCCCGGCGGGCCGCTGCTGCTGCGCGCCGTCCGGCCCCCGGGCTCCGACGAGCCCGCCGAGCCAGCGGCGGACCTGCCGCCCGCCACGGTGAACCGGGCGGCGGGCAAGGGCGGCAGGACGAACGGCGGTACGGGCGCTGCGGGGTCGGGGACTGCGGGGTCGGGGAAGCCGGGTCCTGGATCGCCGCCTCCGGTCCAGCGGGCGGGCGCGGCGCGTGGGCCGGCCACGTCCACCGTGAGCCGGTCGCCGTCCGACGCGTCGGGAGCGTCGGGAGCGTCGGCGCAGCGCGGTCCGTCGGGGGCTTCCGTGCCATCGAAGTCTTCGGGCCCGTCCCGTCCTTCCGGCCCGTCCGACGCCACGACCCCGTCCGTGCCGTCCGGTGCCAGGTCCTCCGGCTCCGGGCCTGCCTCCCGGGCGGTTCTCGGGAGCGCCCCGAACACCGTCACGGCCTCGCCGTCCTCGCGGCATGCCGGCGACGGACCGGACTCCGGGCAGCGGGCCCGGCCCGCTGCCGTACGTCCCCATCGGATCGCCCCGCCCCTGATCGTCGCCCGACGTCCGGCGATGCCACTGCGGCAGATCGCCGGGCTCCCGCCCGCCACTCCCGTCGCCACTCCCGTTGCCCCTTCCACGCCCTCCGCGCCTTCCCCGTCGGCCGCTTCTTCCGTATCGGCCGCGCCGTCCGGTCCGGCTGCTCCCGCCGCCGTCCAGCGGGCCGTATCGGAGCGGCGAAGCGGTCCTGACCGTACGGTTCCGGACTCCCCGTCCCCTGACCGTGCCGCCGGACCGCCCGCCGCCGAGGTGGTGCGTCCGGCCCTGGGCAAGCCCCTGCGCGAGATGCCCGCCGGAGCCAGGCCGGCCAGCGGTGACGGCCCGGCGGGCGTCGTTCCGGCCGCCCCCGCGACGGCACACCCGACAGCGGAGATGCCGGTGCTCCAGCGCCAGGCGTCGGACGCGCCGAGCCAACCGGCCACGCCGAACGCGACGCCCGGGGTGCCTACGGTCCCCTCGGCCAGTTCGGCGAAGGCGAAGGCGTCGGCGTCGGCGCGGCAGCAGCCGTCCCCTGCGCCGGACTCCCGGTCCCGGACGACTCAGCCGTCTCAGCCGTCTCAGCCGTCGACGTCGTCATCGGGGCCCTCCCCTTCCGTGCAGCGAGCACCGGCCCCGGGCAGCGCGACGCCCGACGCTTCCGGCGGCTCACGCGCCCGGGCACGGGGTGGGATCGGCACGCCGCTGCCCTCGCTGCCGCCGACCGCCCGGCTCGGCGGCGACGCTCCGCTGCTCGGTGACCGCCGGTCCACCGGGACACGGCCTGATGCGGGCCGGGCCCCGGGCCACCGGCCGGCGACGGCTCCGGGCTCCGGGCCCGCCGTTCCGGCCCACGCCCCGGCACCGCCGGGCACGCCCGCCGCGATGCCGGTGCGATCGGCCGCCACCGCGTCCACCGCAGCCGCCGCGGCCTCCACCTCCTCGCCCGGCACCGCCGCCGTTCAGCGCGCTACGACCTCCGCCGCTCCCCCACCGCCGGTACGCGTACGGCCGATCGCTCGGGACCGGGCGCCCGCGCAGAGCACCAGCCGTGCGACACCGTCGCCGTCGCCATCGCCGTCCCTGTCGCCCACGGTCCAGCGGTCACGGGCCCTGCTTCCCAGCCGCGGCCTGACCGTGAACACCGGTTCCGCAGAAGGTTTTTCAGCGCCTCCGACGACGACTGCGGCGGGCGGCAGCACCGCCCGCCCGGTCGTCGCGGCCACCTGGCGGCGCGACGTGCCGCAGGCGGGCCCCGCCGACGGGGGCGCCGGAAGCCTGCCGAGCACCCGTCAGCCGGCGCCCTCCGGCGCGGCGCCGGGCGACCCGGTCCAGCGTTCCGCGACCACCGCCGCGACCACCAACCCTGCCCACCGGCGCGGCGGCCCGACCGAACCCGGCCGCGCCCCGCAAGCCACCGCCACCGCCGCTGCCTCGGCCACCAGCACCACCACCGCCCCCGCCCGTGGCGTGCTCCAGCGACTCGTACGGCGGTCCGGGCGGGTCACGACGCCCTCGCCCCCAGCCGTACCCCCCGGCGCACCACCGCACCGGGCTCCGCAGCCGGGTCCCGCACAGCACGCCTCCCCCGCTGTCCCTCCCGTACAACGCGCCGCCACCGCTCCGGCCGTGCCCGCCGCGCCGCTCCCGTACGCCCAGCCGGGGATACCGTCGGCGTCTCCGGGGGCATCGGCGTCCGTAACCGCCCCCGGCCCGCGCCGGGTTCCCGTCGTCCGGCCGCATCCGCCCGCAGCGGCACGGCCGGAAGCCGCCGTGCCCGTACCCGTACAGCGGCAGGCGATGCCGGTGGTTCCCGAAAGCGCCGGTCCGCCGGCCGCCGGACCGGCCCCCGTCGCCGGTGCCGCTCCCGGCGCGCCGCCCGGGCTCTCCGTACGGGTGCCGCCCCGCACGCCCGCGCAGGCCGCCGGAGCGGGTCGCCCCGAGAGCAGGGCGCAGGCGGTCCAGCGTGCGGCGGCGAACGCCGGGATCACCGGGGTTCCCGTGCAGGCCGCACCGGCGAAGCCCGCCGTGCAGCGGGCGGGACCGGCGGCCGGGGCCGAGGACGCCTCCAACGCTCCTTCGGCGAACCGGCTGAGCGGAACGGAGATCGAGGAGCTGGCCCGTCGGCTCCTCGACCCGGTGAGCCGGCTCATCCGCGCCGATCTGCGGCGGGGCCGCGAACGCAGCGGGCGGCTGCACGACGGCCGCCGCTGACGGCACGCCCGCCCCGGCGCCACAGCCGCACCCGCCCGCCCCCGTACGACCCGTACGACCGACAGCAGAGAAGAAGACGAGAGACGCATGACGGACAACATCTTCGCGACGAGCGTGTTCTTCAAGCTCGCGATCGGCGGCAGCGACCTGGGCGCGTTCCACACCTGCTCCGGTCTGGGCGCCGAGGTGGAGATGGAGACGTACGCCGAGGGCGGCA
The DNA here is from genome assembly GCF_044757365.1 of Streptomyces sp. NPDC091289. Taxonomy (NCBI): domain Bacteria; kingdom Bacillati; phylum Actinomycetota; class Actinomycetes; order Kitasatosporales; family Streptomycetaceae; genus Streptomyces; species Streptomyces sp. NPDC091289. Next base: position 97,371 of record NZ_JBIVUT010000024.1, read on the forward strand.
ACAACGGGTTCACCTGGCAGCTGCCGGGGCGGATCACCTGGACGAACATCACGCTGACCCGCCCGGTGACCGCCGACACGATGAAGATCGCGCGCTGGCTGAACGAGACGATCCAGCGGGTCGAGCCCAAGGACGGCGAGATCGTGGCGCTGCGCCCCGATCTCAGCCGGATCATCAGCTGGCAGGTCCACGGGATCGTGCCGGTGCGCTGGCAGGGGCCGTCCTTCGATCCGGCCAACTCCCAGGCGGCGATCGAGACGCTGGAGATCGCGCACGAGGGCCTGGAGCCGTCCTGACGGGAAACAGCGCATCCGGCAGGACCAGACCCAGGACGAAGGAAGGAGGAACGCCATGTCACCCGCTCTCCGCGCGAGCCGCGCCCGTGCCCAGCTGACCATCATGGAGCCGCCCTCGACCGTCGGCGCCAAGCCCGGCGGCGCGCTCGCCCGGCTCACGTTGCAGTTCAACCCGGCGAAGCTGTCGCTGAGCAAGAGCACCGAGTGGCGGCGCACTCCGTCCCGGATGGCCGGGCAGTCCGCGCTGCCCGAGTTCGTCGGCAGCGGGCCCCGGGCCCTGTCGCTGGAGGTCTTCCTCGACGCGACCGCCACCCACGACAACTCCGTGGAGAAGGCGGTGGAGCAGCTCATGACCGCGTGTGTCCCCACGCCCAGCAGCCTGGCCCGCAAGACGCCCGCCAGCCCCTGGGTGCGGTTCGACTGGGGGACGTCGAAGACGACCTCGTTCGACGGGGTGCTCTCCAATCTCTCGGTCTCGTACACCCTGTTCGACGTGGACGGGAAGCCGCTGCGCGCCACCTGCTCCCTGTCGATCGAGGAGGCGAGCGTCGACCCGGCCGGCCAGAACCCCACCTCGGGTTCGAAGGAGGCGCGGCGCACCCACCGGGTCGTGGCCGGGGACAGCCTGCCGCTGCTGGCCTGGCGGGAGTACGGCGACGCCACCGCCTGGCGGACCATCGCGCACGCCAACGACATCGACGACCCCATGCAGTTGACGCCCGGCCGGGAACTCCTGGTGCCCGGGCGGGAGGACCACCTGGCGGAGGAGACCCGATGAGCGGAAAGGACGCCCCCGGCCGCTCCTTCGCGGCCGACCCGATCGTCGAGGCGCCCGCCGAGCTGCCCGCCGTCTGGGCCACCCAGCTGGTGAGCTGCGTGGTCGACGAGAACGTGGGCCTGCCGGACACCGCCGTCCTGATGTACCGGGACCCCGACCACACCTTCCTCGCCAAGACCGGCATCGGCATGGGCACCCCGCTGAAGATCTCGGTGGTCACCGTGCAGGACCGGGTGCGCGAGCGGCTGTTCACCGGTGAGGTCACGGCGATCGAGCTGGACACCGACACCACCGGATCGTTCACCGTCGTGCGGGCGTTCTCCAAGGCGCACCGGCTCCAGCGCGGCCGGAAGGTCGTGGCGTACCGGAACATGAAGACGGCGGACATCGTCCGCAAGGTCGCCACCGGGGCCGGTCTGGCCTGCGGGCGGATCGAGGCCGCGTCGATCACGTACAAGCAGCTGACGCAGCCGAACGTGTCGGACTGGGAGTTCCTCCAGCACCTGGCGGCCGAGAGCGGGGCGACCGTACGGGTGGACGACAAGGGCCTGTTGCAGTTCACCGAGCCCGACCCCGCCTCCTCGGCCCCCTCGCCCTCGACGTCCGCCTCGCGCGATCCGATGGTCCTGGAGTACGGGAACAATCTGCTGGCCCTGCGTGCGGTGCTGACCGGGGCGGACGGGGCGGACAGCGTCGAGGTGCGCGGCTGGAACGTCGACACCAAGACCCGGCTGGTGGCCCGGCAGCAGTCCGTCCGCAGCGACACCGTCGTGCCGGGGATGAGCCCGTCGACGGCGGCGCAGATCTTCGGCTCCGGTGGCTCCCGTACGACGATCGCCGACACCCCGTACCGCACCCAGGCGGAGACCCGGGCGGTGGCCGGTGCGCTCGCCGCGTCGGTCAGCGCCGGGTTCGGGGAGGTCGAGGCGGTCGCGTACGGGAACCCGCAGCTGCGGGCGGGTCTGCCGGTGGCCCTCGGCAACGTGGGGCCCGCGTTCTCCGGCCGCTACACCGCCACCGCCGCGCACCACGTCCTCGAACCCGACACCGGCTACCGCACGACGGTGATCGTCAGCGCCTCGCCGGACCGTTCGCTGTCGGGGCTGACCGGTGGCGGGAACGCCCCCTCGCGCGGGCCGCGCATGCCCGGTCTGGCGATCGGCGTGGTCACCGACATCCGGGAGGAGGGCAGGGGCCAACGCGGCTGGGTGCGCCTGAAGTTCCCCTGGCTCGACGACACGTACGTCACCGACTGGGTCCGCACCGTGCAGTGGGGCGGCCAGGGCGGCGGCGGGGTGTTCAGCCCCGAGGTCAACGACGAGGTGCTGGTCGGGTTCGAGCAGGGGCTGCTGGACAGCCCGTATGTGCTCGGCGGCCTCTACAACGGGGTCGACAAGCCCTCGCCGCACGACGTCCCGCTGGTGGACCCGACGAGCGGGAAGGTCAACCGCCGTTCGCTGGTGTCCCGTTCGGGGAACCGGCTGGAGCTGCTCGACGCCCCGCGCGGGCCGTCGGGCGTCCGCATCGCGACCGGCGACAAACGGCTCGACGTCGTCCTCGACGAGAAGAAGGGCGAGATCACCCTGACCGTGAAAGCCCGTGGCGGCACGCGGGAGTTGAGCTCGGTGACGCTGTCCGCGTCGGGCATCACGCTCGACGCCGGGGCCACGGGCGACGTGACCATCAAGGGCCGTTCGGTGACCGTCAACGGCAAGACGGGGGTCACGGTCGACGGCGGTCTGCTCGCGGTCCTCAAGGCCAAGCTCATCAAGATCAACTGACCGTGCGGCGTGCGGCGTACGCCGCCCCCGTCCCTCGTATCCCTGAAGTCTCTTTCGCATCAAGGAGAACCCCGGCCATGCCCCCCGCAGCCCGCACGGGCGACAGCACCGCCCACGGCGGTCTCATCGGCACTCCGCCCCCGGGTGCGGTGGCCGTGGCCACCGTGCTCATCGGCGGCCGGCCCGCGGCCGTCACCGGGAGCCTGCACGCGTGCGTCGTCCCCCCGCACGCGGCGCTCGGACCCGGCAACGTGATCATGCCCAACCCCGCCGCCGCGATCGGCGGCGCGGTGCTGATCGGCGGACTGCCCGCCGCCCGGATGCTGGACAAGACCACCTGCGGCGCGCCCATCATCAGCGGCGCGCTGAACGTCCTGATCGGGGGCCCGATGTGAGCGGCGGCGGATTCATCGGGCGCGGCTGGGGCTTCCCGCTGCGGGTCGGGCCGACGGGCGGGATCGCGCTGGTCGAGCGGGACCGGGAGATCGAGGAGGCGATCGGTCTGATCCTCGGGACCGCGCCGGGCGAGCGGCCGATGCGCCCGGAGTTCGGCTGCGGCATCCACGACTACGTCTTCGCGCCCGGCGACGGGGCGACGGCCGGCCGGATCGCGCAGGAGGTCCGGACCTCGCTGGAGCGGTGGGAGCCGCGCATCGAGGTGACGGACGTGGTGATCGCGTTCGACGCCATCGAGGAGGGCACGCTCTACATCGACGTGCACTACACCGTGCGGGCCACCAACGACCTGCGCAACCTGGTCTTTCCCTTCTACACGATCCCGTCGTCCGAGGGCTCGGCCGCGGAGACCACTCAGGAAGCGGGGATGCGCTGATGGCCCTGCCTTCGCCCAATCTGGACGACCGGCGTTTCCAGCAGCTCGTCGACGAGGCCAAGCGGTACGTCCAGCAGCGCTCCCCCGAGTGGACCGACCACAATGTGTCGGACCCCGGGGTCACGCTGATCGAGACGTTCGCGTACCTGGTCGACCAGTTGCTCTACCGGCTGAACCGGGTGCCGGACAAGAACTACGCGGCCTTCCTCGACCTGCTGGGCGTGACGCTGTTCCCGCCGGCCGTGGCACGGGCCGAGATCGACTTCTGGCTGTCCGCGCCGCAGCCGGAGACCGTGTACCTGCCCGCCGGTACGGAGGTGGCGACCGCGCGCGGTGAGGCGGAGGAGCCGGTGGTGTTCTCCACCGCCGACGACCTGCCGATCGTGCCGAGTTCGCTGGTCCGGCTGGTCACCGCGCCGGTGTCGGGCGAGCAGACGGACCGGACCGCGCCGCTCGGCGCGGGCAAGGACATCCCGTGCTTCCAGAACCGGCCGGAGCCCGGTGACGCCCTGCTGTTCGGTCTGCCGACGGCCGTACCGCGCTGCATCGTCGCCGTCCGCCTGGACAGCCGGGTGGAGGGCGTGGGCGTCGACCCGCGTCAGCCGCCGCTGGTGTGGGAGGCGTGGGACGGGGCGCGCTGGGTGATGTGTGCGACCGGCACCGACAGCACCGGCGGGCTCAACAGGCCCGGCGAGGTCGTCGTGTTCGTCCCGGCCGGGCACACCGCGTCCGTCGTGGCGGGGACCCGGGCGGGGTGGCTGCGCTGCCGGGTCACCGCTCCGGAGCCGGGCCAGCCGTTCTACTCGGAGTCGCCGACGATCCGGGAGGCCGAGGTGTTCACGGTCGGCGGCACGGCGGCCGCGGAGCACGCGGAGACCGTCGTCGATGTGCCGCTCGGGGTGTCGGAGGGCGTCGCCGGGCAGCGGTTCTCGGTGAGCCGGGCGCCGCTGCTGCTGGACGGGGAGCCGCCGGTGGTACAGGTGTCGGCGGAGGAGGGCTGGCAGATCTGGACCCCGGTCGAGCACTTCGGCGCGTCCGGGCCCGGTGACCGGCACGTCCGGATCGACGCCGTCTCCGGGGAGTTCGCGTTCCCGCCGGAGGTGCGCGAGCCGGACGGCACGATGCGCGCGTACGGCGAGGTGCCGGAGAAGGGCGCCCAGCTCCGCGTCCCGCGCTACCGGACCGGTGGCGGGGCGGCGGGCAACGTCGCCCGGGGCGCGATCTCCGTGCTGCGCAGTTCGGTGCCGTACGTCGCGGGCGTGAACAACCGTGAGGCGGCGACCGGCGGGGTCGACGGGGAGACCGTCGAGAACGCGAAGGTGCGCGCGCCCAACATCCTGCGGGTACAGGAGCGGGCGGTCACGGCCGAGGACTACGAGGTCATCGCCCGGGAGGCCGCGCCGTCGCTGCGCCGGGTGCGGTGTGTGCCGGCCGTGGCGGGCGAGGCCGGTGCGGTACGGGTGCTGGTGGTGCCCGACGCGGTCGCCGACGAGGACGGCCATCTCCGCTTCGAGCAGTTGATCCCCTCCGACCAGGTGCTCGCCGCGGTCACCGAACGGCTCGACGAACGACGCCTGGTCGGCACCCGGCTGATCGTGGAGCCGCCCGCCTACCAGGGCGTCACGGTCGTCGCGCGGCTGGTGGCCGCCCCTGGCGACGTGGACCGGGTGCGGGCGGAGGCGCTGGAGGCGCTGTTCCGGCACATCGACCCGTTGCGCGGCGGGGCGGACGGCGAGGGGTGGCCGTTCGGCAGGCCCGTGCAGTACGGGGAGGTCTTCGCCGTGCTCCAGAGCGTGGAGGGGGCCGGTCTGGTGGAGGACGTCCGGCTGTTCCCGGCGGACCCGATCACCGGCCGGCGCGGCGCGGCGGTGGACCATGTCGACGTCGCGCCGGGGGCGTTGGTCTTCTCGCACCAGCACCAGGTGGTGGTCACCGCGAGCGGGGCCGGTGAGGGCGTATGACGCGGGCCGCGGTACCCGGGCTGCCGAGCCGCTACCCGATCGGGGAACTGCTGCCCGCCCTGTACGCGGACGACGACCTGGCCCAACGGTTCACGGCGGGCCTGGACACGGTGCTGGCGCCGGTCCTGTCGACGCTGGACAACCTGCCCGCCTACTTCGACCCGACGCTGGCCCCGGCCGACTTCCTGCCCTGGCTGGCGTCCTGGGTGGGCGTCGAGACCGATCCGGCGTGGCCGGTCGAGCTGCGCCGGGCGGTCGTCGCGCGCGCCGTCGAGCTGCACCGGTGGCGCGGCACCCGGCGGGGTCTCGTCGAGCGGCTGCGGCTGGTCTGCGGGGTGCACGCGGAGGTCCGGGACGGCGGGGGCGCCACCTGGTCGGCCGAGCCGGGCGCGGCGCTCCCGCCGCCGCCGACCGGTGAACTGCTCGTCCGGGTCTGGCCGGTGCGCGCGGGCACTCCGGTGGACGCCCGCCGCGTCCTGGACGTCGCCACGGCCTCGTGCCCCGTCCACCTCACCTGCCGGGTGGAGGTCCTGCCGGGCCCGCCCGAAGAGCCCGAACAGACAGGAGGCTGACGTGATGCGTTCGTGCCCGGCGTGCGGTACGGCCAACGGCGAGAGCGACGACTTCTGCGGCAACTGCGGCGGCTACCTGGGCTGGTCCTCCCAGCCGGTGCGGCGTACGCGGGCTGCGGCTCCGGAGCCTGAGCCGGAGGCCTCGGGTCCGGCGGCATCGGGGCCGGAGGCGTCGGATCCGGTGGCGTCGGATCCGGTGGCGTCGGATCCGGTGGCGTCGGATCCGGTGGCGTCGGATCCGGTGGCGTCGGATCCGGTGGCTCCAGTGGCGTCGGCTTCGGTAGCTCCGGTGGTTGAGCCGGATGCTCCGGTGGCTTCGGAGGCTCCGGTGGCAGAGCTGCCGGTCGTCCCGGAGCCGGAGGCCGCAGCCGCCCCGGTGGCGAAGGGCGTAACCGTCCCGGAGCCGGAAGGCGCAGCCGTCCCGGTCGCGGAGGCCGAGGCCTCCCCGGAGCCGGAAGCTGCCGGGCCCCCGACGCCACCGGCACCTGCGACGCCGCCACCCGCGCCGGACGCCGACGGCCCACCCGCACGCCCGGCGCGCCCCGCCCCTGCGGCTCCGCCTTCGGCCTCGCCCTCGGAGCGATCCGAAGCTCCGCCCCGCCCTGCCCCCGGGGCCCCGGAGCAGCCCGTACCGGCGGCCTCCGATCGGCCCGAATCGCCCGCGCGCCCCGCAGCTCCGCCACGCCCCGCCCCGGCGCGCCCCGAACACCCGCCGGAGCCACCCCGGTCGGCTCCGGCGCCTCCCGCGCCCCGGGCGGAGCCCGCGCCCGTGCCCACCCCCGTACCGCCGCAGCCCACCGCGCCACCGGCGGGGTCGACACCCGTACCGGCAAGGCCGCATGCGCAGCCCGTGCCGCCCGTGCCGCCCGTACAGCCCGTACAGCCCGTACAGCCCGTACAGCCGGCTCCCGTACAGCCCGCTCCCGTACGCCCCGGAATCCCGGCGTCCGCACCGGTGCCCAGGAGCGAGCCCGGGCACATGTCCGAGGCGAACGCGGCGGACGAGCCGATCGGGGCGGTGCGACCGGCCAAGCCCGTGAGCCGGCGGCCCGTCGTGCGGCCGGTGGCGGAGGAGGAGACGCCGGACGGTCCGCCCTGCCCGGCCTGTGGCACGCCGAACCTGCCGGGGCGGAAGTTCTGCCGCCGGTGCGCCGCTCCGCTGCAGGCCCGGGAGGAGCCGGCCGCCCTGCCGTGGTGGCGCACGGTGTGGCCGTTCCGCCGCCGGGTGCGCGGCGGTTCGGGCCGGGCGCTGCGGCGGACGCTGCTCGTCCTGGCCGTGGTCGGGCTGCTGTTCGCGGGCTTCCTGCTCCTCCCGATGGGGCGCTACCTCTTCGAGGACGTCCGGGACAAGCTCGGCGGCACGGCGGAGATCAGCCCCACCGGGGCGACCGCGACCGCGTCGGCTCCCGGTCACCCGGCGGGCGCGGCCATCGACGGGCTGACGAACAAGTACTGGGGCGCGCCCGAACTCGGCGCGTCGCTCACATGCTCCTTCGAAACGCCGTTCCGGCTGGTCGGCATCGTGGTGCACACCGGGGTGTCGAAGGAACCCCAGGAGTTCCGGCGGGGCGCGCGGCCGACCCGGGCGGACCTGCTGATCACCACGGAGGACGGCACGGTCCACGAGAAGGCGGTGACCTTCAATGACAAGCCCGGCGAGCAGCCGATCCGGACGGGCATCAGCGATGTCGTCTCCGTCGAGCTGGTGCTGCGGGAGGCGGCCGGCCGGGGCGAGGGCCGGCCGATCGCGGTCGGCGAGGTCGAGTTCTTCCAGCGCACCTGAGCCGGAATCCGTCGCTCCGCAGGTTCACTCGGCACCCGCTGCCGGACCCTCGTCACTGCCGTAGCGGCGGGCCCCACAGGTTCACCAACTACCCAGTAGTGGTCAGAGAGTTCATGACGATCAAACAATTTCGGTCACAAATGGCTTCCCTCGGAGCCCCCACAGGGGGTTGACTGGGCATTACACATGGTGACGCGCCCGCCCACCGGCTCGCCGACCCTGTCCCGGCTGCCCCGGCGCCCGGCGGAGGAAGGAGGACAGCGATGGCCCTCTCACCTCGTACGGTCGCCCTGTCGCCCGGCCTCCGGGCTCCCGGCCGCCGCTTCCCGACGGGCCCGTCCCTTGCCGGACCACCCGGAATGCGCCGTTCACATCGTCCGCCCGTATTCATCAGACGAGGGGCAGCAATGAGCCAGATCACGTTACCGGCGTTTCACATGCCGTTCCAGAGTGCCGGCTGCAATCCAGGCCTGACGGAAACCCGTGGGGCCGCCTGGGAATGGGCCGAGTCCGAAGGGCTCGATCTATCCGTCCCGGCCCGGAAGAAAATGATCCGGACCCGCCCGGAACTCTGGATATCCCTCATCTTCCCGAAGGCGACGCAGGAACATCTCGACCTGTTCTGTCAATGGCTCTTCTGGGCCTTCCTGGTGGACGACGAGTTCGACGACGGCCCGGCCGGACGCGATCCGCTGATGTGCGAGAGGGCGATCACCCGCCTGGTGGACGTCTTCGACGGGGCCGCGCCGAACGGACCGATGGAGCGGGCGCTCGCCGGGCTGCGGGAGCGGACCTGCCGCGGTCGGTCGCCGCAGTGGAACCGGCAGTTCCGGCGGGACACCGCCGCCTGGCTGTGGACGTACTACGCCGAGGCCGTCGAGCGGGCCGCCGGACAGGTGCCGAGCCGGGCCGAATTCGCCAAGCACCGGCGGGATTCGGTCGCCATGCAGCCCTTTCTCTGCCTGCACGAGATCACCGCCGGAATCGACCTTCCGGATTCCGCCCGGAGCCTGCCCGCGTATATCGCCCTGCGGAACGCGGTCACCGACCATTCCGGTCTCTGCAACGACATCTGTTCCTTCGAGAAGGAAGCCGCTCTCGGCTACGAGCACAACGCCGTACGGCTGATTCAGCGCGACCGGGGCTGCACCCTCCAGGAAGCCGTCGACGAGGCCGGGATCCAGCTGGCCCGGATAGCGGAGCGGGTGCAGCGGGCGGAAAAGGAGCTGATCGAGGAAATCGAGGCGGCGGGCATCGGCGGCCCGACCCGGGCGGCCCTGGAACGCTGCGTCCAGGACTACCGGGGGCTCGTCCGGGGCGACTTCGACTACCACGCGCGGGCCGAGCGCTACACCCGTCCGGATCTGGTGGAGCTGGACGAACGGGACTCGCTGTCCCAGTACTTCGCCGCCTGAGCCGTCCGAGCGCCCGGGGCCGCCCGGGTGGTGTCGCGGGCGGTCCGGGTGGTGTCGCGGGCCACCACCTCCGGGAAGGCATACGTCTCACCGCGAGAGAGGTTGGCACGCATCATGTCGGACATCGTGACGGGGACTCCCCCGTCGGCGAGGACCGCGCACGGCACCGTGCGCGGTGCGGTGGAGCGGGGCGTCGCGGTCTTCCGCGGCATCCCGTACGCGGCTCCGCCGGTGGGCCCGCGAAGGTTCCGCGCGCCCGGGCCGCCGGAGCCGTGGGAGGGCGTGCGCGATGTGTTCGCGTACGGTCCGACGGCCCCCAAGCGGCCGTACGCCCCGCCGCTGGACCGGCTGCTGCCGGACCCGGCGGTGCCGGGCGACGACTGGCTGAACCTCAACGTGTGGACGCCGTCCACCGAGGGCGCCGGGCTCCCCGTCCTGGTGTGGATCCACGGGGGCTCGCTGGTGCACGGCTCCTCGGCGGTGCCGGTGTACGACGGGTCCGCGTTCGCCCGGGACGGGGTGGTCCTCGTCTCCGTCAACTACCGCCTGGGCGTCGAGGGCTTCGGCGTCTTCCCGGACGCGCCCGCCAACCGGGGACTGCTGGACCAGCTGGCCGCCCTGGAGTGGGTGCGCGACAACATCGCGGCGTTCGGCGGCGACCCGGACCGGGTGACGGTGGCCGGGGAGTCGGCGGGGGCGGTCAGCATCGCCGCTCTGCTGGCCGCACCCCGGTCGGCGGGGCTGTTCCGGCGGGCGGTGCTCCAGAGCGGGGCGCCCGCCGCACTGCCCCCGGCCGCCGCGCGCGGCACGACCGAGCTGATCGCGAAGCGGCTCGGGGTGCCCGCGACAGCGGCCGCGCTGGCCGCCGTGGACCCGGAGGCGCTACTGACCGCGCAGACCGAGGTGACGAGCGGCGGAAACCCGTTGACCGGCCGCAACTCCTTCCAGGCGGTCGTGGACGGCGACCTGCTGCCCCATGACCCGGTGGCGGCGCTGCACGCGGGTGCGTCCGCCGGGATCGACCTGCTGATGGGGACGAACACCGAGGAGTACCGGCTCTGGTTCGTGCCCGGCGGGCTGACCGAGCGGATCAGCCGGCTGAAGCTCCGTCTGGCCCTGTTGAAGTTCAAGGTGCCGAACGCCACCGCCCGGGTCTACCGGGCCAACCGGCCGGACGCCACCCCCGGCGAGCTGCTCGGCGCGCTCGCGACGGACCTGCTGCTGCGCGTCCCGCTCAACCGGCTGGCCGACGCCCGGACGGACGCACCGGGCTCCACGTATGTGTACGAGTTCGGCTGGCCCACCCCCGTACAGCGGCTGGGTGCCTGTCACGCGCTGGAGCTGGGCTTCGTCTTCGACACGCTCGCCCACCCCGACACGAGGGCCCTGACCGGCCCCGACGCCCCGCAGGACCTGGCGGACGCGATGCACCGGGCGTGGGTGGACTTCGCGAGGGACGGGGACCCGGGGTGGCCGTCGTGGGACGCGCGGCGGCCCGTGACGGTCTTCGGCCCGGGAGCTCCGGCCCTCGTCCTGGCCCCGCGCGACGACGAGCTGCGCGGCTGGGAACCGTACCGCAACAACCTTTAGGGCCGGAGCGAGATCCAGTGCGGGTCGGGGACGACGGTGAGGACCGCCGAGACCACCACGACCAGACCCAGCACGACCTGTTCGCGGCGGGCCAGCAGGTGCGCGACCGCCGGGTCGGCATCCCGGAGCATCCGCCGCCGGGCCGCCACCGCCAGCACGCTGACCACGGCCATCAGCGCCAGCTTGACCAGCAGGGTGCGCCCGTAGGCGGAGCTGAACACCACGTCCAGCGGCAGCCGGCGCAGGGCCGAGACCGTGCCGGTGGCGGCGAGGGCGACGTACAGCCAGATCGCCAGGCGTGCGTACCGGCCGAGGAGCGCGCGGGCCGCGACGGGTGAGCCGCGCCAGAGCCACATGGTGCGCAGGACGTACAGCAGGCCGCCGGTCCACAGCGACGCGGCGGTCAGATGGACGACGGTGAGGGCGGCGCCGAACTCGGGGCTGTACGCCTCCGGATGCGCGCGCAGGGCCTCCGCGCCGATGACGACGGCGAGCGGGGCGAGGGCGAGGGCCGGGCGCTTGCTCGCGGCGCAGAGGGCGGCGACGACCAGGCCGTTGGCGATGAGGAGGAGCAGGCCGCCCTCACGGGTGCCGTAGGTCTCGGTGATCCCGAGGTCGCTGACGGCGGCGAGCCGGACGATCTGCCCGGCCGCTGCGGCCGCCCCGGCGACCGAGGCGGCGGCCGCCCAGCTCCGTACGGCGGTACGGGGGCGGCCCCGGACGGGCCGGACGAGCTGCGGGCCGAGGAGTTCGCCCAGGTGGAGGGCGAGGGCGGCGAACAGGACGGTGCGGAGCACGGTGGTGAGCCCCGCGCCGGGTATCCGGAGCTCCCCGGTGCCGCGTGCCAGGAGGCCGGGGCCGAACAGCGCCATGAGGAGTGCGAGGACGCCTGCGGCGCCGAGCAGGAGAGGGGTGGTCCAGGAGCGTCCGGCGGGCGGCCCGGACATCTCCGGCGCGTCGCCGGTCGGCACTGCTGCGGCCGGCGCGTCGCCCGGCCGCACCGGTGCGGCCGGGGCAGGGGGTGTCCCGGGCCCGGCCGGCGCGGGGGCTGTGCCGGGCGCGGCCGGGTCGGCGGGGGGTCCGGAGAACATCACGGCCCGATCCTCGCCGGTGGACAAAGACACAGCAAGCCGCGCACGGTGGGCGCGACGGCCGGAAGACACCCGGAAGGGGGCCCTCCGGGCATCGGGTCCTCGGGCATCGGCCCTTCGTTCGGATCACGTCGGCCGACCGGCCGGCCGGTCCCGACGACGCGGGACCGGCCGCCGACCGGGACCGGCTCAGCCGACGGGACCGGCTCAGCCCTTGTTCTGCGAGGCCCAGAACTCGTCGAAGGTGAGCAGGCCGTCACCGTTGGCGTCGTGGGCGTTGATGATCGCCTGCGCCACCGTCTCGGTGACGAAGGGGTCGCCCAGCTGGGCCATGGCGCTCTTGTACTCGTTGGCCGTGATGAGGCCGTCGCCGTTCTGGTCGAACCGCTCGAATGCCGTCCGCGCCGACTCGATGTCCGCCACAGTTCCGCCCCTTCGTGATGCCGGATGTCAGGGTCAGATTATCGGGCCGTCCGGGTGACGCCGTCGGCCGGTCGGTCCATCAACTCCGTGGCGGTCACGGCGTGCAGCCCGCGCCGGCCGATCTCGGCGAGGAGCAGCGGCAGCGCGTCGGCGGTGACCGGACGGCCGAGGCTCAGCTCCACCACCGATCCGTTGCGGAGCTCCCCGGCGACCTTCCGGGTGACGGCGGCGACGCGGGTCGCCGCGTGGTCGAGCGACTCCACGTCGCAGCCGAGGACATGGGGGTAGCCGGCCCGCTGGGCGAGGCGCTGGACGAGCGGGGAGGCGTACGCGGTGGGTGAGGGGCGGAACCAGGTGCCGATGGATCCGGTGAGCCGGCGCAGCCGCCGGGCGCAGGCGGTGATCTCCTCGTACGCGGCGCGCTCGTCGAGGGCCGCGAGGTCGAGGTGGTGCTCGGTGTGGTTGCCGATCTCGTGGCCCCCGTCGAGGATCCGGCGGGCCAGGCCGGGGTGTTCGGCGAGCCAGGTGCCGACCGCGAGCACCGTGACGCGCGCCCCGGCCTGTTCGCACCGGGCGAGTGCGGTACGGGCCAGGCGGGGGTCGCCCCGCCCGTCGAAGGTGAGGGCGACGCGGGGCCGGTCGCGGGGGCCGTGCGCGATCCGGAAGGGCAGCCCGGGGAAGCGGCGCGGGGCGGCCGGAGCCCCCTGACCCGCCTCCGGCACGGCGGACCCGGTGGGCTCAGCGCGTCCGACGGCTTCACCCGCCGCCCCATCGCTCCGGGCGCATCCGACGGCGAGGGCGGCGGCCAGCACCCCCGCCCCGGCGCCCAGCGCTTCGCGGCGGCCCATCGCGGCCCTGCGTCCGTCCATGCCCGACCACCTCACGCTCCACGGATGCCACCGGTCCCCGGGACACAGTAGAGGCGGAATGGACGAAATGAGGCGATTTAGCAGTTCAACAGATGATCAATGAATCATTCACCGGTCGCCATAAGAATGCATGAAATACCAGGCAAGTGACCGAGCACACCTACGATTCAACCGCCAAATGCCCGATTGATACAAAAATATCCAGATAAGCCGCTTTGGCACCGGGGTCGCCCGTCTGCCATAGTCGGTGCCACGACCCCCATTGACCCGGGCCAGGTCGTCAAGAGCGGCCGTGAACACACCCCCCATTTCACGGCCCCCGTCAGAAGCCCCCGCAGCGCCGCACCCCGGCCGACCGGGGGCTTCTGCGTATTGACCGGGGCTTCCCGGGCGTATCAGCGGTCGGAGATCCGCATCTCGAACCAGGTGGTCTTGCCGCGCGGCAGCAGATCCACGCCCCAGCGGTCGGAGAGCTTGTCGACGAGGAAGAGCCCCCGGCCGCTGATGTCCATCTCGCGCACCGGCATCAGACACGGCAGTCCGCGCGAGGGATCACGCACCTCGATACGGATCCAGCCCCGGCGGCGCACCATGCGTAACCCGAAGACCCGGGCCCCGGTGTGGCGCACCGCGTTGCCGACCAGCTCGGAGACGAGGAGCACCGCGTACTCCGCGGTCTGCGGCGAGAGGGCCCACTGGCGGAGCACGACGCAGGAGGTGAGCCGACGGGCCGTCGCCGCCGACTCCGGACGGGACGGCAGCCGGACTTCCCCCTCGGTCGGATTTCCGAACAACTCCACCGCCTTGAACGCCTGTTCGTCATCCATGGTCGACGTCCAGCGTGCCGCGGTCGCGCTGCTGCGCGGTCGCGGCTGATCCACACCCTCCAAGCCCGCCATGCCCACCATCATGGCCGCACGGATCGGCCTCCGGGGCCGTTCCGCGGGAATCCGCACCCCGGAACAACCCGTTCCGCAGAAGGCTTTTGGCATATGCCCCTGGCAAACGAGTGCCCCGAACGGCCCGGCTGAGCTGCGGCGATGCCCGGCCCGACGAGGGTTGCCCGGCCGATGGCGACACCGGGCCTTAAGGTTGCCTTAAGGCCCGGATAATCCGCCCTGACGGATGAACTCCCCGCACGGGACCGCCCGACCCGACTACCGGGCCACCCGTTCTGACTACCGATCAGCCGAACGTCGCCTTACCCGGGCCCTCCTCGACGAAGCTGCGCATGCCCCGCTCGCGGTCCTCGGTGGCGAACAGGCCGGCGAACCAGTTCCGCTCGATGGTGAGCCCGGTGTCGAGGTCCGTCTCCAGTCCGGCGTCGATCGACTCCTTGGCCGCGCGGAGCGCCAGCGCGGGCCCCTTGGCCAGCTTGGCGGCCCAGGCGTGCGCCTGCTCGTAGACCTCGGCGGCCGGGACCACCCGGTCGACCAGGCCCAGCGTCAGGGCCTCCTCCGCCTTGACCATGCGGCCGGTGAAGATGAGGTCCTTGGCCCGGGAGGGGCCGATCAGGCGGGCGAGGCGCTGGGTGCCGCCCGCGCCGGGGATCAGGCCGAGGAGGATCTCCGGCTGGCCGAGCTTGGCGTTGTCCCCGGCGATCCGGAAGTCGGCGCAGAGCGCCAGCTCGCAGCCGCCGCCGAGCGCGTAGCCGGTGACGGCGGCGGCGACCGGCTTGGGGATGCGGGCGACGGCGGTGAAGGCGTCCTGGAGGCCCTTGGACCGGAGCACCATCGCGGTGTGGTCCATCGCCTGCATCTCCTTGATGTCCGCGCCCGCCGCGAACACCTTCTCGCCGCCGTAGAGGATCACGGCGCGCACGTCCTCGCGCCGGGTCGCCTCCTCGGCCAGCTCGCGCAGCCGGTCCTGGATCGCCACGTCCAGGGCGTTCATGGGCGGCCGGTCCAGCTGGATCGTGCCGACACCGTCGCGTACTTCGAGAGTCACAGTCATGCCAAGAGGTTAACCACCGCTAACGCGGGCGGGCCCGGTGCCGTTGGTCACAGCACCGGGCCCGCTCACACGCACGCCGCGCGGAGTGGAGGAAGCCTTACTTCTTCCACTCCTCCCAGTCCATGTTCCAGCCGTTGAGGCCGTTGTCAGGGGCGATCTGCTTGTCCTTCGAGTTCTTCACGATGACCACATCGCCGATCATCGACTTGTTGTAGAACCACGCCGCCGGCGTCTGGTTGTCGTAGCCGCCGCGCACATCGCGCAGACCGACACAGCCGTGGCTGGTGTTGGTGGTGCCGAAGATGGAGGACGCGCCCCAGTAGTTGCCGTGCAGGAAGGTGCCCGAGGTGGACAGCCGCATGGCGTGCGGCACGTCCTTGATGTCGTACTCGCCACCGAAGCCGACGGTGTCGCCGTTCATCCGGGTCACCTTGAGCTTCTCGCTGATGACCATCTGGCCGTTGTACGTGGTCGTCGCCGGGGCGCCCGCGGAGATCGGGATGTCCTTGATCTGCTTGCCGTCGCGGACCACCTTCATCCGCTTCGCGCTCGCGTCGACCGTGGAGACCTGGCTGCGGCCGATGGTGAACTTCACCGTCCTGGTCTGCTTGCCGTAGACGCCCGGCCGGCCCTCGACGCCGTCGAGGTTGAGCTCGACGGTCACCTTGGTGCCCGCTGCCCAGTACTTCTCCGGGCGGAAGTCGAGGCGGTCGTTGCCGAACCAGTGGCCCTCGATCTCGACGGCCGGCTCGGCCGTCACCTTGATCGCCCGCTCCACCGCGTCCGGGTCGGTGATGCCCCGGGTGAAGTTGATGGAGACCGGCATGCCGACCCCGACCGTGGAGCCGTCCTCCGGCGTGTACTGCCCGATGAAGGTGTTCGCCGGGACGAGGGTGGTGAAGGTGGTGTCCTTCGCCGACTCACGGCCCTCGGCGTCCTTGGCGACCGCGTGCACCGTGTACTTGGTGGCGGCGGCGAGGTGCCGCTCCGGCGCCCAGCTCGCGCCGTCGGCCGCGATCTCGCCCGCGACCTCGTTGCCCTTGGGGTCGGCGACCTTCACCGTGGTCAGCTTGCCCTGCGAGGCGCCGATCTTCAGCGCGCCGCTGGTCGCCACGGACTCCGCACCGTCCTTCGGCGCGATGGTCACGACCGCCTGCGAGGCGGTCGTGTCCTCCTTCTTGGCGCTGCCGCCCGCCGGCTTGTTCTTGTCCCCTGCGTCGGCACTGCCGCCGCACGCCGTCACCAGCAACAGCAGTGCTCCCAGAACCAGGGCCAGAAGCCCCGGTCCGCCGCGCCGCTTCCCGCTCGCCCCGGCCGATGCCCCCGATATCGGCTGCCCGTTCACTGTGGTCGTCTCCCCTCGCACGGCCTGGTCCCGCCATGGCCCGCACCCCCGCGCGCCGAACATGCGCGCCGCCGCAAGATAATCACATCGCGGGCGGGGTGAACTCCCTCCGGAATGTCACCGTTCCGTCCCAAGTGGTCCGGAGAGCTGCGCAGGTGGCGCGGGGTGCCGGGGCCGAGCGGGGGGACCATCGGGTCCCGGGGGCGGCCGGGAGCCTCAGCGCAGGGCGGAACCGGCCTTCCACTTCTTCCAGCCGAGGTTCCAGCCGCTGAGCCCGTTGTCCGGTGCGACCTTTTTGTCCTTGGAGTTGACCACCTCGACGACGTCGCCGATCAGGGTCCGGTCGAAGAACCAGCCGCCGGGGGTGGCGCCGCTGCCGCCCTTGGCGTCGCGCAGCCCGATGCAGCCGTGACTGATGTTCTCCTCGCCGAAGACGGACTCGTCGGCCCAGTAGTTGCCGTGCAGGAAGGTGCCGGACTCGGTGAGCCGGATCGCGTGCGGTACGTCCTTGATGTCGTACTCGCCCTTGCCCTTCTTGTCCGTGAATCCGACGGTCGCCCCGTTCATCCGGGTCACCTCGTGCATCTCGGAGACCACCATCCTCCCGTTGTACGTGGTCGTCTTCGGGGCGCCCGCGGTGATCGGGACCGTATCCACAAGCTCTCCGTCGCGGCGCACCTCCATCGTCTTGGCCTCCGCGTCGACCCGGGAGACCTGGGAGCGGCCGACCGTGAAGACGACGGTCTTGTCCTGGCTGCCGTAGACCCCCGGGGCGCCCTCGACGTCCCGCAGTCCGATGTCGACGGTGACCTCGGTGCCGGGCTTCCAGTACGTCTTCGGACGGAAGTCGAGCCGGTCCTTGCCGAACCAGTGGCCGGCGACCTCCACCACCGGATCGGACGTCACCCGGATGGCCTTCTCCACCGCCGCCCGGTCGGCGATGGGCCGGTTGAAGGAGAAGGAGACGATCATGCCGGTGCCGACGGTGGACCGGTTCTCCGGTTTGAAGTAGCCGATGAAACGGTGCTCGGGGACGAGCGTGGTGAACGTGGCGTGCCGGGCGGAGCGCCGCCCCTGTCCGTCCACGGCCACCGCGTCGATGCTGTACTTCGCGGCGAGGGCGAGCCGGGCCACCTTGGGCTCCGGGGCCCAGGAGCGCCCGTCATCGGCGATGCGCCCCGCCACCGTCTGCTGCTGCGCGTCCTCGATCCGCATGACCTTCACGCTCTCCAGCCGCCCGTCGGGGACCTTCACCGCGATCCGGGTCTCCTCGTCGACGTCCTTGGCGCCGTTCTCGGGGAAGACGCTGATCGCGTCGCCGGGCGATCGCGCCTTGCCGTTGAGCAGGGCCTCCCGGGTGTCGGTGCAGCCGGTCAGAAGGGCCAGCACGGTCAGCAGTCCTGCCCATGTCAGCACGGCGGCCGAGCCGGCCCGTGCGCTCTTCGCTGTGTGGTTCACGCTCCCCCAACGACCAGGGCCGGTCGGGGGAAACGTGAGTGCGGGCCGCCCGGTGGGCAGAACAGAGGGGAGGACTCCTGCGAGAGAGGCCGCGGCCGGGACGCCGCGCGCCCCCTCGTAGGTGCCCGTCCCACGAGCCGCGGGAGGCTACACGGTGTCGAGCGCAGCCGAGCAGGAGGCAGTACAGGAGCCGGTGCGGGGTCAGGAGCCGGTGCCGGTGCCGGACGTGGTGGTCGCCGTGCGGGCGGAGGTCGCCCAGGTGCAGCGCGCCGACGCCGCCCGGTCGGGGGCGGCCGCCCCCGCCGTGTGGCCCGGGGCCCCGATGCCGCTGGGGGCCCGCTTCCGGGTCGGGCCGGACGGGGTGGCGGGGACGAACTTCGCGCTGTGGGCGGGCGGGGCCGAGGCGGTCGAGCTGTGCCTGTTCGACGAGCGGGGCGTCGAGACCCGCTGCCCGCTGACCGAGCTGACCCATGAGATCTGGCACGGCTTCGTCCCCGGGGTGCGGCCCGGTCAGCGGTACGGCTACCGGGTGCACGGCCGCTGGGACCCGTGGACGGGGGCCCGCTGGAACGCGGCGAAGCTGCTGCTCGACCCGTACGCCCGTGCGGTCGACGGGACCTTCACCCTGCCGCCGGAGGTCTACGGGCATGTCCGCGACTGGCCGGACCAGCATGTCGCCGACACCGTGCGCGACGACCGGGACTCGGCGCCCTTCGTGCCCAAGGGCGTGGTCGTCCACGATGACGACGACTGGGTGGAGGACCGCCGCCCCAAGACCCCGTGGGCCGACTCCGTCATCTACGAACTGCACGTGCGCGGCTTCACCCAGCTCCACCCGGACATCCCTCCCGAGCTGCGCGGCACCTACGCCGGTCTCGCGCACCCGGCCGCGATCGAGCACCTCACCCGGCTCGGGGTGACCGCCGTCGAGCTGCTCCCGGTGCACCAGTTCGCCCACGAGGACCATCTGCTGCGGCGCGGGCTGCACAACCACTGGGGCTACAACTCCATCGGCTACTTCGCCCCGCACGCCGGCTACTCCGCCTCCGGCACGGCGGGCGGCCAGGTCGGCGAGTTCAAGCGGATGGTGCACGCGCTGCACGACGCCGGGATCGAGGTGATCCTCGACGTCGTCTACAACCACACGGCGGAGGCGGGCGAGCTGGGACCGATGCTGTCGCTGCGCGGCATCGACAACCGGGGCTACTACCGGCTCGAGGGCGACCCGCGCCGCTACGCCGACTACACCGGCTGCGGCAACACCCTGCATGTCGTCCAGCCCCAGGTGCTGCGGCTCATCACCGACTCGCTGCGCTACTGGGTCACCGAGATGGGCGTCGACGGCTTCCGCTTCGACCTGGCGGCGGCGCTGGCCCGCTCGATGCACGACGTCGACATGCTCTCGCCGTTCCTCGCGGTGATCGCCCAGGACCCGGTGCTGCGCCGGGTCAAGCTGATCGCCGAGCCGTGGGACGTCGGCAACGGCGGCTACCAGGTGGGCGCCTTCCCACCGCTGTGGACCGAGTGGAACGACCGCTACCGCGACGCCGTACGGGACTTCTGGCGCGGCGCGCTCCCCGACGTACGGGACATCGGCTACCGGCTGACCGGCTCCAGCGATCTGTACGCCTGGGGCGGCCGGCGGCCGTACGCCTCGGTCAACTTCGTCACCGCGCACGACGGCTTCACCCTGCGCGACCTGGTCAGTTACGAGCAGAAGCACAACGAGGCCAACGGGGAGGGCAACCGGGACGGGACGAGCGACAACCGGGCGTGGAACTGCGGGGCGGAGGGCGAGAGCGACGACCCGGAGATCAACGCGTTGCGCCGCCGCCAGCTCCGTAACCTGCTGACCACGCTGTTGCTGTCCACCGGGGTGCCGATGCTGGTGGCGGGCGACGAGATGGGCCGGACGCAGGGCGGCAACAACAACGCCTACTGCCAGGACAACGAGACCGGCTGGGTGGACTGGTCACTCCTTGAGCAGCCGGAGTGGCGGGAGCTGACCGAGCTGACGGCCCGGGTGCTGACGCTGCGCCGGACCCATCCGGTGCTGCGGCGCCGCGCGTTCTTCTCGGGCCGGGCGCAGGCCCCGGACGGGCTGCGGGACCTGGCGTGGTTCGCCCGGGACGGCCGGGAGATGACGGAGGGCGACTGGTACGCCCCCGCCGCCACGCTCGGGCTGTACCTCTCGGGCCGGGACATCCCGGGACGGGACGCCCGGGGCGAGCCGGTCACCGACGACAGCTTCCTGGCGGTGCTGCACGCGGGCGCGGAGCCGGTCGCCTTCGCCCTTCCGGGAGCGCCGTGGGCGGACGCCTACGAACTGGTCCTGGACACCTCCCGGGAGGACCAGGCCGAGGCCCCGGGGACGGTCATCGACGGAGGTACGGAGGTGATGGTCCCGGCCCGCTCGGTGCTGCTGCTGAGGGTGGCGGAGTAGGGAAGGGAGGGGAAGGGAGGGGAGGTCTGCGGTCAGCCGAGGATGCCCCGGTCGTAGCCGACGGCGACGGCCGCGGCCCGGTCCTTGGCGCCCAGCTTGGCGAAGATGTGGGTGAGGTGGGTCTTCACCGTCGCCTCGCTGATGAACAGTTCGGCGGCGATCTCCCGGTTCGTCGTGCCCCGCGCCACCAGGATGAGCACCTCGCGCTCGCGGGCCGACAGGGCGGCCTGGGCGGGGTCGGCGGCGGCGGGGGTGCGGACCTTGTTCATCAGCCGGGAGGCGACGGCGGGCGACAGGACGCTGCGCCCGTCGGCGGCGGCCCGGACGGCCGCGAACAGCTCCTCGCGCGGGGCGTCCTTGAGGAGGTAGCCGGTCGCGCCCGCCTCGATCGCGGGCAGGGTGTCGGAGTCGGTGTCGTACGTGGTCAGCACCAGGACCTGCGAGCGCGCGCCGCGCCGGGTCAGCTCGGCGATGGCCGCCACTCCCCCGCCGCCGGGCATCCGCAGGTCCATCAGGACGACGTCGGGGTCGAGCCGCTCGACGACCGCGAGCGCGGCCACGCCGTCCGCCGCCTCGCCGAGCACCTCGAAGCCGGGGGCGGCGGCGAACATGCCGCGCAGTCCGTCGCGGACGACCGGGTGGTCGTCGACGACGACGAGGCTGATGGTGCGGGCGGGGGTCTCGGTCATGACGGCACCGTACGGGGGCTCACGGGTGCCTGGCCAGGGGCACCGGCACGAGGGTTCACGGGTGCCTGACCAGCGGGACCCTGGCCGAGACCGCCGTGCCGCCGCCCGGTTCCGACTCCACCTCGACCGCGCCCGCGATGCGTTCCGCGCGGGCCCGCATGCCGCCGAGCCCGAAGCCTCCGGCGCGCCCGGCCGGGGCGGTCGCAGCGGGGTCGAAGCCGCACCCGTCGTCCCGTACGTCCAGGGTCAGTTCGTCGTCCATGAAGGACAGCGTCACCCCGACCCGTGAGGCCCCGGCGTGCCGCCCGGCATTCGCCAGCGCCTCGCCCGCGATGCGCAGCAGGGTGGCGGCGATCTCGTCGTGGACCGGTTCGGCGGTGCCGGTGACGGTGAAGTCGGCCCGGACGCGGTGCTGCTCGGCCCAGCCGGCGACCGTCTTCTCCAGCGCCCCGGCCAGTTCGTCGTGGTCCAGCGCGGCGGGGGCCAGGTTGTGCACGGAGCGGCGGGCCTCGCCGAGGCTGTGGCGGGCGAGCGCGGCGGCCCGCTCCAGGTGGACGCGGGCGGTCTCCGGATCGCGGTCCGAGACGGAGGTGACGACCTGGAGCTGGGCGATGATCCCGGTGAGGCCCTGGGCGAGGGTGTCGTGGATCTCGGCGGCGAGCCGGCGCCGCTCGTCGTCGACCCCGGCCTCCCGGGCCTGGACCAGGAGCTGGGCGTGCAGGGCCGCGTTCTCCGCCATCGCCTCCTCCAGCCGGATGTTGGTGCGCTCCAGCTCGGCGATGGTCGCGACCTGGATCCGGGCCTTCTCCTCCTCCCGCATCCCGACGTGCCAGAAGAAGAGGGTGAGGGAGGCGTTGAGGAGGTACAGCGCCCCGAAGGCGACCCAGTTCAGCGGGGAGGCGGGCGGCAGGCCGCCGCTCTGCGAGCCGGCCAGGGTGACGGCGGTGGCGAGCAGCCCGACGCGGACGAAGCGCTTGGGGAGCAGGGGTTCGACGTCGAAGTAGCCGAGGCACGCGTAGATCGCGAAGAACGGGTTGAGCCAGGAGAGGGCGAAGGACAGGACGAACCGCAGAACGTAGTAGGCCACCCCGGCGGGGGCGCCCTGCGCGGTACCCGGGCGGATCCCGCCCCACCAGAGCTGGAGCCCGTACCCGGCCACGACCAGGACCCCGGCCACGTACACCTCGCCGGCGGTCATCAGCCGGCCGGCGGCGACGGCCGAAAGGGCGGTGGACAGGGTGAGGACGGCATAGGGCCCGTACCGGTAGAACTGCACCCAGCGCTGCTCGACCGTACGGGGACCCGTCGCACCGGACGGGTACGGGGAGCGGGGCGGCTGCGTCATGCGCGCAGTCTCCCCCGGCCGGCCGCCGCCCGTCACGTCCGGTGCCTACGGTGCGGGGCCTTCCTCGCCGTCACTGCCACCGGAAGACACGACCGGCCGTGAAGCCCAGCGCCACGGTCCACAGCGCGACGATCCCCAGGTGGGTCCAGCTCGGCCACTGGCCGTAGGCGGCCTCGTTCAGGGCCTGGGAGGCGGCGCCGAACGGGGTGATCTCCACGATGCGGCTCAGGGTGCCGGGCATCGCCTGCACGGGCACCCAGACCCCGGCGGTGAACATCATCGCGAGGTAGGCGACCGAGCCGACGGCGGTGGCCGCCTTCGTCGTACGGGACAGGGCGCAGATCGTCGCGCCCATGGCCAGCACGGTGGCGACCGCGAGCAGCAGGGCCAGGGCGTAGCCGGGCAGCTGTCCGGGGAGCGGGACCCCGTAGGCGAGGCGGCCCACCGCGATCACCAGCAGCGCCGAGCCGAGGGCGGCCACGCCGTGCAGCGTGATCTGGGCGGCGAGGAGGGCCGAGGGCCGTACCGGAGTGGTGGACATGCGGCGCAGGATGCCGCGTTCGCGGTAGGCGGTGAGGACCGGGGGCATCGCCTGGAGCCCGGCCATGATCATGGCGAGCAGGACGGAGATGGGGACGTAGAGGTCGATGACGCGCCGTCCGCCGAGGCCCTCCTCGGGTTCCTTGAGGGCCGGGACGAATCCGAGGATCGCCAGGAGGACGGAGGGGAAGGCGAGAATCCAGAAGAGGCTGCTCGGCTCGCGGAGGAAGAGCCGGGTCTCGGCGATCAGGACGGCCGCCATGGGGCTGCGCCGGCGGGCGGGCGCGGTCGCCTCCGGCGCACGGGCCGGGGTCGATGCCGGGGTCGATGCCGGGGTCGTTTCCGGGGTCGATGCCGGGGTCGATGCCGGGGTCGGTACGGGGGTCATGTCAGGCGTCCTGTCCGGTGAGGTCGTGTCCGGTGAGGTCGTTTTCGGTGAGGTCGAGGAAGGCTTCGTCGAGGCTGGTCTCGGTGATCCGCAGCCGCTGGGCGGTGACGCCGAGTTCGGCGAGCAGGGAGATGAGCGGGGTGACGGTGTCGTCGGTGGCGTGCAGGACGAGGACGCCCGCGGCGTCGGGCGGGGTCAGCGACGCGACGCCCGGCAGTGCGGCGAGCCGGCTCAGCTCGGGTCCGGTCGGGGTGCGGGAGGGGACGAAGGAGACGACGGTGGATCCGGTGGACCGCCGGATCAGCCCGGACGGGGTGTCCAGGGCGACGACCCTGCCCCGGTCGATGACGGCGATCCGGTCGCAGAGCCGCTGGGCCTCCTCCATGAAGTGGGTGACGAGCAGCACGGTCACCCCGCTGTCACGGACCTCCTCGATGAGCTTCCAGGTGTCGCGGCGGGCGCGTGGGTCGAGGCCGGTGGTCAGCTCGTCGAGCACGACGACCTTCGGGTTGCCGATCAGGGCGAGCGCGATGAACAGGCGCTGTTTCTGGCCGCCGGAGAGCTGGGCGAAGCGGGTGGTGAGCCGGTCCGCCAGACCGAGCCGGTCCGCGAGCGGGCGCCAGTCGGCGGGGGCCGGGTAGAAGGCGGTGTAGAGCTCCAGCGCCTCCCGTACGGTCAGTTTGGCCTGGAGCTCGCTCTCCTGGAGCTGGGCCCCGAGCAGGTGCGTCACCCGGTCGTGGTCGGCGACGGGGTCGAGCCCGGCGACCCGGACCGTGCCCGCGTCGGGGATGCGCAGGCCCTCCACGCATTCGACGGTGGTGGTCTTGCCCGCCCCGTTGGGGCCGAGGATGCCGAAGATCTCCCCCTCGTCGACGGAGAAGGAGACGCCGTCGACCACGTCACGGCCCGCGTACGTCTTGCGCACCCCGTTGACTTCGATGATTGCCATGTCCTCCAGGGTTCCGGCGGGCGGGCGCGGGCGGTATCCGCCGTCACGCTCGACGCCGCATCGGCCGATCGGTTGATGCGGGGTACGACCGGGCGACCGGGCGACCGGTCCCCCGCCGAAATTGGGAGGACCGATGTCAGTGGTGAAACGTAGGGTCGGCCCTGATGCCCGAAAAGCCTGCAGAGCCCACGGACCGGTCCGCCGTGCGCTCCCTCCTGCGCCTGTGGCCCTATGTCCGACCCGTGCGGGTGCGTCTGTTCACCGCCGCCTTCGTGGCGATCCTGGCGTCCTGCCTGGGGCTGGTGATCCCCCTGGTCCTGAAGTGGATGGTGGACGGCCCCGTCGCCGACCGCGATCCGGGCGGGGTGTGGCTGGGGGCGCTCTATCTGCTGCTGCTCGGCATCGCGGAGGCGCTGCTGTTCGGGTTCCGGCGGTGGCTGGTGGCGCGCCCGCTGGCCGGGGTCGAGGCGTCGATGCGGGCGGATCTCTACCGCCATCTGCAGCGGCTGCCGGTCGCCTTCCACGACCGCTGGGCCTCGGGTCAGCTGCTGTCGCGCGGGACGACGGACCTGATGCTGCTGCGGATGTTCCTGGCGTTCCCGCTGACCTTCCTGGTCGTCAACACGGCCACGATCCTGGTCGGGTTCGCCATCCTGTTCGCCCAGGACTGGACGCTCGGTCTGGTGCTGCTGGCGCCCGCGGTACCGCTGATGGTCCTGTGCTCGCTGTTCGAGACGAAGTATTCGGTGGTCGCGCGCCGGGCCCAGGACCAGGTCGGCGACCTCACCACGGTCGTCGAGGAGAGCGTGCTCGGCATCCGCATCGTCAAGGGCTTCGGCCGGCACCGCAGCCAGGCGCAGGCGTTCCGGGCGCTGTCGCACCGGCTGCGCACCACGGAGCTGGGCAAGGCCCGGCTGCTCGCCGGGATCTGGGCGCTGATCACCGCCATCCCGGAGCTGGCGATCGGCGCGGCGCTGGTCCTCGGCACGATCCAGGTGGCGGACGGCTCGCTGTCGGCGGGCACGCTGGTGGCGTTCCTGTCCACGGCGCTCGCGCTGCGCTGGCCGGTGGAGTCGATCGGCTTCCTGCTGGCGATGAGCCAGGAGTCGGCGACCGCCACCGACCGGTACTTCGAGGTGATGGACGTCCCGGAGGAGCCCGGGGCCGTCGCCGTACGCGAGGACGCGCCGGCCACCGCCGCCGGGATGGTGTTCGAGGGCGTCGAGTTCCGCTACCCGGACGCGGAGCCGGGCTCGCCGCCGGTCCTCGCCGGGATCGATCTGCACATCCGGCCGGGCGAGACGCTGGCCCTCGTCGGGGGTACGGGGTCGGGCAAGACGACGCTGACCGCTCTGGTGCCCCGGCTGCACGAGGCGACCGGCGGGCGGATCACGCTGGACGGCGAGGACATCGCCACGATGGAGCGTTCGCGGCTGCGGGAGCTGGTGTCGGTGGCGTTCGAGGAGCCGACGCTGTTCTCCGCGACGGTCGGCGAGAACGTGACGATGGGCGCGGCCGGAGCCGACGGGACGCAGGTGCGCCGGGCGCTGTCGGTGGCCCAGGCCGACTTCGTGCACCAACTGCCGCGCGGGCTGGACACCGAGGTCGGCGAGCAGGGGCTGAGCCTCTCCGGCGGCCAGCGCCAGCGCCTGGCGCTGGCCCGCGCCGTGGTCGGGGAGCCGCGCTTCCTGGTGCTGGACGACCCGCTCTCCGCGCTGGACGTGCACACGGAGACGCTGGTGGAGGCCGCGCTGCGGCAGGTCCTGGAGCGGACGACGGCGGTGGTCGTGGCGCACCGCCCCTCCACGGTGATGCTGGCCGACCGGGTGGCGCTGCTGTCGGGGGGCCGGATCACCGCGGTCGGCACCCATCAGGAGCTGCTGCGCGACAACGCGGAGTACGCCTGGCTGATGTCGGGCGCCGAGCCCGGCGATCCGGCCCGTACGCGCGAACCCGCCGGGCGGCTTCCCGCCGCCCCGGTGAGCACACCCGATCAGCAGGTCCCCGCCGAGGAGGGCAGTGCCCGATGACCACGACCACCGACGACGCCTCGCTCCCGGCGGCCGAGGACGACCACCGGCAGAAGAGTCCGGCCGCGCCCGGACCGCCGCTCTCCGACGACCCGTTCGACCAGGACGACCTGCCCGCCCCGCCCCGGGCGACGCAGGCGCTGCTGCTCTCGCTGCTGGCCCCGATGCGCGGCCGGGTCGCGGTGGCGGCGCTGCTCCTGCTGGTCCAGCAGGTCGCGATGCAGGCGGGCCCGCTGCTGGTGGCGTACGCGATCGACAGCGGGGTTCCGGCGTTCCGGGACCACGACTACGGGCCGCTGATCGCGGTCGCCGTCGGCTACGCGCTCTGCTCGGTCGGCGCGGGCGTCCTCCAGTACGGCTTCATCCGGGCCTCCGCGCGGATCAACCAGAACGTGCTGCTCGATCTGCGCGGCCGGATCTTCCGGCACGCGCAGGCGCTCAGCGTCGACTTCCACGAGCGCTACACCTCGGGCCGGCTGATCTCGCGCTCCACGACGGATGTGGAGTCGCTGCGGGAGCTGCTGAGCGAGGGGCTCCAGGAACTGATCGGCGTGGTCCTGTCGTTCGTGTCGATCTCGCTGGTGCTGCTCTGGCTGGACCTGGGGATCGGCGCGATCGCCACGCTCTCCTTCGTACCGCTGTATCTGATGGTCCGGATGTACCGGCGGCGGGCGTCCGTGGCGTTCACGGCCCGGTCGACGGCGATCGCGGCGGTGATCGTGAAGTTCGCCGAGACGATGAACGGCATCCGCCCGGTGCAGGCGTTCCGCCGGGAGCGGAGCAACGACGCCGTGTTCGGCGAGCTGAACAGCCGCCACGAGCGGCGGAACGGCGACGCGATCCTGGAGATGGCGCGCTATGTCGTCGGCTCGCGGCTGATCGCGAACACGGCGGTGGCCGGCATGGTGCTGTGGGGCGCCTACCGGGTGGCGGACGGGACGCTGGCGCTCGGGGTGCTGGCGGCGGCGGTGCTGTATCTGCGCCGGCTGTACGACCCGATCGACCGGCTGGGGATGTTCCTCAACTCCTACGAGTCGGCGGCCGCGTCGCTGACGAAGATCGCCGGCCTGCTGGCCCAGACGCCGAACGTCCCGGAGACCGACACGCCCCGGGAACTGCCGCCGCGCTCCGGTGAACTCCCGGGCCGGGACGTCACGTTCGACGGGGTGCGGTTCGCGTACCGTACGGGCGGCGAGGTGCTGCCCACCTTCGACCTGCACATCCCGGCGGGCCGGACGGTGGCAGTCGTCGGCTCGACGGGCGCGGGCAAGTCGACGCTCGCCAAGCTGCTGGCCCGCTTCTACGACCCGACCGACGGGCGGGTCCTGCTGGACGGCACGGATCTGCGCGACCTGGACACCGCCGAGCTGCGCCGGGGCGTGGTGATGGTGACGCAGGAGGCGTTCCTGTTCTCCGGGACGGTCGCGGAGAACATCGCGATCGGCCGCCCGGACGCCACCCGCGAGGAGATCGAGCAGGCCGCGAAGGCGATCGGCGCGCACGATTTCATCGCCGCCCTGCCCGACGGCTACGACACCGACGTACGCAAGCGGGGCGGGCGGATCTCGGCGGGCCAGCGCCAGTTGGTGGCATTCGCCCGGGCCCTGCTGGCGAACCCGGCGGTGCTGATCCTGGACGAGGCGACCAGCTCCCTGGACATCCCGGGGGAGCGGGCGGTGCAGCAGGCCATGGACACGGTGCTGCACGGCCGCACGGCGGTGGTGATCGCCCACCGGCTCTCCACGGTGGAGATCGCGGACCGGGTGCTGGTGATGGAGCACGGCCGGATCGTGGAGGACGGCGCGCCCGCCGAACTGATCGGCGGGACGGGGCGGTTCGCGGGGCTGCACCGGACGTGGAAGGACAGCCTGGCCTGAGCAGGGGCGGTGCTCAGCGGGCGGTGGGCGCGGGTGGCGGGCCGGCCGGCCACCTGACCTGAGCAGATCCGGCCAAAGATCACCTCGTTGGCCCTCTGTACGACACCTCGGTCCCGGTGGGCCAGTTGTGCCGCGCGTAACGACCCCTACGCGAAGGCAGGACCCACTCGGATGACCACCACCACCCGTAGCGTCACCCGGGGCGCGATCACGGCCGCACTGGCCACCGCGCTTTCCGTCGGCACCACCTCCACCGCCCTGGCTGTCCCCGCCGGACCGGACGAGGCCGGCGCCTCCCGGTCCGCTGCCGTCCAGCAGCCGGGCGACGGGTGGACCGGGGAAGGCGGGCTCTCCCTCGGCCCGGCCGACAACGAGCGGGTCGACGACTACATCGAGGACGCCGAGCGGGCCGAGCGGGCCATCAGCCCCCAGGTACGGGCCGCGGCCTGGATCGCCGGCGCCGAGGTGATCGGCTTCGAGAACCGGCTGAAGTCCCCGGACTCCCTCAAGCGGAAGGTCGCCACCTCGCTCAAGGAGCACCCCGGACAGAGCGCCGAGGCCGCGCTCGCCACGCTCGGCGACGCGGTCCGCTACACCCTCCAGTTGCGCGACGACCAGTACACGGACGGCGTCACGAGCGCCGCACAGACGCTCTCCGCATGGGGCAACGACAGTACGAAGTGGTCCAACACCTGGGGCCGCACCCAGGGTTACAAGGGCCTCAACACCGGCTGGCGCGCTCCCCGTTCGGGGCAGCTCTTCGAGGTCCAGTTCCACACCCCCGCCAGCAAGCAGGCCCAGGAGGCCACGCACAAGCTGTACGAGGAGCAGCGTCTCCCCGGCACCAGCGCCGAGCGGAAGCAGGAGCTTCAGGAACAGCAGAACGCTCTCTTCGCCGCCGTTCCCGTCCCGGCCGGCGCGGACCGGCTGACCGCGCCTCTCCCGGACCGGGTACCCGCGCCCGTGGGGTAACGGGACAGCACCGCACCCGGGTCACTCGGGCCACGGACGAGGGGGGTGCCGCCCCGCCGGGCGGCACCCCCCTCACCGATACGTGCGTCAGGCGGTCGCGGCGCTCTTGCGGCGGCGGCCGAGAGCGAAGACGACACCGGCGCCGGCGAGGATCGCCACCCCGCCGATGGTCGCTATGAGCGGCAGGTCGGAGTCCGAGCCGGTCTGGGCGAGGGTGCCCTCGGGCTTGATCTCGGTGTTGCCCACGGGCTTGACCGGGAGCGGCTTCTTGCCGCCTTCCTGGGGCTTCGCCTCGTTCGGGCCGCCCGCGTCGACGCCTGCCGCCAGCACGTCGAACTCGTAGTAGCCCGGGCTGTCGGCGAGGACGCAGCTGCCCTGGGCGTCGGCGTAGACGCCGGCGGTGATGACGAAGGCGATGCCGGCCGGGGACTTCTTGGCGACGCTCACCCGCAGATCGATGGAGAAGGACTCCTTGGCCCGGACGTCGGTGTAGCCGAGGTAGCCGGCGGTCTCGTCCTCGTCGTCGAGAAGGATGTCCGTCCAGACGCCCGTCTCCGGGTCCTTGTACTGGAGCGTGAGGTGACCGCTGGAGTCGTTCCACGTCCCCTTGTCGACCTTGGCGGCGAAGATGCCGAGGTCGATGCGGTCGTAGGCCTTGCCGCTCTTGTTGGTCACGTTCAGCTTGAAGCCGTGGAATCCGCTGCCCGCGACGACCTTGGAGGGCAGTCCGGAGAGCGAGGTCCGCAGGTTCTTGTCGACCACGGGGTCGCTGTCCTCGTCGCCGCCGTCGCAGATGTCCTCGGGCGAAGTGGCGGAGGGCGAGGGGGCGGTGGCGCTCGTGGAGGGGGACGGGGCGGCCTCCGACTCCTCGGGCGCGGCCTCCGACTCGCTCTCCTCGGGGGCCGGGGAGTCCTCGGACTCCACGGGCGCGGGGGACGTCTCGGACGCGTCCGGAGCGGGGGAGGTCTCGGACGCGTCCGGGGCGGGAGAACTTGCGGACTCCTCCGGAGCGGGGGAGCTTTCGGTGGTCTCGGGCCCCGGGCCGGGGGTGGCGAGGGCGGCGGGGGCCGAGAGCAGGGTGACCGGGGCGAGCACGGCGGTCGCTGCGGCGACGGCCAGGGCGCGGCGGATCTTCATGATGTGAGGTCCTCGGTGAGTCTGGGTGCCGCCGAAGCGGCACAAAGGCTGGGAGGGCCGTCCGGGTTCGAAGGTGGAGGGAGACACGGGTGAGGCCAATGTGTGTGACCGTCATGGGTGGTGCAAGGTTGCATCCGGCCACGGCCGAAAGATCGTGACCTGCCTCACACGCACGGCCGCCCGGGCGGTCGCGGCGGGCGCGATGCCGACGGGATTCGAACCCGCGGACGGGGCCGGGGCAGACCCGCCCCCGCCTCATCAGTCGACGCGGAGGGGGCCTCCCCCGCGTCGATCGCCTTGGGCCGCTCGGCCACGGCACCGCACCCTGCGGGGCCGCGCGACCCCGGTCCGCCGATCGTAGGGGCGGGGCCACCCCCGGGCGACCGCGTATCGGTGACCGCGTATCAGTGTCCGCTCATCGGCGAACGCGCATCCGTGACCGCGTATCGGCGAACGCGTATCGGCGCCCTCACCCCGGCAGCAACCGCACCGCTCCGTCACGCAGCCGGGTGCGCTCGGTGCTCATGAAGCGGTGCAGGGTGCGGGAGGCGAAGGCGGTCCGCTGGGCGCTGCGGCGGCGTTCACGGTCGTAGGCGCGCAGGGCTCCGGCGACGCCCACCGGGCCCGGGGGTGCGGCGGCGAGTGCGCGGGTCAGGGCGTCCGCGTCCAGGATCGCGGTGCAGGCGCCCTGGCCCAGGTTGGGCGTCATGGCGTGGGCCGCGTCGCCGACCAGGGCGACGGGGGCGACGGGGGCGACAGAGGAGGCGGGCCGGGCGTCGGCGGAGACGAAGGAGGGCAGCGCGGGGTGGAGGTGGCGCATCTCGTAGCGGATCCAGCCGGTCGGGTCGGTGGCGTCCAGGATGCGCGGGATCGGGTCGTGCCAGCCGGCGAAGAAGCCGCGCAACTCCTCGGCGGTGGTGGCCCCGGGCACGGTGGCGTACCAGTTGGTGCGGCCCGGCTCGACCGGGGTCAGACCGAAGAAGCGGCCGCTGCCCCAGGTCTCGCCGTGCACCGGGCTCGCGAAGTCCGCGATGCCGATCCAGGCGACGGTACCGACCTCGCGCGGGCCGCTGCGGTCGCCGAAGCGGGCGGTGCGGACGGCGCTGCGGATGCCGTCGGCGCCGATCACCAGGTCCTGCCCGGCGGCGAGGGCGTCCACGTCCGTGACCCGCTCGCCGAGCTCGATCGGGACGTCGCCGAAGGCTTCGAGGCCGGCGAGGAGCGCGTCGAGCAGATACGGGCGGGAGATGAGGAGTTCGGGGCGGCCGGCCCTGCGTTCGATGCGCTCCAGCGGGAGGCGGGCGATCGGCGTCCCGTCCGGGGTGCGGATGTGCGCGTCGCGGTAGGGCACGGCGTGGTCGCGCAGCGCGTCGCCGACGCCGAGCCGGTCGAGCGCGGACTGTGCGGTGGGGTGGATGCCGAAGGCCGCGCCGTACCGCTCCAATTCGGTGCGCCGCTCCAGCACGGTCACGCGCCAGCCCGCGCGGCGGAGTCCGATCGCGGTCGCCAGTCCACCGATGCCCGCGCCGACCACGGTCGCCGTTCCTGCTGCCATGTCGCGCCTCCGGGCTCGTTCGGACATTACGCAAGGACCACCACATCCGTGGTACCACGGCTGGGGTAGTATCGGCAACAGAAGGGCGGGAGCGGTCTGCCGTACGGGAGTGAGGGAGCGCGCGTGAATCCGGACCGGCGGGACCGGCTGCGGGACGCGGCCGTCGAGGTGCTGGCCCGGGACGGCGGGCGCGGGCTGACGCACCGGGCCGTGGATCACGCCGCCGAGGTGCCGCCCGGCACCGCCAAGAACTACTTCCCGACGCGTGACGCGGTGCTCCGCGCGGTGGCGGAGCGCTGCCTGGAGCAGTACCTCGCGCTCACCGGACAGCTCGCCGCGACCCCTGGGCCGAGAGACCGGGAACAGCTGGTCGCCCTCTTCCGCTCGCTTCTGGAGAACGTCGCGGGGCCGGGCCGCTCCCGCCTCCTCGCGGTGCTGGAACTCCAGGCCGAGGCGACCCGGCGGCCCTGGCTCTCCGGCATCCTCGACCCGATGGCGAGCGGGGACTTCGCGGGCTTCGAGCTGGCGCAGCGCGCCGCCGGGCTGCCCGTCACCCCGCAGCGGGCCGCCGTCGTCACCCTCGCCCTGCACGCGGCGGTCCCGCATCTGCTGACGCACGGCCCCGGCACGCTCGCGGCGGCAGGACTGGACGACCTGGACCGCTTCGTACGCGACCTCCTGGACGCGGTGTACCCGCCAGGGGCGAAGGTCTGAGCGCTCCGACCGACACGCAGGAACGCCCTGGCGCTGACAGATCTGGATGATCCGGTAGGCACGGGCGGCGGTCAGGTCGTGGGTGCGGCCCGGCAGGGCGGGGTGAGACTCACAGCAGCCCGCCCCCGAGGTCGGTGATGAGCCGCACGTTCACGCCGTGGCGCCGGTGTTGTGGGAGTGGCCGGCCGGCCGTCGCCGACCCGGTCGCACTCGGCGAGGGCGCCGTCGAGCAGGTCGACGACCGCGCTGGTGCAGGCATGGGCGGTGGACTCTCTGATTCCGAACCCGGCGGCGATCTTCGCCGGCGTGGTGTGTTCGCGCAGGTACGCCAGTGCCACCATCGCGCGCTGGGACGGACCGAGCTTGCTGCGCCGGTCACCCTCGCGGATGGTGATCGGCGCGGTGCCCCACTCCACGAGCGCATGCGACAGGTCGGGGGCGGCAGGACAGATGACCAACGAGGCCCCCGAGCAACGTGATGGAGACGTCAGACATCTCGACCAACAGCCCGGGAGCCTCGCCCGTTGCGCTTCACGACCATCACCCGATCGGTGACCAACTCGAGAAGCTCAGCGTTACAGGTCCCGCTCTCCAGAGCTACTGGCCCGCGAATGGAGAGAATTGTATTTCGAATACATGCGAGCCAGCGCTATCGCCTCATCCCGCACTGCCAGAAATTCGAGCAGCAGAGAGAGCAGCAGTTCTACGGCCTCCCTTTCTTGGCGGGAGGTCGAGTTGCCCAGCTTGTTCCAGCCGCGCCCTTCGGCATCGGGCAGCGCCTCGTCAAGAACGAGCGCCTGCCATCCGAAGCTGGAGCATTCACCCTTACGTACGACCAACCACTCGGTGAATCCGCGCATGAGCCCACCCGAGCGAGCCTCATCGAATCCGGTGAGGAACATGACCGTACCGCTGTACGTTCCCTCGAGACCATAGAGCCCGGGCCTGGCTCTGACACCTTCGAAGAAATTCCTATCATTCACGGATTCCCCTAAAAGCCGAAATTGATGATGTCACCATACTCCCACCGAGATTTGTACTCCAGGATCGACTCCCCAGCCTTCGGAGTGAACGCGTCATAGACCCTCCCATTTGGAATCAGCCATAAGCCTCGATGTTGTCCAAAATTGCCCCATCGCTTCGCAAGTGAAGCGCTTGACGCTGCATAATTCGATAGATAAGTTCCTCGTGTTTCTTTACTTTTCCCACACATGAGCAGGCGGGGTCCAGGTTTAATAGCCGCCGCGCCTGAAGGGGACTCTTGATGGTTTTCCGTACGCGCACATTCTTCACATCCGGAGTCATCGGTGTACTGGCTGCGTTGATCGGGGTACCGTTTGCCTTCGCCTCCGATGGACCCGCGTCCATTTCTGCGGTAAACGAAGAGGCCCCGCCGTCCTCGGTTGAGGATTATGCCTATCCCGGTGCCGCCGACATCCTGGCGACCAAGGGCATCGAGTTGAAGAAGGGCGATGGTCGCGTTCTGCTGGTCGACTGCGACCCGAGCGCCGACCAGATCCTGGTCAGGACCATCGCTGACCCGTCGGTCGGCCGTGCCGAAAATTACTGCTTCCGCGCTATTGCCAAGGCCGGCTATCTCACTCTCGAACTGCCCCGGGTCTTCATGCTTGAGCTGATGGCCTCCGAGCACCCCATCAGAGCCAACCTCACCGCAAATGACCAGACCACGACGGTGGATGTCGAGGCGGGCGGCTGGGCGAACGTCGGCGAGGGCGAGATCGGCGGCCCCCAATCCGTCCTAGTCGAGATCCGCGTCACCGGCTGATCTCCACCGCCCGCTCCCGCCCTGTACGTCCTCTGACATGAGCAAGGATCAGATCGTGCCCAGAACGCGTCCGCGTGCGACCCTCTTCACCGGGCTGCTCGCGACCTCCCTCGCCGTCGGCGTCCATACCGGCATCCCGGCTCAGGCTCTTTCCGGAGACGCCGTTGCCAGCAACATCTATGCCTTCACCGCGAAGCTCGAGATCGGTGAGGGCGGTACGAAACGAGCATGTACAGCAGCCCTGATCAACCCTCAATGGGTCGTTACCGCCAGCAGCTGCTTCACCACCGGGACCACGATTCTCGTCAGGGGGAAGCCAGCGACGAAGACCACCGCGACGATCGGCCGCACCGACCTGACCGCCACTGGTGGACACGTCAGCGAGATCACCGAGCTCGTCCCGTATGAAGGACGGGATCTGGTCGTGGCCCGCCTCGCCACGCCCGCTGCGGGCATCAGTACCGTAGGTATCGCCACCACTCCCGTCGCCGCGGGCACCACGCTGGCGGTGGCCGGCTACGGGCGGACCGAAACCGAGTGGGTGCCCAACAAGCTCCACGCGGGGTCGTTCATCGTCAACGCGGTCTCCGAGCCCTCCCTGGACATTTCCGGTGCGACGGATGGGAGTGCGATCTGCAAGGGCGATGCCGGCGGTCCTGTCCTGCGCCAGGACGACGGCACGGTGGCACTCGTAGGGGTCAGCGGTCACTCCTGGCAGGGCGGATGCATCGGGGAGACCGAGACCCGCACCGATGCCCTGGCCGCCCGTACCGACAACCTCAAGCCGTGGATCGACGAAGTCATCGCCGGGGCAAGCGACTTCAACTGCGACGGACAACGGGACGTCGCGATCGCCGACCCCGATGCCACGGTGAATGGTGCTGTGAAGGCCGGTCGTGTGCAGTTGGTCTACGGCGGTGGGAAGGGCATCGGGGAGTTGTCGCAGGCGTTGCCGATCTTTTCCGGTGCTGCGGAGGTGAATGACCGGTTCGGTGGTTCGCTGGCGACGTTCGACCACAACCTCGATGGTTGCACCGACTTGGCCGTCGGTGTCCCCGGTGAGGCGATCGGTACCAAGGCCGGGGCCGGCGGGGTCCACATTGTCTACGGTTCGCCCGCTGGGCTCGGCCAGGGCAAGGCGGTCGTGAACCTGGTTCAGGGTTCGGGCAGCGGTGCTCTGGCGGGTATGGGTGCGGAGGCGGGTGACCGTATGGGTGAGGCCATCGCGGCCGGGACCACGATCGCCGGTGTTCCGTATCTCGCGATGGGTGCGCCGGGCGAGGATGGTTCCGGGTTCACCAACCCCGGTGCGGTT
This sequence comes from Streptomyces sp. NPDC091289, assembly GCF_044757365.1. Classification (NCBI taxonomy): domain Bacteria; kingdom Bacillati; phylum Actinomycetota; class Actinomycetes; order Kitasatosporales; family Streptomycetaceae; genus Streptomyces; species Streptomyces sp. NPDC091289. The sequence continues at coordinate 133,258 of NZ_JBIVUT010000024.1, forward strand.
GTCTATCTGCATGGCACGGGTTTGGCCAATGTGCTGATCAACCAGGACTCCGAGGGGGTGCCCGGTGCGATGGAGAGCAATGACGAGTTCGGTGCTTCTCTCGCCGGTTCGCCCCAGCACCTGGCCATCGGCTCACCGGGGGAGACGATCGGCAGTCTGGCCAAGGCCGGAGGTGTGGCGGTCTTCAACCACAAGCTGAACAGTGCCAAGATCCCCACGGGTATCGCCGGGCTGGACCAGGATCTCGCCGAGATCCAGGACAAGTCCGAGGCCGGTGACACGTTCGGGTTCTCGCTCGGCATGACCGCCTACCGGCCGAACGCGGCCGCGACCGGTACCGAGTCCCTGCTCGTGATCGGCACCCCGGGGGAGGGCACCACCACGGTCGACAACACCGGTCGTATTGACGTCATCCGGCTGACTCCCACCGGCTTCAGCCAGCTGTCCGGTATCCACCAGGGCACCACGGACGTCTCCGGCTCGAACGAGGACGGCGACCGGTTCGGGCACACGGTGTCCGCCGTCAGCACGAACCCCTCGGCGGTAAGCACCGCGCAGAACACCCTGGTGGCGGTCGGTGTTCCCGGTGAAGACATCGGCGCCGCCACGGACGCCGGAGGCATCATGACGTTCGGGCTGCTCGGAGCGCCGGGTGACTCCGACACCACCGTCCACCCGGGCCTCGTGGGCCTGCCCGGTGCCCCGGTGACGGGTGAGAAGGTCGGCAGTGCGCTCACCGCCACCGGCACGCACCTCTACGTCGGTGTCCCCGACGGGCCGACGGACTACGGCCGCGCACACGCCCTGCCGTTGGCGAACGCCACCGCCGGTGGCAGCGAGCCTGTCGTCACGTACGAGCCGGGCAAGGACGGCCTCCCGACAATCGGGCAGCGCTTCGGCGCCGGCATCCGCTGACTCCGCGCCGCGGACAACAGCACGCTCCGGCCCCGGGAAACGCCAGCCGCGCTTCCCGGGGCCGGCCCCTGCCCGGCCGGAGTACTCAGCCCCCTTTTCCCCCTTTTTCCTGAAAGAGACTTTCGTGCGTCGCACTCTTCTGATCCTGGTGACCGCCGTGCTGGCGATCGTCGCCACCACGGCCGCAGCACCCGCAGCACCTGTCACAGCCAAGGCGCCGGCCGTGGTGAAGGCCGAGGCTGCCACCGAGAAGTACGGGACCCACCCCCGCCAGAGCCTGGACATCACCTGGAGCCCGGCACCGGCGCCCCGCCCGGCAATCATCCTGATCACCGGCGGCTACTGGTACACCCATGCCAGCTGGGCGACCTGGGCGAAGCGGTTCGCCGACCAGGGCTTCCAGACCTTCATCATGAATTACCGACTCAACTTCGAAGCAGCCTGGCCCGCCCAGCGCGACGACGTGGCCAGCGCCGTGAAGTGGGTACGCGACAACGCCGACCGGTACAACACCGACCCGGACAACGTCCTGCTCGTCGGCTCCTCCGCCGGCGGACAGATGGCCACCGACGCCGCGACGCACGGCACCAACGCTCTCGGTCTCCAGGGCATCGTCGCCCTGTCCCCGGTCGCCTCGCCCTACCGCGCCTGGCAGGACGGCAACACCTCCACCGTCGCCAAGATCCGCAAACTCCGCGACAACGCCACCCTCCTGGCCCGCTGCTACCCCGACCCCGCCGACAACTCCACCACCTACCGGGACACCGGCTGCTGGGACACCTGGCGCGACATGGAATCCAAGAACTCGGCCGGCAAGGGCGACGCACCGATGCTCCTGCTTCACTCCGACGGCGACTTCGTGCCCCCGGTGCACTCCACCGAGCTGGAGACCGCCGCGAAAGCCGCAGGCCTTCCAGCCTCGGACGTGACAACCCGCATCGTCACCGGTTCCACCGCCCACGGCCAGGCCCTGCTGAGCGCCCCCGGCATGTTCGACACGGTCGTCTCCTGGCTCAAGGCCCGCACCACCTGACCCACCCCGGCACGCCCGCCCACTCCCGCACCGTGCCGCCATGCGCTCAGCCCTTCCCCACCATCCCCAAGGAGCAGCAGATGAGTCGGCGTGCCCGAGCCGAACACACCCCCGCCCAGCAGAGAGCCCGTTCCGTGGCGGCGGCCCTGGCTATGAGCAGCCTCGCCTGCCTGGCCTGGACCGGGGCCGCCCAAGCGGCACCCGGTGTAGCCCCGGCGAGCCGGGCGGACTTCAACAACGACGGAATCGACGACTTGATCGCAGGCGTTCCGCAGGCGTCGTCCGCGGCAGGGCAGGTATCCATCCTTCCCGGGAGCAGCAGTGGCCCCGGGGCGGCAGGACTGAAGATCATTTCGCAGAGCGGGTCCGTCCCGGGCTCTCCCGAGCCCGGAGACCGCTTCGGCGCGGATGTCGCCTACGGGGACGTCGACGGCGACGGCCTGACCGACCTTGCTGTCGGGTCCCCGGGCGAGGCGGACACCGTGTACAAGGAACGCGGCAACGTCACCGTCCTGACCGGCAGCAGCCAGCTCACCCAGGGCGACTACTTCACCACCGCCAACGACGACCCCCGCAACCCCGCCAAGGCACGCCTGGGAACAGCGGTCGCGATGGGCGACTTCACCGGCGACGGGCTGGACGACGTCGTCGGCATCGGACTCGGCTCCGGCGGCTCGGGCGGCTGGCTGGTATGGCGCGACAGCGCCACCAAGAAGGCCACCACCCTTCGCCTCACCTTCGAAGACCTCAACCACGTCGACGTCGCCGCCGGAGATTTCAACGGCGACGGGTACGACGACGTCGCCGTCACCACCGTCGACCGCTACGGACAAGCACGCGCCTACGAATACGCGAGCGCCGGCCCCACCGGACTCACCCACGCCATGGCCATCCAGATGGGCGCGGGCCGCACCATCGACGCCGGAGACATCAACCAGGACGGCCGCGACGACATCGTCATCGGCCAGCCCACCCCCGCCGAGACCGCCCCCGCGTACGGCAGCACCCTCGGCGGGCAGGTCACCGTCAAGCTCGGCCAGGACTACGGCCTCTACTACCGAGGCCACACCACCACCATCAGCCAGTCCACTCCCGACGTGCCCGGAGAATCCGAGGAAGGCGACGCCATGGGCGCCTCCGTCGCCCTGCGCGACCTCAACGGCGACAACACCCTCGACATCATCACCGGCCTCCCCGGCCAGGACTCCACCGTCAACAACGTCACCAGCACCGACGCCGGCAGCGTCCTCCTCCTCAACCTGACAGCCACCCCGGACGGCATCGCCCTCAAGGACGCCACCAGCCTCAGCCAGGGCACCGGCGGCATCGGAGGCGCCGGCGAAACCGGCGACCAGCTCGGCACCGCCGTCACAGCAGGCAACTTCACCGGAAACGGCACCACCGGCCTCGTCCTCGGAGCCGCCGGAGAGAACAACGGCGACGGCACCACCATCTACCGCCCCACCACCGGCACCGCCACCTTCCTCGGCAAAGGCATCGCAAGAACACCCAACGGAAGCCGACTCGGCAGCACCCTCACATCCTGAAAGGTCATACCCCGGTTTGTCTACATCAGACGATCCAGACAACCGGGACAGCCCAAAAGCTGCATGCCCGTAGAACAGCCGACCGCAACTTCTCACCGCAGCCGCGAGAGAGGGAGGCGCCGTCGTATCTGGCTACCTCGCTGAAAGGGCGTTCTCCCAGCCGATCCTGATGACCCGGCTCGATCGGGGTCAGCCCGAAGAGGCGGCCGCTGCCCGAGGTCTCGCCGTGCACTGGGCTCTCGAAGTCCGCGATGCCGATCCAGGCGACGGTGCCGGCCTCGCGCGGGCCGCTGCGGTTACCGAAGCGGGCGGCGCGGACGGCCCTGCGGATGCCGTCGGCACCGATCAACAGGTCCTTACGCACTTCCCGACGCGCGACGCGGTGCTCCGCGCTGTGGCGGAGCGCCGCCTGGAGCAGCACCTCGCGCTCACCGGGCGGTTGCCCGCGACTCCTGGGCCCGGGAACAACTGATCGCCCTCTTCCGCTCGCTCCTGGAGAGCGTTCGACGCACGGCACCGGCACGCTCGCGGCGGCGGGACTGGACGACCTGGACCGCTTCGTACGCGACCTCCTGGACGCGGTGTACCCACCGGACACGAACGACCGGACGCCGCGGCGAGCGACCGCACCCTGACGGACCGGCACATTCCGGCGTGCGGATCTGGCCAGAACCCGACGCTGTCTCATCTGGCGGTCATCACGCCTCTTCCCGCCCGCGACCGCGCGGTGCCCGTCACGCACGAAACCTGTGACCACCCTGTGAATACCGGGCTCCACAACGCCCGGTAACACTGCGGCAATGATCGGCGAAACGTCCGCTTAACGAACATGACCTTTCCGGCAACGAACGAAAACCGGCCAAGTTATTGACGCGCTCCTGACAGACACGGTCATCTCCTGACACTCTTCACCCCGTTCTGCGCACCGCCTGCACCGTCCGGACGGCCCGTCCAGCGCCGCCGGTACCCCCCTCGCAGAAGGAGTCCGCGTGAGATCCACGCCCAGCCGTCGCGCCACCGCGACCGGCGCTCTGATAGCCGCAGCAGCCCTCATAGCCGTCGCCGTTCCCTCCGGCGCCGCGACCGCCACCTCCGCCCCCGCCTCGGCCCCGCTCGGCGGCATCACCGCCGGCACGAAGGCCGACCCGGGCGCCCTGCCCGCCAAGCTCTCCCCCGCCCAGCGCGCGGAGCTGCTCAGCGAGGCCAACGCGACCAAGGCGGCCACCGCCAAGGAACTCGGCCTCGGGTCCACCGAGAAGCTCGTGGTCCGCGATGTCGTCCAGGACCGCGACGGCACGACGCACACCCGCTACGAGCGCACCCTGGGCGGGCTCCCCGTCCTCGGCGGCGACCTCGTGGTCAAGGAGTCGGCGGCCGGGAAGACCGAGGGCGTCAGCAAGGCGTCGAAGGCGACCAGCGCGCAGCTGAAGGCCGTCGGCCTCACCGCCGACGTGGCTCCGGCCGCGGCCGAGAAGCAGGCGCTCGGCGCGGCGAAGGCCGAGGGCTCGAAGGAGAAGAAGGCCAGCGAGGCCCCGCGCAAGGTGGTGTGGCTGGGCAGCGGCTCCCCGCAGCTCGCGTACGAGACCGTCGTCGGCGGGCTCCAGCACGACGGCACCCCGAACGAGCTGCACGTGGTCACGGACGCCACCTCGGGCGAGAAGCTCTACGAGTGGCAGGCCGTCCACAACGGCACGGGCAACACGCAGTACAACGGCCAGGTCACCCTGGGCACCGCGCCCTCGTACACCCTGACCGACACCACGCGCGGCAACCACAAGACGTACAACCTGAACCGGGGCAGCTCCGGCACCGGCACGCTGTTCTCCAACTCGACGGACGTCTGGGGCGACAGCACCCCGCAGAACCCCGAGACGGCCGGCGCGGACGCCCACTACGGCGCGGCCGAGACCTGGGACTACTACAAGAACGTGCACGGCCGCTCCGGCATCCGCGGTGACGGCGTCGGCGCGTACTCCCGCGTCCACTACGGCAACAACTACGTCAACGCGTTCTGGCAGGACAGCTGCTTCTGCATGACGTACGGCGACGGCAGCGGCAACGTCAAGCCGCTGACCTCCCTGGACGTGGCCGCCCACGAGATGACGCACGGTCTGACCTCGGTCACGGCCAAGCTGGTCTACAGCGGCGAGTCCGGCGGCCTCAACGAGGCCACCTCCGACATCTTCGCCGCCGGTGTGGAGTTCTACTCCGACACCGCCGAGGACCCGGGCGACTACCTGGTCGGCGAGAAGATCGACATCAACGGCAACGGCACCCCGCTGCGCTACATGGACAAGCCCTCCAAGGACGGCTCGTCCAAGGACTACTGGTACGCGGGCATCGGCAACGTCGACGTCCACTACTCCTCGGGCCCGGCGAACCACTGGTTCTACCTGCTCTCCGAGGGCAGCGGCGCCAAGACCGTCAACGGCGTCAACTACGACTCGCCGACCTCCGACGGCCTCCCGGTGACCGGCATCGGCCGGGACAAGGCGCTGCAGATCTGGTTCAAGGCGCTCACCACGAAGTTCACCTCGACGACCAACTACGCCGCCGCCCGCACCGGCACGCTCGCGGTCGCCGGTGAGCTGTACGGGACCACCAGCCCCGAGTACGCGGCCGTGGCCCACGCCTGGGCCGGCATCAACGTGGGCGCCCGCCCCGGCGGCGGCGACCCCGACCCGGGCGGCAAGGTGTTCGAGAACACCACCGTGGTGAACATCCCGGACGCCGGTGCGGCCGTCACCAGCTCGGTCACCGTCTCCGGTGTGGCCGGCAACGCGCCGAGCGCCCTCAAGGTCGGCGTGGACATCACGCACACCTGGCGCGGTGACCTGGTCGTCGACCTGGTGGCCCCGGACGGCACCAACTACCGGCTGAAGAACCGCTCCGCCGGCGACTCCGCGGACAACGTGGTGGAGACCTACACGGTCAACGCCTCGTCCGAGGTGGCCAACGGGGTGTGGAAGCTGAAGGTCCAGGACCTCGCGCGGCAGGACACCGGGCGGATCAACAGCTTCAAGCTCACCTTCTGATCCACCTCACCTTCTGATCCACTCGCTGTGACCGAACGGCCCGGAAGAGGGACTCCTCTTCCGGGCCGTTCGTCGTGGTGCGGGACGCCGCCTCAGGCGGGGTTGTTCGCGTGGGTCAGGGTCTCCCAGGCGACGAAGAGGTTGTTGGATCCGGCGGGCCGCTGCCGCTCGGTCAGCGTCTGGGTGTTGGTCATCGCGTAACCGAGGCGGTTGGCGAGCGCGTTGAAGCCGACCTCGGTGACCGGCCCGAGGCTGTCCTTCAGCGAGCCGCCGCAGAGCGAGGACGGCACCGGCGTGCCCAGCTGGTGCTTGGCGTGCAGCCCCATCGCGTGCCGCAGCCGGTCGGCGACCTCCGGGTAGAGGTCCTGGCCCTGGATGCGGCTGGTCTCGGCGATGTGCGCGATGGCGGAGATGCCGTAGCCGGTGTGGGTCAGATCGCGGCAGGTCTCCTGGGAGAGCCCGTCCATGAAGGTGGACTGGCCCTGCCAGTAGTTGATGACTTTGGCCCGGGTGTCGAGCCCGCTGCCCGGCGCGACCTTGGGCAGGTCGCCGTCGGCGGTCACATAGATGTACGCCGGGACACGTCCGCGGAACTTGGAGACGGCCTTGTCGTAGGCGGCGCGGTCCTCCAGGAAGACCGCGATCCCGATCGCCGCCTCGGTCATGGACAGCTCCCAGTTGCCGTTGGAGTGGGAGCCGTTGGTGACCTTGGGCAGATAGACGTCACGGAGCATCGTGCCGAAGCGGCCGGAGTTCTGCCAGCCGCTGTAGGTGTACTTGATGATCTCGGCGGCGCGCGGCCAGGAGGAGCCGGCCCAGCCGGTCTGGAGCGGGGCGTTGCTGTTGGTGTGGTCCTTGATCACGGCCGACCAGGCGTCCATGATCTCGATGGCCTTCTGGGCGTACCGGCTGTCCTGGGTGATGTACCAGGCCAGCGAGAGCGTGTACGCGGCGATGGCGTCCTCGCGCTCGTCCGTGCAGCCGTTGTTGGGGTTGGAGTACGAGCCGCACTCGACGATCGCGCGGGGCTTGGCGGTGCGGGTCAGGGAGGCGTACTTGCTTCCCATCATCTGGTCGTGGGCGCTCTTCCAGGGCTGCGCGCCCGCCTGCACCCGGCCCCGGACGAAGTCCAGTTGCGGGCGGCTGACGAGGACGCCGGGGTGGGTGAAGTTCGCCGGGGCGGCGGCGGTGACGGGAGCCTTCGCGGGCGCCTTCGCCGGGGCCGGGGATCTCTCCGCGAGGGCGGGTGCGGCGAGGGCCGTGGTGAGCAGCGCGGCCAGGGCGGCGGCGGTGCCGAGAACGCGGGGGATGGTGCCGGTGCGCATGTGGGGGTGCCTTCCGGTGCGGTGACGGTTCAACGGCCCGACTCGACAAGAGCGTTCATGGATGTTCATAACCATGAACGATGGGCCGCATGATGAACCCTGCGATGAGTCAGGAACGTAAAGCCATTCCATGGACACGTCAAGGTTCTGTGTTCACTGCACGAAGGGACCCGGCACCGCACGGGTGCCGGGTCCCTCGGGTCTCCGCCGGGGCGCGCGCTCAGCGCATCAGCACGCCCGCGCCCTCCCCCGTCGCCTCGGTCGGCAGCGCGACCAGGCCCAGTTCGGCGCTGGTGGCCAGCAGGCCGTGGGCGGGCAGGACGCGCACGGTGTAGCCGTACGGTCCCGTCCGGTCCAGGGCGAGCGGGCCCTCGTACAGCCAGCGGTCCTCCAGGTCCTGGCCGCCCGCCGGCTTCAGCGGGAAGACCTGGGCGTCCGCGATGGCGTCACCGGAGTCGACCCGGCCCGCCACGACCTGGACCTCCACGTCGTCCGGGTCCAGGCCGCCGAGCGCGACCCGCACCCGCAGCGCCAGGGTGGCGCCGAGCTCCGCCGAACCGCCCGCCGCGGTGTCGGTCACCGACTCCACATGGTCGACGGAGACCCCGCGCCAGGCCGCCCGGACCTTGGCCTTCCACTGGGCGAGGTCCCGCGCGGTCCCGGCATCCAGGGCGCGCCGGGACTGCGCGGCGGGGGCGTACAGGCGCTCGGTGTACTCGCGCACCATCCGCCCCGCGAGCACCTTCGGACCGAGGTTGACCAGGGTGGAGCGGACCATCTCAATCCAGCGGTCGGGAAGTCCCCCGGCCCCCCGGTCGTAGAAGCGCGGGGCGACCCGGTCCTCGATCAGGGCGTACAGGGCGTTCGACTCCAGCTCGTCGCGGCGGTCCTCGTCGACCGCCGAGCCGTCGGCGGTGGGGATCTCCCAGCCGAAGTCCGGGTCGAACCACTCGTCCCACCAGCCGTCGCGCACGGACAGGTTGAGGCAGCCGTTCAGCGCCGCCTTCATCCCGCTCGTACCGCACGCCTCCAGCGGGCGCAGCGGGTTGTTGAGCCAGACGTCACAGCCCGGGTAGAGCTTCTGCGCCATGCCCATGCCGTAGTCCGGGAGGAAGACAATGCGGTGGCGCACCCGTGGGTCGTCCGCGAACCGGACCAGCTCCTGCACCAGCCGCTTGCCGCCGTCGTCGGCGGGGTGGGCCTTGCCCGCGACGACGATCTGGATCGGGTGCGTCGGGTGGAGCAGCAGCTCCCGCAGCCGGTCGCGGTCGCGCAGCATCAGCGTGAGCCGCTTGTACGAGGGGACCCGCCGGGCGAAGCCGATGGTCAGGACGTCCGGGTCGAGGACGCCGTCGATCCAGCCCAGCTCGGCGGTGCCCGCGCCGCGCCGCCGCCAGGAGGCGTAGAGCCGGCGGCGGACCTCGGTGACGAGCTGTCCGCGCAGGTCGCGGCGCAGGTCCCAGATCTCCTGGTCGCCGATGCCGGTCACCGCGTCCCAGCGGCGGGGGGTGCCGCTCCCGGTGGCGTCCTCGTCGGCCACCGGGCCGCCCGCCAGCACCTGGTGGGCGCGGCCCTCGCCGACCTGGCCCGCGCCGAGCCGGAACACCTCGGGGGCGACCCAGGTCGGTGCGTGGACCCCGTTGGTGACGGAGGTGATGGGCACCTCGGCGGGGTCGAAGCCCGGCCAGAGCCCGGAGAACATCTCCCGGCTGACGGCCCCGTGCAGGGTGGAGACGCCGTTGGCGCGCTGGGCGAGCCGCAGGCCCATCACCGCCATGTTGAACAGCTCGGGCTCGCCGCCGGGGTAGGTCTCGGTGCCGAGCCGCAGGATCTTCTCGACGGGTACGCCGGACAGCTCGCCGTCGTCGCCGAAGTGGCGGGTGATCAGCTGCCGGTCGAAACGGTCTATGCCGGCGGGCACCGGGGTGTGGGTGGTGAAGACGGTCCCGGCCCGGACCACTTCGATCGCGGCGTCGAAGTCGAGCCCGGTGGCTGCCAGTTCACGGATGCGCTCCAGGCCGAGGAAGCCGGCGTGGCCCTCGTTGGTGTGGAACACCTCCGGCTCCGGGGTGCCGGTCAGCCGGCACCAGGTGCGCACCGCGCGCACCCCGCCGATGCCGAGCAGCATCTCCTGGAGGAGGCGGTGGTCGCTGCCGCCGCCGTACAGCCGGTCGGTGACGTCGCGTTCGCCCGGCGCGTTCTCCTCGACGTCGGAGTCGAGGAGGAGCAGCGGTACGCGGCCGACCCGGGCCAGCCAGATACACGCGTGCAGCGAGCGTCCGCCGGGCAGGGCGAGCACCACCCGGGCGGGGGTGCCGTCGGCCTCGCGGACCAGGTCGAGCGGGAGTTCGTTGGGGTCGAGGACGGGATAGTGCTCCTGCTGCCAGCCGTCGCGCGAGAGGGTCTGGCGGAAGTAGCCGTGGCGGTAGAGCAGCCCGACGCCGATGAGCGGGACGCCGAGGTCGCTGGCGGCCTTGAGGTGGTCGCCGGCCAGGATGCCGAGGCCGCCGCTGTACTGCGGCAGCGCCGCGGTGACACCGAATTCGGGTGAGAAGTAGGCGATGGCGGAGAGAAGTTCGACTCCGGCGGCCCGCTGTTCCTGGTACCAGCGGGGGCCGTCGAGATACTCGGCCAGGTCGGCGGAGGCCTCGGCGAGGCGGGCGAGGTATTCCTCGTCCCCGGCCAGTTCGGCCAGCCGCCCGGCGGACAGCGAGCCGAGCAGGCGTACGGGGTCGGCGTCCGCGGGCCGCCAGCCCTCGGGGTCGGCGGACCGGAAGAGCTCACGGGTCTCGGTGTGCCACGACCAGCGCAGGTTGCGCGCGAGGTCGTGGAGGGGTCGGAGGGGTTCGGGGAGGACAGGACGCACGGTGAATCGACGAATGGCCTTCACGTACTCCACCTTTACAGGGGACTTGCGCATCCGAGGGGACGCACGACGGTGTGCGTCCCTTCCGTCACCCCTGACGGTAGCGGCCGTCCGTGGCGGGCTGCCACGGCGCGCGGGCGGCGCGCGAGGGCCGGGACCGATCGCCGCGCGCCGCCCGACAGCCGCCCCCACCGCCGCCGCGCCACCGCCCCACAGGCGTCCCACCGCCACTCCACAGGCGCCCCATCCACCCCGTCCGCGATCCTCCGTCACTCCGCTCACCTGGGGGTTTGGCCGATTTCACTCCCGTACGCAGCCTTGTGGACCTCCCTGCCACAGGGAAGGCTGCCGTGTGGCGCCGCAGAACGGGTATCCGGAACCCGTGGGGGCGCTTCGGACTCCCCTCGCCCACCGGGGGCGTGCGCGCCGCGTGCGGCGGAGCCCGAGCCGGTCGACTACGACCGAGTAGTTAACACAGCGCCGGATTTCCCACCCGCGGACGCGGGGAAGGCTTCCCCGGTACGCGGCACGAACCGGCACGACCCGGCCCGCAGACGTTTCTCCGTGCGTTCCGAAACATGCGCGAAACCCCCGCGACCCACCCATTCGAGTGCCATTCGAGTGAACGCGGACAGGAGCGGCCATGCCCACAGCCCGTCAGCAGACAGCTGAGCAGCTACAAAGGACAGATCCCCGTCTTCGCGGCACACGCGGTCGGTCCTCCGCGCCCGTGCCGTCCCCCGTGCACGCCGAGCTCCTCCAGCCCTCAGGTGATTCCATGATCGGTCGTATTCCCGTCCTGGACGTCCGTCCTCTCGTCGACTGCGGCAGACGGGCGGCGAAGGCCGTTACCGGTGAGACCTTCCAGGTCACCGCCACCGTCTTCCGCGAAGGCCACGACGCGGTGGCCGCCAATGTCGTCCTGCGCGATCCGAGCGGACGGGTCGGACCGTGGACCCCGATGCGCGAGCTGGCCCAGGGGACGGACCGGTGGGGCGCGGACGTCACTCCGACCTCCGAGGGCCGCTGGACGTACACGGTGGAGGCCTGGAGCGATCCGGTCACCACCTGGCGGCACCACGCCGCGATCAAGATCCCGGCGGACATCGACACGGACCTGGTGCTGGCGGAGGGCGCAGCCCTGCTGGAGCGGGCCGCCGCGGGCGTCCCGAAGAAGCACGGCCGGGAGGCGGTGCTGGCCGCGGTGGACGCGCTGCGCGACACCGCCCATCCGCCGGCCGCCCGGCTGGCCGCGGCCCTGACCCCGGCCGCCGACGCGGTCCTGGCCCGGTATCCGCTGCGTGAACTGGTCACCCGCTCCAAGCCGCTGGCGGTGCGCGTGGAGCGCGAGCGGGCGCTGTTCGGGTCGTGGTACGAGCTGTTCCCGCGCTCGGAGGGGGCGCGGCGGGAGCCGGTGGACCCGGCCGACACCTCGCCGGACGCGGAGACCCGGCTGGTCAGCGGCACGTTCCGGACGGCTGCCGAGCGACTGCCCGCGGTCGCCGCCATGGGGTTCGACGTCGTGTATCTGCCGCCGATCCACCCGATCGGGACCACGCACCGCAAGGGCCCGAACAACTCCCTGACGCCCGGCGAGCACGACCCGGGCGTGCCGTGGGCGATCGGTTCGCCGGACGGCGGGCACGACGCGGTCCACCCGGAGCTGGGCACGCTGGAGGACTTCGACCACTTCGTGTCGGTCGCCGGCAATCTGCGGATGGAGATCGCCCTGGACTTCGCGCTCCAGTGTTCGCCGGACCACCCGTGGGTCAAGGAGCACCCGGACTGGTTCCATCACCGCCCGGACGGTTCGATCGCGTACGCCGAGAACCCGCCGAAGAAGTACCAGGACATCTATCCGATCGCCTTCGACAAGGACATGCGCGGTCTGGTGGCGGAGACCGTACGGATCCTGCGCTTCTGGATGGACCACGGGGTGCGTATCTTCCGGGTCGACAACCCGCACACCAAGCCGGTGGTGTTCTGGGAGAAGGTCATCGCCGAGATCAACGGCACCGACCCCGACGTCGTCTTCCTGGCGGAGGCGTTCACCCGCCCGGCGATGATGCACACGCTGGGCGCGGTCGGCTTCCAGCAGTCGTACACGTACTTCACCTGGCGCAACACCAAGCAGGAGCTCACCGACTACGTCACGGAGCTGTCCGGCGAGGCCGCCTCGTACATGCGGCCCAACTTCTTCGTGAACACCCCCGACATCCTTCCCGGTTACCTCCAGGAGGGCGGCCGCCCGGCCTTCGAGGCACGGGCGGTGCTGGCCGCGACGCTGGCCCCTTCCTGGGGCGTGTACGCGGGATTCGAGCTGTGCGAGAACACTCCGGCCAAGCCGGGGAGCGAGGAGTACCTGCACTCGGAGAAGTACGAACTGCGCCCGAGGGACTGGGAGTCGGCGGAACGCGAGGGCCGCACGCTGACGCCCCTGATCACCTCGCTGAACCGGATCCGCCGGCGTAACCCCGCTCTGCGGCAGCTGCGCGACGTCCACTTCCACCACACCGACAACGAAGCGCTGATCGCCTACAGCAAGCGCTCCGGAACGAACACCGTTCTGGTGGTCGTGAACCTCGACCCGCACCACACCCAGGAGGCCACGGTCTCGTTGGACATGGAGCGGCTCGGCCTCTCATGGCACGAGCGCGTACCGGTGCGCGACGAGCTCACCGGCGATACCTATCACTGGGGCAGGGCCTTCTATGTGCGCCTAGAGCCGGGCATCACGCCCGCGCACATCGCCGTCCTGCGACCGTCCCCGCCGACCGGAGGGTCACCCACACCATGATCGTCAATGAGCCTGTCCACGACACGTTCGAGGACACTCCCGCCAAGGACCGCGATCCCGACTGGTTCAAGCGCGCCGTCTTCTACGAGGTGCTCGTCCGGTCCTTCCAGGACTCCAACGGCGACGGAATCGGCGACCTCAAGGGCATCACCGCCAAGCTGGACTATCTCCAGTGGCTCGGCGTCGACTGCCTCTGGCTGCCGCCGTTCTTCAAGTCGCCGCTGCGCGACGGGGGCTACGACGTCTCCGACTACACCGCCGTCCTGCCGGAGTTCGGCGATCTCGCCGACTTCGTGGAGTTCGTGGACGCCTCGCACCAGCGGGGCATGCGCGTCATCATCGACTTCGTCATGAACCACACGAGCGATCAGCACGAGTGGTTCCAGCAGTCCCGCACCGACCCGGACGGGCCGTACGGCGACTACTACATCTGGGCGGACGACGACAAGCAGTTCCAGGACGCCCGGATCATCTTCGTCGACACCGAGACGTCCAACTGGACCTTCGACCCGGTGCGCAAGCAGTACTACTGGCATCGCTTCTTCTCGCACCAGCCGGACCTCAACTACGAGAACCCGGCGGTGCAGGAGGAGATCCTCGCGGCCCTGCGCTTCTGGCTGGACCTGGGCATCGACGGCTTCCGGGTCGACGCGGTGCCCTACCTCTACCAGCGCGAGGGCACCAACTGCGAGAACCTCCCCGAGACCCACCACTTCCTCAAGCGGGTCCGCAAGGAGATCGACGCCAACTACCCGGACACCGTGCTCCTCGCCGAGGCCAACCAGTGGCCGGAGGACGTCGTCGACTACTTCGGCGACTACGAGCAGGGCGGCGACGAATGCCATATGGCGTTCCACTTCCCCGTGATGCCGCGGATCTTCATGGCGGTGCGCCGCGAGAGCCGGTACCCGGTCTCCGAAATCCTGGCCAAGACCCCGGCGATCCCGAAGAACTGCCAGTGGGGCATCTTCCTGCGCAACCACGACGAGCTCACGCTCGAAATGGTCACGGACGAAGAGCGCGACTACATGTACGCGGAGTACGCCAAGGACCCGCGGATGCGCGCCAACATCGGCATCCGGCGGCGGCTCGCCCCGCTGCTGGACAACGACCGCAACCAGATCGAGCTGTTCACCGCGCTGCTGCTGTCGCTGCCCGGCTCCCCGATCCTCTACTACGGGGACGAGATCGGGATGGGCGACAACATCTGGCTGGGCGACCGGGACGCGGTGCGCACCCCGATGCAGTGGACGCCCGACCGCAACGCCGGGTTCTCCTCCAGCGATCCGGGGCGGCTCTATCTCCCCACGATCATGGACCCGGTCTACGGCTACCAGGTCACCAACGTCGAGGCGTCGATGGCCTCGCCGTCCTCGCTGCTGCACTGGACCCGCCGGATGATCGAGATCCGTAAGCAGAATCCGGCCTTCGGTCTCGGCGAGTACACCGAACTCCCGTCCTCCAACCCGGCGGTGCTGGCGTTCACCCGCGAGTACAAGGACGACCTCGTCCTGTGCGTGCACAACTTCTCGCGGTTCGCCCAGCCGACGGAGCTCGACCTGCGATCGTTCAACGGACGTCATCCGGTGGAATTGATCGGCGGGGTACGCTTCCCGGCCATCGGCCAGTGGCCCTACTTGCTGACCCTCGCGGGACACGGCTTCTACTGGTTCCGGCTGCGCAAGGACGCGCCGCCGGCCTGATGCCCCGTCCGCCCGGTGCGGGACGGTTTCCGCCGCCCCGCACCGGGCACCCTGACCCCAACGCAAGGCCGCGGGCCTCTCACGGTTCCGCCGCCCCCGGCCTTCACGGTTCCGCCGTTCGAGTCCGTAAGCACCTTCCTCTCCCGACACGTCCCGCACAGCCGGACAGCCATTGCCGCAATCCGGGACACTCTTCGCATCCTGTGTGCCCGGGGAAAGGACGCGATGCCATGTCGGAGGCTGCATCCACTCACGTCGCCCTGGCGAAGAGCACGAGGATCAGCGCAACCCTCAGTAGTACGACGGACGGGGCCCTGCTCCCGTCCCTCGCCCCGCTGCTCCACGCATGGCTGCCCCGGCAGCGCTGGTTCGCCGGCAAGGGCCGGCCGGTCACCGGCTTCTCCCTGGTCTCCGCCACGGAGATGCTGCCGCTGGACGGCACGGCGGGCCCGGGGCTCCTGCACCTGCTGCTGCGGGTCGAGCAGCCCTCCCAGCAGGACCGCCCGGCCGAGGACTGCTACCAACTCCTCCTCGGCGCAAGAACGTCACTGCCGCCGCTGCTCGCGGGCGCCCTGATCGGCCGGGTGGAGCGGGGCCCGCTCGCCGGACGGACCGTCTACGACGCCCTGCACGACCCGCGGCTGGCCGATCTGCTGCTGGAACGCTTCCGCCACCCCGGGAGCCTCGGCTCGCTGCGCTTCCGGCGGACCGCCCCGGTCCCGGCCGGGCTGGCGCCCCGGGTGCTGGACGCCGAACAGTCCAACTCCTCGCTCGTCTACGGGGACGCGTTCATCCTCAAGATCTTCCGGCGCGTCTTCCCCGGCACCAACCCGGACCTGGAGCTGCCCCTCGCGCTCACCGGCGAGGGGTGCGCGCGGGTGCCGGCCCCGGTCGCCTGGTTCGAGGCGCAGGGACCCGAACCGCTCACCCTCGGCGTCCTCCAGCCCTTCCTGCACGGCGCCCGCGACGGCTGGCAGCTCGCGCTGGGCGCGCTGGCCGCGGGCCGCGACTTCCTCACCGAGGCGCGGGCGCTGGGCCGGGCCACCGCCGAGGTGCACACCGCGCTCGCCGCCGCGCTGCCGACCCCGGCGCTGCGCGGCACCCAGACCCGGCAGCTCGTCTCCCAGATGACCCAGCGGCTGGAGGCCGCAGCCCAGGCGGTCCCGGCGCTCGTGCCGTACGTCCCCGGACTGCGCGCCGCGTTCGACGCGGTGACGGACCTCGGGGTGCGGGGCAGCGGCTGGGCCCAGCAGCGGGTGCACGGCGATCTCCACCTCGGGCAGACCCTGCGCTCCGCCGACGGTTTCTGGTCACTGATCGACTTCGAGGGCGAACCGGCCCGCCCGCTGCCCGAGCGCCGCAGGCCCGCGCCCCCGGTGCGCGATGTCGCCGGCATGCTGCGCTCCTTCGACTACGCGGCCCGCTCGCACCTCCCGTGGAACCCGGAGTGGGCGGCCCGCTGCCGTGCCGCCTACTGCGAGGGCTACGCGCAGGCGTCGGGCAGCGACCCGCGCGGCGAACCGGAGCTGCTGCGCGCCCACGAGACCGACAAGGCCGTGTACGAGGTGCTGTACGAGGCCCGGCACCGCCCCGACTGGCTGCCGGTTCCGATGGCGGCCATCCAACGGCTGGCCCGGTCCGCCGCGGCCTGACCCGCACTCCCCCACGTACCTCCCGCCTTCCCGCTCTCCCGTCCGCGCTTCTCCCCTTCACCCTCCGAGGAGGCCGTCCCTGTGACCGCCCGCAAGCCGTCCCGCAAGGCATCCCGCAAGACCGCCGACGTGCCGGTCGAGGTCCCCGCCGAGGCTGTCGTCGAAGCCGCCGAGGCCGCCGTCGACGTGGCTCCCGCGCCCGCCACGCCCACCACCGCGGCCGCGCCCGCCAAGCGCGCCAGGACCCGGCGCGCCGACGCGGGCCCGCCGCGCCCCCGGCAGGCCGGCGACGGCCAGGGCGCGCGTCCCGCACCGGCCCTGGACGGCGCGGACCGCGGCCGGCTGCTGGCCGGCGACCACCACGCGCCGCACGACGTGCTCGGCGCGCACCCGATCCCGGGCGGGGTGCTGGTCCGGGCGCTGCGGCCGTTCGCGCGGTCCGTCACCGTACTGGCGACCGGGCTGCGGGCCGAGCTGCACGACGACGGCGACGGCTTCTTCTCCGGTGTGCTGCCGGTGCCCGAGGCGCCCGCGTACCGGCTGGAGGTGGCGTACGACGACACCACCATCGAGGTGGAGGACCCGTACCGCTTCTGGCCGGCGATCGGCGAACTCGATCTGCATCTGATCGGCGAGGGCCGCCACGAGGAGCTGTGGCGGGCGCTCGGCGCGGAGCCGATGGTCCACCAGGGGGTGGCCGGGACCCGGTTCACGCTCTGGGCTCCGAACGCGCGCGGCGTGCGGATCACCGGGGACTTCACCTACTGGGACGGCACGGGCACGCCGATGCGTTCGCTCGGCTCGACCGGGGTGTGGGAGCTGTTCCTGCCCGGGGTCGGCGAGGGCGCGCTGTACAAGTACGACATCTGCCGCCCGGACGGTTCGCACACGGTGCGGGCCGACCCGATGGCCCGGCGCACCGAGGTGCCGCCCGCGACCGCCTCGATCGTCACCGCCAAGCACCACGAGTGGCAGGACGCGGACTGGATGGCGCACCGGGGCGACCGGCCGGTCCACGAGGCCCCGTTCTCGGTGTACGAGGTCCATCTCTCCTCCTGGCGACCGGGGCTGACGTATCGTCAACTGGCCGAGCAGCTTCCCGCGTACGTCAAGGACCTGGGCTTCACGCACGTCGAGCTGATGCCGGTCTCCGAGCATCCCTTCGGCGGCTCCTGGGGCTACCAGGTCACCGGCTTCTACGCGCCGACCTCGCGGATGGGCACCCCGGACGACTTCCGGTACCTGGTGGACGCCCTGCACCGGGCGGGCATCGGCGTGATCATGGACTGGGTTCCGGCCCATTTCCCGCGCGACGACTGGGCGTTGGCCGAGTTCGACGGACGGCCGCTGTACGAGCACGCCGACCCGCAGCGCGCGGCGCACCCGGACTGGGGGACGCTGGAGTTCGACTACGGCCGCACGGAGGTACGCAACTTCCTCGTCGCCAACGCCACGTACTGGTGCGAGGAGTTCCACATCGACGGGCTGCGGGTCGACGCGGTGGCCTCGATGCTCTACCTCGACTACTCCCGCGAGGACGGGCAGTGGTCGCCCAACGAGTTCGGCGGCCGGGAGAACCTGGACGCGGTCGCCTTCCTCCAGGAGATGAACGCGACCGTCTACCGCCGCAACCCCGGCGTCGTCACGATCGCCGAGGAGTCCACCGCCTGGGACGGCGTCACCCGCCCCACCGACGGCGGCGGCCTGGGCTTCGGGCTGAAGTGGAACATGGGCTGGATGCACGATTCGCTCCAGTACATCGCCAAGGAGCCGATCCACCGCAAGTACCACCACAACGAGATGACGTTCTCGATGGTGTACGCCTACAGCGAGAACTATGTGCTGCCGATCTCGCACGACGAGGTGGTGCACGGCAAGCAGGCGCTGGTGGCGAAGATGCCCGGCGACTGGTGGCAGCAGCGCGCCAACCACCGCGCCTACCTGGGCTTCATGTGGGCCCACCCGGGCAAGCAACTCCTCTTCATGGGCCAGGAGTTCGCCCAGGGAGCGGAGTGGTCCGAGGGGCACGGCCCGGACTGGTGGCTGCTGGATCCCTCCTACGAGGCGTCCGGCGACCACCGCGGGGTGCGGACCCTGGTCGGCGATCTGAACGCGGTGTACGGGGCGGTGCCCGCGCTGTGGCAGCGCGACACGGTGCCGGAGGGGTTCAGCTGGGTGGACGGCGGGGCGGCCGAGGACAATGTGTTCGCGTTCCTGCGGTACGACGCGGACGGCTCCCCGCTGCTCGCGGTCTCGCACTTCTCCCCGGCGGTCCGGAGCGACTACCGCCTCGGGGTGCCGGAGACCGGCACGGAGGGCTGGGTCGAGGTCCTGAACACCGACGCGGCCCGTTACGGCGGTGGCGACGTGCGCAACGAGGAGCCGCTGAAGGCGGAGGCGGTGCCCGCGCACGGCCGCCCGTCCAGCATCTCGCTGACGCTGCCGCCGCTGGCGACGGTGTGGTTCCGCCCGGCGTAGCCCGTCCGGGGCTGTGAACGGCCGGGGCCGGTAGCGCGTCTCTCGCGGACGCGGTACCGGCCCCTCCCCCGTTCGCGACGGGTCAGTCCTCGGCGGCGAGCACCTCGATGATGCTCGTCCACGACTCCGGGCCGTGGCCCTTCGCGATGGCCCGGTCGGTGACGCCCTTGAGCGCGGCCAGCTGCGAGACGTCCAGACCGTGATCCTTCGAGGTGTGCAGGATGTGGTCGACGCTGGCCGCCATCATGGCGAGGTTCGCGCCGTCGGGCGTGTAGTCGCGCGAGTCCGCGCCGGCCGCCGTGTGCGCGGCGATCGGCGGCAGGATGGCCGCGATCGTGTTGAGGTACGGGGCGAGCGACGCGCCGTCGATGCCCTCCGCGCGGGCCAGCGCGAAGGCGTGGACGAGGCCGCCCATGGCCCCGTAGAAGAAGTCCAGAATCGCCATGTCGTAGGCGGCGGCGAGCCCGTGGTCCTCGCCGAGGAAGGTGGCGGGCGCGCCGAGCGCCTTGAGGGTGGCCTCGTGCGCCTCAAAGGCGGCCCGGTCGCCGGAGTGGAACACCAGCGCCTCGGCCGAGCCGATCACGTCGACCGGCACCATGATCGTCCCGTCGAGGTAGGACAGGGAGTGCTTCTCGGCCCAGGCGGCGGCCTGCCGTGAGCGGGCCGGGGTGTCCGAGGTGAGGTTGACCAGGACCCGCCCCTGAAGGGCCCCGGTCAGCGGCTCCAGGACCGCGTCGGAGGCGTCGTAGTCGACGAGGCAGACCACGACGAGTCCGCTCGCCCGCACGGCCTCCTCGGCGGACGCGGCCCGCACCGCGCCCCGGTCCACGAGGTCCTCGCCCTTGCCGGGGGAACGGTTCCAGACGGTGGTGGGGTGACCGGCGGCCAGGAAGGCGCCGGCCAGGGCGCGGCCCATGTCGCCGAGGCCGAGGACGGTGACAGGGGCGGGATTCGGTGTGTTCGCTTGCGTCATGTGGACCATGCTGGGCGCGCGGCGGCCCCTTGCCCAGAACCCACTTGACTGTCAGATACGCACTTCCGGGAAAGGATCCAGCTCAGGGCGTTGTGGCCGGGTCGAGGACGTCCGCCAGTTCCTGGAGCAGCTTCCGCTTCGGCCGGGCGCCGACGATCGACTTCACCGGCTCGCCCGCCCGGAAGACCATCAGGGTCGGCGTCGCCAGCACGCCGTACCGGACGGGGATCCCGGGTTCGCGGTCGACGTCGAGCTGGACGATCCTGATCCGGTCGGCCTCCTCCCGGGCGATCTCACCGAGCACCGGGGCGAGCTGGCGGCAGGGACCGCACCAGTCGGCGGTGAACTGGACCAGCACGGGCAGCGCGGATTCCAGCACCTCCGCCTCGAAGGTCTCCTCGGTGACGTGGGTGACGCCTTCGGTCCGGATCATGGTTGTCCTCCCATTTCGCAGCGGGGCGGCGGGCCACCGGGCAGGTCGGCCGACGCCTCCAGTTCGGCTCGGGCTAGCTGGGCGCCGACCTCGGCGCGCACGGACACGAGCTGCCCGATCAGCGCGTCCAGCTCGTCGAGCTTGCGCCGGTAGACGGCGAGCGAGGCGGGACAGGAGTCGCCGGCCGGGTGGCCGGCGCGCAGGCAGTCGACGAAGGGCCTGGTCTCCTCCAGATCGAACCCGAAGTCCTGGAGTGTCCGGATCTGCTGGAGGAGGCGCAGGTCGTCCTCGTCGTAGCTGCGGTAGCCGTTCTCCGCTCGTCGCGCGGGGCGCCGCCCCCCCCCCCGCGTGTTTCGGGGGGTGCGCGGGGGCGGTCCCGCCCCGGGGGGCCCCAGCCCCCATAGCCAGGGGCGGCCCGCTTGCATTGACCCGCCCGCCACCCC